>NZ_KV813737.1:0-85608 GCF_001813735.1 Staphylococcus sp. HMSC068C09
TATACTATAAATTCAACTTTGCAACAGAACCTCTTGTTTTAATATTAAAATCTCAGAATAATTGATCACCATAAGTTTTCAGACGCTGTGAGAAGCTCTCATTTGCATTGAAAAACCGTTTATTAAAACAAATCATCGTTATCGTGTTTAATTCTATAAACAGTTTGTCTTGTAATATTCACTTCTTTCGCAATTTTACTAATCGCTTTGCCTTCCTCTAACATTTCTACAACACGATGATAGATAACACGTTTTTGAGGATCTTTCGCATTGGGAGAATATAATAAAGGTCGTCCTTTATATACGCCTTTCTCTTTCGCAACTTGAATCCCTTGAGCTTGTCGACGTTTACTTTCATTTCTTTCTTGTTCTGAAACCATTGCTAATATCTGTATAATTAAATCTTTCATAAATTTATCTAATAATGGATTACCAATGACTTCATTCATCATTGGTAGACTGGTAATCATCAATTGTACTTCTTTCTCTTTAAGATAATTAACGGTATTAATGACTTCATCATAATTACGACCTAAACGATCAATTGATTCCACGACAAAACGATCTCCCATTCTCACAAAGTTCAATGCTTCTTGAAAGACGGGTCTGTTTTCTATAGATGGACCTGATTGTTTTTCTGTAAAAATTTTTTCAGCACCAAATGTTTTTAAATTTTCAAGTTGTCTTTCTAAATTTTGATCTACTGATGATACCCGCGCATAGCCCACAATCATTTAGTTTCACCTCATAATTAATATACACCCTAATCATACATTTTAATTGCTGTAATTTCAACAATTCATTTTGTATGATTAGGGTGTACTCTAAAAGCACATACACTCTGAAATTAAATGATATAATATAAATACTATTTTATATTGGTAAGCAAGGAGTTTATTAATGAAATTAAAAAAAATTAGTAATACTGATACTTTTGAAATATCTGGAACATTAATTATATCTGATTTTAAGGAAGCTGGAATTTTAAAAAGTGATGGTAGTAATTATCAATTATTATTTAATACTGATATGGATTATGAAGAAAGAATAAACCAATGCCAATTTATTACTGCAAAAGGAGAAACATTGTATCTTAGAAACGGCATTTTATCGAGGCATACTATAAATTTTCCAGGAAGTAACGAATATGAGTATTTATTCACTCAAATTTGGGTATCTATTTCTCATACAGAGATTCCTAAAACTTTTGATAGCATAAGTGTTAAATTTAGTGGTCTAAAAGAAAATATAAATCACATACCATTTGATATTAAAAGGGATCAAACAAATAATGAATATACTATTTCTATCGATAAAGCTAATCTAAAGAAAGAAATAATTTCATTGAATGAAGTTCGTCTTTCTTCAGCTTGTAAAATAAATCGTAAAAGAACTAGATTTAACGAAATCACCTTTCAATATGAGAATTCACTAAAATTTGAGTATAAAAACAATTTAACTAGTGATAAATGTATTTCAGATGCCCTTAATATTGCTTACATTTTTAGCTTTATAACTAATGAAAAACATAAAATTGAAAGTATCATATTGTATTCTAAAAAAGAAGCTTTTAGGGTTTTTGTAGATTTACCATTCAATTTTAAGGAGCACCATAAAACAAAAATTACGTACGTTACAAAAGATTTCCTTAATAAATATTTATCAAATATTTATTCTTTTTTTTATAATAATCATGATTCGTTTCAAGATATATTTTCAAATTATATTAAGTTAATGTATACGCCAAAATTTATTGAACATTATCTAGTTGACTTATTAAAAATAAATGAAGGTTTGCATAGAAGGCTCGTATCAAATCAGCAAATCATTTTAATAGATAGATATAAAGATTTATTTCACTCATTAGATAACGAGTTACAAAATTATTTAAAAAGCATTGTTAATTATGACGAAAAGTTACATGATTATTTGAAGGATTATAGACATTATTATTCTCATTATTTTCCACCATCAGAAAAACCTACATATCAAAAAGATAATATATTTAATATCTCCAATTTTGTTCTTCAACTTCATAAATCTTTTATAATGTTTAAGATAGGCATTCCCTCTAGTGAAATAGTATCTTTATTAAAGATCACTCACTAGTTAGTAATCAATAAACTATTTTGCATTCCACTACTAACCAGTGTTATAATTTAGATAACAAGAGCTTCGTGCATTATATGCACCAACCCCCTCACTATTGCGAGTAGTGAGGGGGTTTTTAGGTGTTGGCTAATATCGCCTATTTTTTCTTATTGTTACGTGTACGTAGCCAATGCGTAAATAACGCAACAATACAACCACTGATGACTGTGGTCGTGATGTGAACAAGAGCTTCGACCATCTAATATGCACCTCCTCTCTGCGTCTAAATTGACGCCTGAGAGATAGGCGACCTGTATATTATATCATCTGTACTAGATGAGTTACATATAACTTCCGATAAGTTAAATTATGTATTATTTTCTGTTTTTCTCTTTCCTTGTATTTTTTCAAATTCTTCTATATGGTTCAAAATCATTGTTGGAGTAATATTAATATATATACTTTCAAACTTTATTTTGGGGTAAATAATAGAAAAATTATTTACATTGATATTCTGAGATAGTGAGGCGTATAAGAAAATAAATTTGATGGTGAATGAATGGGGAATATCCTCCTTTTGTTATAGATACTATTTTCAAAAAAAGATGATTATATTCAATAAATTCACATGATTTATATGTAAATTATGTATATTTAACACAAAATAATAATTACTTAATTTACTCGTTTGAGTTTGTATTTTAATAACAGGCGCATATTTGCTAAAAGAGGATGATTGTATGAAATCAGTTACTTATCAAGGATATAAAAATATGGAAGTATGTGAAGTAAATAATCCAACAGAAATTATCACTCATACTATGCCGTTAGAAGATGTAAAAGAAGTTTATGACATCTTTGATCAAAAAAAAGATAATACTATTAAAGTTATTTTAAAACCACAATACTATATAGATAAAGACGCCTTACTTTGAATAACTCGTTCAAAGTTGAGGCGTCTTTTACCTATATATTTAAATTTTAACATTTTTCTATTTAGAAATTTCTTCCAGAAATTCATCCCCCCCAATCACAAATTGCATAAACTACTTTATCGAGTGTTTTTCCTATGTTTGTTAACTTATACTCAACTTTTGGTGGAACTACTGGATAGACAATTCTTTCAATATTTCTATATTGAAAGAATCTATGATAAGAAAAGAGTTGAATGAATATAATAAATATAAACTCATCCAACTCTTCTATTTCTACTGATTGATATAGCGTTTCAAGTGTTTAGATGTCAATGTTTCTGAACTATCAATAAAGTTTTTAGGTGTTCCACTAAATTGGACCTTTCCGCCATCCAACCCAGGGCCTGGACCGACATCGATGATCCAATCTGCTTCACACATCATCGATAAATTATGTTCAATCAAAATAACTGTATTGTTTTGATCAATTAAATCATCAAAACACTCCATCAATATAGGGATATCCGATTCATGTAGGCCTGTGGTTGGTTCGTCAAAAATAAAAATACTATTTTTTATCTCTTCATCTAAATGTTGTGCTAGTTTCACGCGTTGAATCTCTCCACCAGACAAAGTGGATAAAGGTTGTCCAAGTGACATATAATTCAAACCTGTTTTACTTACAGATTGTAATTTTGACTTAATATCATTCTTTTTATCAAAGAAAATAATACCTTCGTCAACCGTCAAATCGAGAACATCGGCGATTGAATACCCATCTATGGTAGCATCTAATACTTCTTGTTTATAACGTTTACCATGACAAACTTCACATGTCTGTGAAAAATCACCCATAAAAGCAAGTTCCGTTTTAATGTAGCCCTTTCCACCACAATTTGGACAGGCACCTTTTGAGTTATAACTAAACATAGCTTTATTTAAGCCTGTTTCTTTACTGAAAAAGCTTCTTACGCTATCAAAAACACCTAAATACGTTAACAGATTAGATCTATTAGATCCTTGAACTGCTTTTTGATCAATAAAGATGGTATGGTCATTATTTTCAAAACCTGCTTTAACAAGGGTACTCTTACCTGAACCAGCAACGCCTGTTAAGACTGTTAATACGTGTTTAGGTATAGACGTTTTTACGTTATTTAAATTGTTTTGTGTCACAGGACCGATATTATAAAAATGGTTCGCTTCACGAATATTCTCTTTTAAATTATGTTTGTGACGTAATGCGTTACCTGTCGAAGTATTTGAAGAGAGTAATTCATTATATGTTCCTTCAAATGTGATTTCACCACCATTTTTTCCTGAACCTGGTCCCATATCTATGATATAGTCCCCTTCTTTAATAACATCGGGATCATGTTCAACAATTAACACAGTATTGCCTTTGTCTTTTAAAGATTTTAAAATTTCATTGATTTTAGCTATATCTTCCGGATGCAAACCAACACTTGGTTCATCTATAATGTAAACTAAATCCGATAAAGAACTATTTAAATGACGTATTAATTTAAGACGTTGCGCTTCACCGCCTGATAATGTCGTTGTGACACGGTTAAGCGTTAAATAACTTAATCCAATATATTTTAGTGCTTCTAACTGCTTTTTGAGAGGATCAATAATATATTTAGCTGTTGGATCCTCTAATTTATTAAGAAACTCTAAATTTTCCTTAATTGTCATTTGTGTGAAATCAGAAATATTTTTACTCATAATTTTAGAACTTAATATTTTCGAGTTTAAACGTTGACCTTTACATGTAGGACATATTTTATTATTTACTACATTTTTAAGATGTTTGGCATAGCGTTTTTTATTAAATTCTTTATCGCCTAAAAATATTCTACTGAATCTAGGTATTAGCCCTACATATTTAGCTGACTTTCTCCATTCTTTAGGAGGATTTTTTAACGTCATTGGCTCTTGATATAAAAATAATTCTAATTCATCTTTTGTATAGTCTTTCAATTTTTTATTATTATCAAATAAACCACTATCTCGATAGGCTTTACCACGCTCTTTATCTGGTCCAAAAGAAGGAAAGTCTATGGCACCTTCATTTAAAGACTTATCCCAATCTAGCAATTCATCTAAGTTAATGTCTTCAATATATCCTAATCCTTCACAAGTTTTACACATGCCCTTAGGACTATTGAAGGAATATACATCTGAATAGCCAACAAACGGTTCGCCTATTCTAGACCACAGTAATCTAACGGAGGCATATATATCCGAAACTGTTCCTACCGTAGAGCGAGAATTCCCATTGAATCTTTTCTGATTAATTGTCATTGCTACAGGAAGATTTTTAATTTTTTTCACTTTCGGTCTAGGTTGTTGATTTAAATGAAATTGGATATAACTGGAATAACTTTCATTTAGTAGCTGTTCAGATTCCGCAGCAATAGTATTAAACACTAAAGATGATTTCCCTGAACCAGAACGTCCTGTAAATACGGTTACTAAGTGTTTTGGGATATTTACATCTATGTTTTTCAAGTTATTTTGTGAAGCACCTGTAATATTAATAAAATCCATTAAGTATCCTCCCTTTATAATCCTTATAACATTGATTATTGCATATTAATCAATGATTAACTACTCATTCAAAAGACGACAACTTTAAGTCTTTTATATTACAAATTATTCCACCAATTCAATCCGTCTTCACTAAGTAATTTTTCACTTTCTTTAGGTCCATAGCTTCCAGAGTCATAATTAGGAAACTGCGGCTGTTCTTGTTTTCATACATTTACAATATCAACGAGTAATATAAAAATGTTTTCAAAATTCAATTACACTATATTTATATCAATAGCGTTAATATTTGTTAATACTGAAATTTTTGTCATCTACGAACATATTAATATAAATAGAATTATAAAATTTAAAATATGACTCATTTGTCAGTATTGTTTAAAAACAGGAGCTATGTAAAAATGAGTTATATCAAATATTAAAAGATAGATGTCAGTACTTCAAATGTTTATAGAACTTTTAAATAAAATACAATTCAACATATAGGACTCTCTATTATAACGTTATTAATTATCGGGATAAGAAAAACTCATGACACTCGTTTCAAAAAACAAAAAGAAAGGGTTAATCATGCTAAATATTAAAGATCAAAATTATTTTAAAAGAGCAATAAAAATCTTTATATTATCAACAATGTTATTACTAGTAACAATTCCAATCGCTTTATTTTTTCATCCTTCAGAAGAATTTATAAAACAATTAGGATCCAATTCACCTGAAAGCGTTAGTAAAACGCAGGGACTAAAAAAAGTTTGGGGGTTTATACAAAACAATGGCTTTCATGTACCAATACAAATGCTTTTGTTAGCTTTAATACCCATACCATTTTTATATACTCTAAATTTAATAGTATCGCTTATTATTCCTGGCATACTATTCGGTTTTTTCATCCATTTTGATACTTACAAAGGTCTAACTAGCTTAATCGCTTATATACCTCATTACACTTTGGAAATGATGAGTTTTTGTATATTTACTAGTGGTCTTTATATGCTAAATAAATCAATTTTAAGAAAAATAACCAATCTATTCAGAAAAGAAAAAAAGCAAAACTACTCTTTCAAACTAAGTTTAATTAATTTATTAAAAGCATATTTATTCGTCTGTTTACCATTGGTCATTTTAGCAGCATTTACTGAAACATATATAGCTGATATGCTCTTAAATTTAATGAATTAAATACAATCAAAAGAATACAAAATCGCAAAAAGTGAGGTCATTTTATGTTTCTTGAAAAATTAAAATGCAGTCATTGTGAAAAAGAAATCGACAAAAACGAAAATATAGCAATACACACAAATTCAAAAAATCTTAATGGCGTAACAAATCTAAAAAGTTGGGCTAAAAGTCAAAAAGTTTTATGTGAAAAATGTTCAAAATAAAAAAGAGCCCGTGTTTAGGCTCTTTTTTATCAGTACATCAAATATGCTTATTAGTATTTCCATGTCTTTGTTTAACTATTAAATAAACACCATTTATTAAACCCAAAATAGTCCAAGCAACTGATAAATAAATATTATCAAGACTATAAATTGGAGCCATAAAAATTAAAAAGAAAATATTCATAATAAACGAAATACGATGAAATGTACTGAGCTTATTAATATCAAACCTGTTATTTTGAATAATAAATCACCTCTTGATATTTATATTATTTCAAAATTTATGCTTTATTCCAATTGCTTTATTGACGCTGATCCTCAGAATCCTTAATAATCCTTAAACTTATCGAATGGTCGGCCTCATAACTCTTGCTATGCTGACATTTGTCTGCAAGTTTAGTTAGGGACGCCTCAACAACAATCAATTTTCTCGTCATAAATGTATGTTCTATTTTTTCTTTTTCAAATCATACTTTTTTGCTTCTTCTTTAGTTTCATCACTAATATTAAACAATAAAAAATAAACTACAATCCCAATTGGAACGCCTAATAATGGTGTTGTAAACATACTTGCTATAACAATCGCAAAAAATATCCAAATTAAATCATCCCAACCCCACTTTTTATTTAAAAGATAATCCAATATTTGTTTAATCGACATAATATAAACACTCCTTCTTACAAAATTTATCCCAAACCTTTTTAAAATTTAAAATACCCTTATTTACAATTTTAAAATACTTTTTAGATTATTTATGGGTTTTATATAAAAATAAATTTATAGCTCTTAAAACGCAAAAACCAGTAATAAACGCTGATATATCAGTATCTATCCCTATTTTTAGAAAAGACCGTTATTTATATATGTATCAAGACAAAAAGAAACTCGTTTTCAACTCGTTTCTAAAATATAAAAACACTAGCCATAATAATCAAAGCTATTGCACAAATGATCGCCATTCCAGCAAAATAAAAACTTTTTTTATAATTCCCTTTTTCCTTATTTTTACTTATAACTTTATAAACTTCAGACCCACATGACACTAACGCTGAAATTCCAAATACAATAAAACCTATCCCAAATACATAACCTAAAATATCTAAAATCATAACTTCTAACCTCCACAAGTTTTATTTACACTAAGGGTAACAAAGAAAAAAAGATCAAAGCGAACATTATTGTTATGCTCAAGATTGCTTTATTCCATATATCAAAGAAATTAAATCAACTAAAAATTCCAAGAAATCGCATAAAAAGCCCAAACTAAAAAGCCACCTACTGGAAATATAGTCCACCAATAATCAGCTAAAAATCCAGCCATAGTAGTTGGACATCGTTTATAAGCACCATCATGATAATCGCCATTCAGTATTTGTTTTTTTAATTCAATATCACCTTTAACCAACTAATCCAAAGTAACACCAAATAAATCATTCATAACAACCAAAATATCTAACGAAGGATAATTTTTATCACTTTCCCATTTAGATACACTCTGTCTCGAAACATTTAAAATATCTGCTAATTCATCTTGAGACCAATTATTTAACTTTCTGTAATTTTTAATCACATTTGATAGTTCCATAAATTCACCTCACAAATAAAACTTATACTTAAAATTAGTAAAATTCACGATACTTTTAGTTACTATATTCGCAACCTTACGTTGCTTTGTTAACATTGAGCCTAGGAATCCTAAACAAACCTAAAACTTTTCGATAACTCACGACGCTATGCCGACATTCGTCTGCAAATTTAGTTAAGGGTTCTTCTCAACACAAAACAAATTTTCTTGTCATAAATGTGCATTTTATTTTTTACTTTTATTTCCTTTTAAAACATAAATAAATAGAGTCATAAATATTGCAAAAAACAATGTAGAAATAAGACTTGGATATACATCAAAATCAAGGATGGATATCACTAAATCAAGTAGCAAATTTAAAATGAAAAAAGAAACAAAGAAATATACGAAATATAAAATAAATTTCAAAATGAAGCCTTCTTTTCCAGCAAAACTTTTTCACAAACATAATTTAAATTTTAAATATCTCTTTCGCAGAGTATGTTGATTATGGTTTTTATTATTATGTGATTCTTGTGTCTGTTTCTTATCCTTATCCTCTCGATTTCATCAATCTGTGTAATGTTTATCGACCATGCGCTTAATAATATAGTACTAATTAATGCTATAATTAATACTTTTTCATCATGAAAACCTCACAACCATCTAAGATATTTAACTTCTTAGATGATATCTTTATTTATCATTTCCAATATTTATTTCTAGAATTATAAATCACAGATGCTATTCCAAAGCTGGCTATAATAAAAATGAGTATGTATATAGAAAAGTTATCAGTCTGTATGTAAAATTTAAAAAGAAGAAACAATAAGAAAGCCACGATGAAATACACAGGAATAAATGCTTTCTTCCAAAAGATAGAACCTTTCATGAATATCCTCCTTTAATAATATTTTTTTATCTATATATTAAGGTTAACATTTTATATTAATCTATTTCTAAAACTATTTGTATAATTATATTTTATTCTCATATGTAAAAACTTAGAATATAAATAGGTGTCTTAGCTATGTTTAAATTATAGTTTTAACAAATTATATACGTAGCTTTCTAATCATACTTTTAAAAATTCAGCTATAATAAACAATCATAATGCCTTTTATCATCATTGTAATTGTACAAAAATGATAGTTGATTGTTATTTTAAATCACGTTATGTTTGAAACAAGAATTCTAGATATACAAGGAGATCATTACATGAAATTTATTAGTATTGTTTTAGGATTGCTAGTTATCATTTCATGGTTGTTTGTTTTACGAGAGTACCAACATGGACATGAGAAAACAGAAAAAGGAAAGTTAGTCATTATCATTGCTTGTATATTAACTTTCATTATGACATTCATCAATATACTTGATTAACACAAAAAACAGCACCTCGCGATGAGGTGCTGTTCTTTTATATCTTTTATTATGACACAGTAACATGATCCACGTAGCCATCCGTAACATGGAATGTAATATGACCTTTGCCTACTGTGTAACCGTATAGTCCATTTGTTTCATCTGTTTGTTTCTCAGTCAGTGATGGTTGATATTGATAATGATCTCCGTAAACGTCTTTCACTTGTTCTAAGCTTACTTTTTTAGGTGCGACCTTAAAATCAATCATTGCTGCTGTGTTGCCTTTGACTTGATTAAATGTTTGGTCATATACTTTTTTTGTTGATGTACCGTTTTGATACTGCTCATTCACTTTAATTCCGTTAAATGTTACATTTCCAGCTTTTAACGCATTATAGAACGTGTGATTTAATACGAATTCGCCACCTGACTTTGTATAACCATGATAATGATAATAATAGCCTTGTGACGTATGTGTTTGTGCCTGTGCTTCATTTGATACACCGTTATGCTCAGTTACATTAAACCCTAATACTGTTCCTAAAGTAATACCACCAACGACCATTGCTTTTGCAAATTTCTTCATTATGGATCACTCCTCTTATAGAATTATAATGAACTTCCACCTTTAATATATAATATTACACTCAAATATTCAAATTTTTATAAATTAAAATATAAATTTATTGAAATATAATTAATTGAAAATCCAATTAATTATATAATACTTATAATATTACTCTACTTTTTATTCTTTCATTATTTTTAATTTGTATTCAACACATGTTAGCCTTAAATCATACATATTTTAATTGATAAGGAGAGAACTAATGAAAACAATACGTTATTTCCTATACTTTTTTATCGTTTATTTTATAATCTTTTATTTAGCACAACGACTTTTAAAATTAGATCTAGGTATTGTGCGTTGTTTCATTTCATCTGTTGTTTTCGCTATAATGATGAGTTATTTTGCTTACTTTGCGAAGAAACTTAATAGATAATACCTATGTTTATTTGTCATACTTCTGCTTCATTCTATTAACGGTACTTCTTTCTATATCAGTAGTCATCCTATGAAAAGTTAAAAAACGTCATGACATGGTATCAATTGCTAGAAATGTAAATAATAAAAATAATGAAGAATATGTCGTGCAGATTCTTAGATTTAAAGGAGGTATTGTCTATAATGAAGATCATTGATGTAGCTATGTATCTTGTTCACTCTACAATACCTTTATTAAAATTAACGATGGACATGTTTTTTTATTTTGAAAACGGGAATACTTCACTATACGCTTTAACTACGTAAAACTTAATAAATGGAGGTCATATTATGGCTGGATATAAATCACCAGGACGTAAAATTTCTGAATATATTGGTATTATTGCTATCGTAGCAGTATTTGCTGGCGTTTTTTATAAAAACCTTAAAAATGAAAACCAAACTGGTAACGGTTCTTTAGGCTAATTTAAATAATTTTTATAGATGATAAATAGAGCCACCCTTCACTCATTAAGCAGTGAGGGGTGGCTTGTTTTTTTATTCTGGTCTAGGACTCCGTTTCATTTTAATATATTGAGAGATACTATAAAGCGCAATACCAATCCAAATAAAGATAAATGTAATGAATTGATGGATGTCGAATGTTTCTTTAAATACGAAGATACCTAGTAAAAAGATAATCGTTGGACTGACGTATTGAATAAATCCTGTCAGTGATAGTGGAATGCGACGCGCCCCTGCTGAGAATAAAATAAGTGGTACAGCTGTCACCGCTCCAGAAAATAAGAGTAAAAATGTACTCATATTCAAACCGACTGATGATTGGTGTGCTTGCCATAAATAAATGATATAAATCAGTCCTGCTGGTGCTGTCACAATACATTCAATCGCAATCCCACTCATCGCTTCAACACGTACCAATTTTTTTAATAAACCATAAATCCCAAATGAGAATGCCAACATTAAAGAAATAATTGGAAATTCTCCTATCTTCATTGTCATGTAAATGACGCCAATTGCGGCTGATACAATCGCTAACGTTTCAAATTTATTGAAACGCTCTTTTAAGAAAATAAATGCGAGTAAGACACTTACCAATGGATTAATGTAATAACCTAAACTGGTTTGTAGCACATGACCATTAGACACTGCCCAAATGAACGTTCCCCAGTTAATCGTAATCACATAACCTGCAATGATAATCGCAACCAGTTGAATCGGATGTGCTACGAGTTGATTGATATCATGTTTAAGCGCTTGTGATTTTTTTAATATAAAAATCATTAGAATCATAAAAACCATCGCAAGGATAATGCGATACGCTAAAATTTCAAATGCGCTAATACCGTGAATGAATCTCCAATAAATAGGTAGAATCCCCCATAATAAATGCGCCCCTAACGCAAATAAAATTCCTTTTTTAAATTCTGCATGATTATCCATGCTAAACCCTCCTAGCAATATTACCCTGGAAATATGTATAACTCTATCGTATCAGTAGTTAAACGAAATGGATATATCTAGAAGAATTTTTAAAAAAAAGGTAGCAATTTATATCGCTACCTCTTTACCAATATCATTAATGATATATTCTATTGCCGCCTTCTCTAAATTCTTCGGCTTTCTCTTTCATGCCTTCAAGTTGTTCTTTGTAGGAATCGCGAATATCATGTGATAAGCGCATTGAACAGAATTTTGGTCCGCACATACTACAGAAATGTGCAATTTTCGCTGATTCTGCTGGTAATGTTTCATCGTGAAATTCTCTCGCTCGATCAGGATCTAAAGCGAGGTTGAATTGATCAATCCAACGAAACTCAAAGCGCGCTTTACTAATTGCATCGTCGCGTTCTGTTGCCCCTGGTAAGCCTTTAGATAAATCTGCTGCATGTGCTGCAATTTTATAAGTGACCACACCATCACGTACGTCATCTTTATTTGGTAAACCTAAATGTTCTTTAGGTGTCACGTAACATAACATTGCCGTACCATGACTCGCAATTTGAGCAGCACCAATGGCAGATGTAATATGGTCATATGCTGGTGCAATATCTGTTACAAGAGGTCCTAATGTATAAAATGGTGCTTCTTTACAATAAAAATCTGCTAAATCTTGGTTTTCTTTAATTTTATGCATTGGAATATGCCCTGGACCTTCAATCATAACTTGCACATTATGTTTCCAAGCAATATCCGTTAACTCACCTAACGTTTTCAACTCCGCAAATTGACTTTCATCGTTAGCGTCATAAATTGAACCAGGTCGTAAACCATCTCCTAGAGAAATAGCAACATCATATTGACTTAAGATTTCACAAATCTCATCGAAGTGTGTATATAAAAAGCTTTCTTCGTGATGTGCAAGACACCATTGTGCAATAATTGAGCCACCACGAGAAACAATCCCAGTTAAACGATCAACAGTTAATGGAATATAGTGAAGACGTAATCCTGCGTGAATAGTAAAATAATCGACCCCTTGTTCAGCTTGTTCAATTAATGTATCTCTATACGCTTCCCATGTTAAATCTTCTGCCACCCCATTTACTTTTTCTAACGCTTGATAGATGGGCACTGTTCCTACTGGTACAGGTGAGTTACGTAAGAGATACTCACGAGTTGTATGGATATTTTTTCCTGTAGATAAATCCATAATCGTATCTGCACCCCAATGTGTGGCCCAAACTAATTTTTCAATTTCTGCTTCAATAGATGAAGACACAATAGAGTTACCAATGTTCGCGTTGATTTTTACAGAGAAGTTTTTACCAATAATCATTGGTTCAGATTCAGGATGATTGATATTATTAGGAATAATCGCGCGTCCTCTCGCAATTTCTTCCCTTACAAATTCTGGTTCCACTTGTTCTCTAATTGCTACAAATTTCATTTCTTTAGTGATAATCCCTTGTTTAGCGTAGTACATTTGTGTAACTGGTGTATCTTTACTGCCACGTCTTGGTTGATATTCGAATGGATGAGCTACATAGTTTTTATGGCCTTCTTTTGAAAAACCGTTATCAATCGATTGAATACGGCGACCTTCATAATGTTCAACGTCTTCACGTGCTTCAATCCATGCATCGCGAACCTTTGGAAGTCCATGATTGATATCAACCTCATAACTGTCATCATGATAAGGACCTGCTGTATCGTACACTACGACAGGTTCATTTTGAAAACTACGTTGTTCTAATTGGGTATCAGAAAGTTCAATTTCTCGAAATGGTACAAAAATATCACTATCATTACCCTCGCCTTTTTTAAAAATACGTTTACTTGCTGGAAAAGTTCTTTTAAAATTGATTTTTTCTTGCTCCATTGACATTGCCTCCTAAATACTAGAAGGGTCTAAATATCACTGATTATATGATTCATAAAAAAAGCATTCAGCTTAATACTGAATGCATAAGAATAAGTGAATATATACGAAAATATATGTAAGTATCATAATGAAGAAAATGATTCATCGTTAAATTGACCTTTTCATCAAATTATGAAAACATCCATATGTCATTGTAAAGTGACTCACTGGCTTCCCTACGCTAGTATTAACTAGATCAGGTTCAAAGGGTTGGAACATGAAGTTCCTTTCAGCAATATAAAGCACCCCTAGCAGAGATTATTAAATTATAGGTTACTTAACCTATACTTATACAATGACTTAAAATCCCATGAATATCAAGTCAATATATTAAATAATTTTTACAACTTTTAGACATCCGAAAGTCTAACTTCACACAACCCGAAGTCTTACCCTTAAATTAAAAAAACAGCAACCACAAGGGTTACTGCTGTTCCATTCTTTTGTCTTATCCTCCAAAGAACAAATCAATAAAGTCTCTACTTCTGTTTCTATCTTGTTTATAAAATTCGGTATATCCACAATTTTTACAAGTTATCGTCTTAAAATTATTATGTTGTACATCTAAAAATTTAGACAATCCTGACCCTGTTGCAGATAATGTACCTTCTTCTACTTCTGTATGACCACATTTTATACAACCTTGATTTTGGTTTTCTGACATAGTGAATCACTCCTCTATCATATTTGTTGTTAGCTTACATAATACAATAACCCCCAAAATTGAGGGTTATTCATTAACTTGATGTTTCATGTTTTTTATAACATCAATAAATATGGATTTTCAATATATTTTGCAAGTACTTTTAAGAAATCAGCTGCGCCTGCGCCATCTAAGATTTGATGATCGAATGTTAAACTTAATGGGATACGAGAGACTTGTTTTACATTATCTCCTTCAAGAACAAGCTCTTTAGCTAAAGCACCGACACCTAAGATACCTGTTTCACCTAAATTTAAAATTGGTGTGAAGTATTCGATACCACTTGCACCCATATTCGTAATTGTAAATGTAGCGCCACTAAGTTGAACGTCACCTGTATTTCCTTCACGTACTGCTTCAGCTGATGTTTTAATTTCTTTTGCTAAAGTGCCAATACTTTTAGTATCTGCATTATCAATAACTGGCACCATAAGACCATCTTCAAGTGATGTCGCAATACCTAAATGTACATCATCATATTCTGTTAATTCACCGTTTTCATAACGAGCATTCATTGCGCCATATTCTTTAAGTGATAGGACTACTGCTTTAGCTAATAAAGCTGTGACTGTCAATTTTACATCTTGATCTGCATCTTTTAATTCTTCAGATAATCGAGCTTTAAAGTCTAATAAGCGATCTGCATTGACTTTGCGATGTAATGTTAATTGAGCAGTATTATAAAGACTTTGTCGCATATTTTGAGCAATACGTTGACGCATTGGGTTTAGACCTTCACCAATGCTAGACACATCGACGTTTTGTGCCGTTGAAGATGCGCTTTGGTCAGACGTACCCGCTTCACCTTCATAATCATAGCCTTCTGATTCTACACGTTGAATATCTAATTTTGTAATACGATCATTTCCACCTGTCCCTTTGATTCTTGTGATATCAAGGTCCTTATCTTCAGCCATATTACGTGCTAATGGAGAGATAAAGATACGTTCTCGTTGTTCAGGCTTCGCTTCTTTTTCTGTATCTTTTTTATCAGATTGTTCTTCATTTGAAGAAGCTTGTTGTTCTTCAGAAGTTGTGTCGTTATCTTTATTCTCTTGGGTAGTTTCTTCAGAATCATCGTCATCGCTTCCTACGTCTTCGCCTTCTTCTCCGATGATACCAAGCACTGCTTTTACTTTTGCATCTTCGCCTGCTTGTACTTTGATTTTTAATAACGTACCACTTGCAGGTGCTTCTACATCATTTGTTAATTTTTCAGAGCTAATTGTGACAATGCTTTCGCCTTCTTCTACTGTATCGCCTTCTGATTTAAACCACTCTTCTACAGTACCTTCTTTCATTGTCATACCAAGCTTTGGCATAATAATATTTTCACTCATTGTGATACACCTCCCTACGCCTTAGCCTTTTTTAAGTCATCAATCAATTCAGATGCTACGTCTAATACTTTATCTGCATTTGGAATATATGCCGCTTCTAAGTTTGATGCAAATGGTACTGGTGTATCTGGTGCTGTTACTTTTTTGATTGGACCGTCTAAATAATCGAATCCAATATCACCGATGACAGAAGCGACGTCGCCAGCAATGTTACATTGTGGACTTGATTCATCAATAACAATTAAGCGACCTGTTTTTTTCACTGATTCTAACACTGTATCTTGATCCCATGGAGACACTGAACGTAAATCAATAACTTCTACTGAAACGTTATCTTCTTCAAGTCGGTCAGCTGTTTCTTCAGCCACTGCAACCATTTTACCAATTGCGACAATCGTTAAATCATCACCTTCTCGTGTGACATTGGCTTTACCAATCTCAATCGTATAAGGTTCTTCAGGCACATTACTTTTTTGACCAAGTAATGTTTTATCTTCTGAAAATACAACTAAGTTATCATCTTGAATCGCTGACATTAATAATCCTTTTGCATCATATGGATTTGATGGTACAACTACTTTAACACCTGGAATTGTTGCGAACATATTATATAGAGATTGAGAGTGTTGTGCTGCCGCACTTGCGCCAGCGCCATGAACGGTACGTACTACTAATGGAATTTTAGCTTTACCACCAAACATATATCTCATTTTTGCACCTTGGTTTAAAATTGGATCTAAACCAAATCCGATAAAGTCGTTAAACATAAGTTCTGCGATGGGACGTAATCCTGTTGCAGCGGCCCCTACAGCTGCACTTAATGTAATATGTTCAGAAATAGGTGTATCGATGACACGTTTACGACTATATTTTTTAGCAAGCCCTTTTGTTACTCCGAACACGCCACCAAATGTATCATCATCTTGAATATGTTCTACTTTTGCGCCACCTGAAACGTCTGTACCAATTAAGATGACATTTTCATCTTTCTCCATAGATTGATCAATCGCTTCATTAATCGCGCCCATAAATGTTAGTTTACGTTCTTCACTCATCGTAAAAACCTCCTCGTCTGGTTAGGTTCGTTCTTATCTATTTCTTCGTTTTAGTGCTTTAAAGATTTGTTATGCAAAGACATCTTTGTATAGTGAATCTTCATCTGGTAATTCACTTTCGTCCGCAAATTTCACAGCATCTTCTACGGCTTGTTCAGCTGTTTTTTCAATATCGTCTGCTTCTTCTTCAGTTAACCAACCTTCTTCAATCGCTTGTTTTCTGAATTCTACAGTGGCATTTTTATCCGCATTACGATCATTTGGTGATTTAACTTTTTGTTCGTCACCTTCAAAGTGACCATATTTACGATACGTATCACATTCGATTAATGTAGGACCTTCCCCTTTTTTAGCACGTTCTACTGCTTCTTGTGTCGCTTGATAGACTTCTAAAACATTCATGCCATCCACACGTACGCCTGGCATATTATATGCAGAAGCACGTTCAGCAATCGTTTCAGATGCACTTGCATAGTCATGTGTCGTACCTTCAGCGAATTGGTTATTTTCACAGACAAAGATAACTGGTAAGTTTAAAATTGAAGCGAAGTTTAAACCTTCGTGGAATGTGCCTTCATTTGCGGCACCATCACCAAAGAAGCATACGGCAACATTGTCTTTACCTTGATTGATAATTGAAATACTTGCACCAATCGCAAGACCAAAGCCACCGCCTACGATACCATTGGCACCGAGCATCCCTTTGTCAATTTCGGCAACATGCATTGAGCCACCTTTACCATGACCTAAACCATCACGTTTACCCATGATTTCTGCCATCATACCGTTTAAATCGCAACCTTTTGCGATAGCATGTCCATGACCACGGTGTGTACTTGTAATATAATCATCGTCAGTTAGTTGTGACATGACACCTGTGGCAACGGCTTCTTCACCGACATATAAATGTACAAATCCTGGGATTTGACCATCACTAAAAATTTTGTGTACCTTCTCTTCAAAAAATCGAATTTCATTCATTGTTTTATAAATCCAACGTGCTTGTTCTTTTTCCATTTTCATTGTCAATTCCTCCTATCTTTCATAGGGCATAAGTGTAATAACTACATGTGAATTGCAGAACCAAAGTATGCATCCCCACCTTCGCCAATCGCTTCTAATAATGCGGGATGTGGTTGAATTATTTCGGATAATTCATAGATGGTACCTTCTGACGCTTTTACTCCTAGGACTTCGCCAATTAAGTCTGTCGCATGAGGACCTACCATAAAGGCGCCGAGTATTTCCCCATATGTTTGATCAATAACTAATTTTATAATTCCTTCGTTTTCCCCTTTAATGAGCGCCTTCGCATTACCTTGAAACGCTGATTGTGTGACTTTCACATCATATCCCGCTTCTTTTGCTTGTTCTTCTGATAAGCCAATGGATGCCGCTTCAAGTCGTGTATAAATACAACGTGTAATGTTTTCTTGACGAACAAGTGGTGGGTGTTCTCCAGCAAGTGTTTCTGCTACATGAATACCATGTGCACTTGCAGCATGTGCAAGTTGATAACCTTTGACTAAATCACCAATCGCATAGACATGTTTTTGACTTGTTTGATAATGGTCATCCACTTTAAAGAACTTGCCATCCATCTCTAAATTTAAATCTTTAGCCACTTGTGTATTCGGTTGTCTACCTGTCGCGACAAGTAACGTGTCGAAGCTGACGTCATCTTGACCATCGAGTACAATTTTAGTTTTATCTACTGTTTTAATTTTCGCCTTTGTAATAATGTTAATGCCTTGATTTTCTAAATGAGCTTTTAATAACTCACGTGTATCATCAATTTCAGTAAGTAAAATATCATCTGCCACTTCAACAATGGTTACGTTCACGCCAAGATCAGCCATTGATGAAGCGAGTTCTGTTGCGATGACACCACCGCCAATCACTGCTAATTGTTTAGGTAGTTGTTTTAAATCGAAAAATGTATCTGTTGTTTCATAATCGATGTTATCTAATCCATCAATAGGTGGTACAAATGGTTTACTACCTGTCGCTAAAATAATATCTTTACCTTGATACGTTTCATTATTTACTTTTACGTTTAAGTCTTTTGAAATGCTTGCTTCTCCCTCAATATAAGCTACTTTATTTTTCTTTAGTAACTGTTTAACGCCACCCGTAAGTGTTTGTACCACTTTCTTTTTACGTTGTACAAATTTAGGAAAATCGATATTTAATTCTTTCGTCGTCATTCCCCAGTCATTAGCAACTTGAATGCTATGTGCTTTTTCCCCGTGTTCTAATAATGTTTTAGATGGAATGCAACCCACATTTAAACAAGTGCCTCCAGCATTGAATTTTTCAATGACTGCCACCTTTTTACCTAATTGCGCGGCACGAATGGCTGATACATAGCCTCCAGGTCCTGCACCAATCACAATCAAATCATATGATTCACTCATGAATGAACGCCTCCTTCCATAAGAGAACTTTTATTATTTTTAACATAAAGAGATTTTTGTAAGCGCTTTCTAATCTCTTCATTTTCATTTTACACTTTATATTTTGAATTTTCAAATTATTTAGTATTTATTTTTTTTATTTTTTCCATGCAAGTAGACATTAAAAATTTGGTGAAAATTTTAAAATAAAATCTATATAATTCTTATTTGAAATACGTTATACTTTATTCAATATCACTTTTAAAAGGACAGTTAAACTATGATTCAAACTATCATTACTGCTGCGATATTGTATATCGCAACTGCAGTCGACTTACTTGTTATTTTGCTTATTTTTTTCGCGCGAGCACAGACAAAAAAAGAATATAGAAATATTTATATTGGTCAATATGTAGGATCTGTGACATTGATTGTCGTAAGTTTATTCTTTGCCTTTGTCTTAAATTATGTACCTGAAAAATGGATTTTAGGATTACTTGGTCTTATTCCTATCTATTTAGGATTAAAAGTAGCTATTTTTGATGATTGTGAAGGAGAAAAAAGAGCGAAACAAGAACTAGACAAACACGGATTAACTAAACTAATTGGCACGGTTGCGTTAGTGACGATCGCAAGTTGCGGAGCAGATAACATCGGATTATTTGTCCCTTACTTTGTCACATTAAGTGTCTCTGAACTCATTGTGACATTAATCGTCTTTTTAATTTTAATCTATGTCTTAGTGTTTACTGCACAGAAGCTTGCATCTATTCCTGAAATCGGAGAAACTGTAGAGAAGTTCAGTCGTTGGATAATGGCAGTGGTCTATATTGGACTTGGTTTATTTATTATTATCGAAAACCATACCTTGCAGACGATTTGGGGAATGTTATTTTAAATGAAAATTATAAAAGGACTCTAACCTAAGCTAGAGTCCTTTTATTTAAGGTTCTAATTTCATCATCGCACCAAATTGTTGTTGGGCATTTGTAAATGTAATGAACGTAATAAGTTCGACGATTTCTTTATCTGACAAATGAGACTTTAAGATTTCTGTGTACGTTGTAGGTATTTGATCTCCCAGTTTGATATAGACTTCTGTAAATCCAATACATATTGCTGATTTTTCATCTGTTAGACTCCCGGTAGGCTTGCCTTTTGCTTTACAATATTGGCAACCATTTTTCTGCGCTAGCATACGGCGTATCTCTTCTTTGAGTTCTGCGTTTAAAGCATTAGTATTTTCTAGTGTGTCACTCAATGCTGACCACGTCTTCATAATGTCCTCATGATGACCTAATAATTGTTGAAATGGTGTATGACCTATGTGTGAGGGTTCAATAATAGCCATGATATATCACTTCCATTTAAACTAAAGCCGCTTTTATTTTTTGTAGTCCTTTTTTCATCACTTCTCTAGGCACTGCAATATTAATTCTAATGTGACCCTCTGCGTTATGAACAAATTGCTCTGCGCCTTCAATGATGACACCAGCGTTTTTAATAAAGAATTTCGCCATCGATTCATCAATATCTTTTTCTTTAATATAATAGCTTAAATCTACCCAAGCTAAATACGTCGCCTCTGGAATTTTAAATTCTGCATGCGGCAGTTCTTTTTCTAGGAAATCTGCTAAATAGTTAAAGTTATCATCTAAATAATTATTCATTGCTTGTAACCAATCTTCGCCTTTTTCATAAGCAGCTTGCGTGGCAACCACACTTAGAGGATTTTCCGTACCAAAGTGATGGGTGTTCCAAGTTTTTAGAAGTGATTCATTTTGAATAATGATATTTGAAAACATCAAACCTGCAATGTTGAAGGCTTTACTTTGAGACATAGTAGTGATGATTTTGTCGTAATCTGGGACAGCTTTGGCAAATGGCACATGTGATTGATCTGAACGTTTGATATCACAATGGATTTCATCTGAAATGAGCCATACATCATTGTCTTTCATAATTTGACCCAATGTGTCTAACTCTTCTTCTGACCAGACACGTCCCGTTGGATTATGTGGATTCGCAAAAATGCTTAATTTAATATTTTCTGTTTCTACTTTTTTACGTACATCGTCAAAATCAATCTCATAATATCCATGATGATTGATTAGTGGAGAATATACTGTTGAAATATGATTTTTATCACATGCCATTTTAAATGGACCATAACTCGGCGTAAAAATTAGTGCTTTATCATCCTTATCACAAATATAACCTACAAGTTCAATTAATCCAGCCACAATACCATGAGAGAATACAAGATGCTCTTGAGGAAAAGTAAAACCATAACGTTTCTTTGTCCAAGAAACAAAAGCTTCATAATATTCAGAACCGAAGACGTTTGTGTAGCCTAAAATTTTCTTATTTAAACGTTCACGAATCGCATTTAATACGACTTCTGGTGTACTAAAGTCCATATCTGCTACCCACATACGAATCAGTTCATCATTATCTTTTAAATCTGACGTATCTGTATTACCAAAAAGATAACCTTTATAGCCTTCCACATTCATTGAATTTGTATAACGACGATCAATGATTTCATCAAAATTGTAATTCACGATAGTTCCTCCTAAACATGTTCATGTGTTTTATCAATTATCATTCTAATACTTACGTCATATTCTGTATATCAACTTTACTTTTCATTCAACGCAACAGATATTCTTTTTAAAAGAAAAACTCCTCACTTTTACAGCAGTGAAGAGTTTAAAATTTAATACGTTTGACATAAATACATTATGCTAGACCATCAATCACGTATGTCACACCTAGGATTGCGAATGTAAATGCAATTAATGTTGAAACAAAAATCATACCCATCATTGGGTTAAATAATAAGATAATCCCTAAAATAATGCCTAGAATATTTATAATAATTGATAAACCGCGTAATTGATGTTGTTGTGATATGGTAAACAGACCGATAACCGAACTGAAAATAAACCAAAACGCAAACATAAATACAAAGAATACTGAACTTGCTCCAACATTAAATACAACAAGAATGCCAAAGATTAAATCGATAATACCATTAATTAAAATTAATTTTGTATTTACACCTACGAGTTTTTTTGCCGTACGACGGAATAAAAGTTGAATGACACCGCCTATCATAATGAGTAAGCCAATCAGCCAAGTAAGTGTATAAAAGTTTTGCACTGGATTACTAAATATAACCACAGCAATAATTAGTAATAACGTACCAATGATTAAACTTGACCAATTTAATTTTCCATTATCTTGGGCCATTATTATCTCTCCTTTTTATATTTAAAGATTACTACAAGTATAATTTATCTATTATTGGAATACAAAAAACCTCACTAATCGATTGATTAGTGAGGCCACTTTTACGAATTCATAGAATTGGTAAATTGTATATTAATATGTACCACTATTTAACGTTTTTAAACAATTTTTGTAACATTATTTTCAATCACATTAATTTATAATTTTAATATAAAAAATATACCTAGCATGTGTTATTCCTCCTTAAAAATGGGTAATTATGAATTACGTAAACAATTTAGGAGGTATACAATGAGTAAAGCATTAGTAGTTGTTACAAGTGTTTCAAAATATCCTGATATGAATCGTCCAACTGGATTATGGTTAGGTGAAGTCGTTCACTTTGCAGATGTATTGTACAAAAATGGTTATGATATCGACTATATTAGTCCAGAAGGTGGCTATACAGCTATTGATCCTGCAAGTCTACAAGAAGATATGATGTCTGAGTTAGATTGGAAATATTATCAAGATAAAGACTTCATGACACGTCTTGGTAGTACACTTACACCAGATGCTGTACGTGCTGAAGATTATGATATTATCTATTACGCAGGTGGTCACGGAACAATTTGGGACTTCAAAGATAATAAAGATTTACAAGAATTAACACGTAAAATTTATGAAAATAACGATGCAGTTTCTTCAGTATGTCATGGTGCTATCGGACTATTAAATGTTACAGATAGTGAAGGTAATTCTATTATTAATGGTAAAACTGTAACTGGTTTCTCTAATACTGAAGAAGAAGCAGTTGGCTTAGCAGATAAAGTACCTTATTTAACAGAAGATGAACTTAAAAATCGTGGTGCAAATTACGAAAAAGGTGACAACTGGAGCCAATTCGCTGTTATTGATGGTCACATTATCACAGGTCAAAATCCACAATCTGGTAAAGCTGTAGCTGAAAAATTCTTTGAATTAAAAAACAATAAATAAGACACCCCGCAGTGTTAATAAAAAAGTTGGACCTTTCAATCTTTAGAAAGATCCAGCTTTTTTACATACTCTACTTCATAATCATTTCAATGACAGCTCTAATATTTTTATCAATATATTTATCAACATGTTGAGCAAGGTAATAGTGACGTTTCACATTTAAAGTTGTTATCATTAATTTTTCATAATCCTCGGGATGAATTGCTGATTTTGAAATAATCGCAAACCCATTTCCAGCCTCTACCATTTGTTTGATAATCTTAATATTATTAATTTCTATCAAATATGGATTTAATTTTAACTCAGAAAGACCTACTTCCTGATAAAACCTTGTTCCAGACCCTTTTTCTCTAACGAAACATATATCCATTCTAGGTTGAACCGATTTTTTGTAAATATACACCATTTCGTCTTCTATTATTTTCTTACATTTTATTACATTGTCTTGAATTTCCTTTTCTACAATACCTATATCTACTCTGTTGTGTTTAATATCATTTATAACAGAATCTGAATTATTAACACGTAAATGAATATGTAACTTAGGGTATTGTTGCATAAGACTGGTAAGCTGTTCTGATAATAAATATTCACCATATGTATAACTGCTTCCAATTGTTAAAGTGCCTGAGATGATCTCAGATTCCGATGTTAAGTTTTGCCATAATTCTTGTTCAATACTTTCCCGCTGCAATGCGTATTGTAATAGCTTTTCGCCATCTCTAGTTAGTTTTAAATATGGAGATTTAAATTCAAATATTTTAACATTATATTTTAATTCTAAACGTTTAATATCACGACTCACAGAAGGCTGCGAAGTATATAAATTTTCTGCTGCTCTAGTAAAACTTTCTGTTTTGATTACTTCAATTAATACCTTATACGGATCCATGCATCATTCTCCTTTAAGTCTAATATAACATTTTTGATATATATACTATACTTATTATTTATTTAACGTTATAACAATAACGTGCTAAGATTTCATATCGAGGTGAAAGTACTATGAAATCAATCACGCAGCCTTCATTTATGAAAGGTATTATGTTTACATTTATGATCGCAATGATCAGTTATATATTAGCTAAATTTCCTATTTTACATACGATTGGGGCATTAGCTATTGCTATTATTTTTGCGATGCTATATCGCCAAGTGATGGGATATCCAGAACACATTCGTCCAGGTATTACGTTCGCATCGAAACGTTTATTAAAATTTGCGATTATCTTATATGGGTTAAAATTAAATATGGGAGATATTCTAGTTAAAGGCTGGAAATTACTACTTATTGATATTATCGTAATTATCTTTTCAATAAGTTTAACTTTAATTTTGAATCAAATTATTAAAGGAAATCAAGATATCTCTATACTACTTGGTATTGGTACAGGAGTATGTGGAGCTGCAGCTATTGCAGCTACTGCACCAATCTTAAAATCTAAAGAAAAAGACATTGCAATAAGTGTAGGTATTATTGCACTAGTTGGAACTATATTTGCACTTATTTATACAGCTATCGAGGCTATTTTTAACATACCTACTATAACTTATGGCGCTTGGACAGGTATCAGTCTACATGAAATCGCTCATGTCGTCTTAGCAGCAGATATTGGCGGGCCAGAGGCAATGACATTTGCTTTACTTGGAAAATTAGGCCGTGTGTTTTTACTTATTCCATTAAGCATTGGCTTAATTTTGTATATGCGTTATAAGTCACACTCAAGCCAAGTACAACAAAAAATCGATATTCCTTACTTTCTCATTGGATTTATCATAATGGCTTGTATCAATACATTTGTTCCTATTCCTTCATTACTTATGAATATTATAAATGTTATTACAACGGTATGTATGTTAATGGCGATGGTTGCTCTAGGATTGAATATCGTTTTAAAAGAAGTTATTTCAAAAGCACTTAAACCTTTCATAGTGATATGTATAACTTCAATTTGTCTATCTGGAATAACTTTTACAATTATTAAAGTATTTTATTAGTAAATTAAACCTATTAAAATCATACCCATAAAGTTTCGTAGATTTTAATAGGTTTTTCTGATCTTTATATATTATTAATGATTATAAAGAATCAATATCTTTTTTCGAAGAACTTTGGAACAAATTTGTAACTCCTGTTTTTTCTAATGCTTTTACAATATAATAACCAAACATACCAGATAAAATTGTGCCACTAATAATTCTTATCGTATAAAGTAATATAACGTTCCAAGTAGGCAAATCTCCTAAATAATTAAATACCCAATCTACTGGTATAGTAAATATTCCTGCAGTAGCTCCAGCTATCATCGCCACTATTAATTTATAAGATTTATATTTAAAAATTAAAAATATCAATTCACATGCTAATCCCTGAGCAAAACTATGTAATAAAATCGACATATTTAATTCCCCAGATAATATTGTTTCTCCTGCCCCAGCTGCTAACTCTGCTAACAAGGCTACTCCTGGTTTTCTAATAATTAAGAACGCAACAATTGCGGCAACGAACCATAATCCATACGCAATTTGATCTAAATGTAATCCTATTGGTTTTAAACCAGCAACCATTAATCCAACTACTTTATAAAATAAGCCAAATATAAAGCTAATCAATACTGTTGCTAGAATATCCGCTAATTTTAATTTTTTCATAATATTTAGACTCCTATCTGAATTTTTAAGTGAAAACACATAAAAAAACACAAACATATCCCTTCTAGATAGTTTGCGCATTTAAAAGTATATATATGTATGTAAAAACCTATTATATACTTCCCTACGCTAGTACTAACTAGTTCAGGTTCAAAGGGTTTGGATAACTCCATCTCAGTTTATAAACACCCCTAGTACTTATATCTACTATAAAATAAATATAAAATTTTTTTATTTTTTTGTCAAAGAACAATTTTGCTATTTTATTTATTTTAAAATATAATACAGATATTAGATTGAATATATATCACTATGGGTGCTACTTGCTGAGAGAAGCTAATATGTCGCTTCAACCATTGAACCTGTTATGGTTAAAACCAACGTAGGAAAGTGATTTAGTAATTGTTGTCATTACTACTACACAGAGAGCACTTTTTGTTGCTCTCTTTTTTTATGAAAGGAGATTAATATATGGACATTAATCAAATTAAAGAAAGTGTTTTAGATTTTATTGAACGTGGTAATTCAGATGATTTTCCAGAAATGGCTTTAAAAATTTACAAATTTCAATTTAATGAAAACGAAGATTATAAAAAATTCAGTATCTCTAAAGGTAAAACACCACAAAATGTTTCAAATTGGAAAGAAATACCTGCTGTTCCAATCAATGCATTTAAATATGCTACGTTTAGCGCTATACCACTTAAGGATACTAAATATACATATATGACCAGTGGAACAACGAGTGGTATTAAAGGAAAAAACTATCATATGGATTTAGAGGTTTATGACTTAGCATTAACTACTTTTTTTAAAAAGATGTTCATACCGGATATTGAGAAAATAAAAATAGGCGTTTTGTTCCCCACTCCTCAAGCTATGCCTAACTCTTCATTGGCTCATTATCTTGAAGTGGCTAGAACTAACTTTGGAACGAAAGATAGTCAAAATTATATCGATGAACATGGTATTCAATATGAATCATTAATAAAAGATTTGAAAAACTCAGAGGATAATCAAAAACCATTTGCTCTTTTAGGGGCAACTTATAGTATGGTACATTTATTAGAATATCTTGATGACCATAACATTAAATTTCATTTACCCAAAGGTAGTCGCATATTAGATACAGGAGGTTACAAAAATCGTTCCAAAGAATTACCTCAACATGATTTTTACGAACGATTAACAACTACTTTTGGTATTCCTAAAGAAAATTGTGTCAACATGTATGGTGTTACAGAATTAAGTACCCAATTTTACGATAAAGGTAATACCATTTCTCCTTCAACTAAATATAGTCCTCATTGGTGTCGAAGTAGAATTGTAAATCCTTTAACAATGGAAGAAGTATCTGAAGGAGAGAAAGGTATTCTTATTCACTATGATTTAGCTAACTACAATTCAGTTGCAGCAATTTTAATGGAAGATATAGGAGAATATAAAGAAAAAGGTTTCGTTTTACATGGTAGAACTAAAGGATCATTAGCTAAAGGATGCTCATTAGCGATGGAAGATTTTCTAAATGCTACACAATAAGGAGATTTAATATGGAATTTAAATTAGGACATATTCCTTTTATTGAAGAAAAGCAACTAAATTATAAAAGATTAGAGTTTGCAGACATAACCGGTTTAGTTCCTATTTTAAGCGAACAACAATTAGAAACTGTTGCTCTACAAATAAAAAAGAATAAAAAAAAATTATCCGAATATTCTACTGATTATATTATTAATGTTATTGATCAAGCTATTCATATTCTACTCGATCGTAATAGTCCTTGGCGTTCTCAAGTTGAAGAAGTGATTCCTCAAATCACTGGATATAGCTATGAAACAATTAAAGTAGGATTCACGAAATATTTATCTAGATTTAGAAAACATGAGCTTTCTCGTTTTTTAACAGAAGATTTTACTAATCCCAATATTTTAAATCAATTTGTCCCCAATTCTAAAGGCGGTTACTCAAAAGCTATTAGTTCAGATATTGTTACGCATTTATGGTCTGGAAATGTCCCTGGTCTACCATTATGGAGTTTAATTAGTAGTTTATTAGTAAAATCTGGAAATATTTGCAAATTACCTAAATCAGAACCATTTATAGGAAGTTGGTTCGCTCAGATAATTAATGAAATTGATCCAACAATTGGAGCTTGTATTGCTGTGCTATATTGGCAAGGAGGCGTTACTGATATAGAACGTGTAGCGATTAAACATTCAGATATTATCATTGGTTATGGTGACAACAATACTCTAAATGAAGTTTCTAAACGTATCCCTGTTACTAAAAGATTTTTATCTTATAATGAGAAAATTAGTTTAGCTATTATTAGTAAAGAAGCTTTAAAACCTAATAAAGTTAAAAGCCTAGCTCAAGATATCGCACTTGAAATTATTCGTTATGATCAACAAGGTTGTTATTCTCCTCAAATGATATTTATAGAAAGTTCACTTAAGATAACACCTAAAATGTTTGCTCAAATGATCAAGAGTGCACTACAGCAGTTAGAACTTCAATACCCTCTTCATACATTATCAATTGATGAAAGTATGGAACGTCTTAATCGATTGAAAGATGAAGAAATGAAATCATTATTTAATAATAATCGAGAGGTATATACTAATAAAGATTCTTCTTGGGTTTTAATTTATCAAGAAGAATTACAATTTACCCCAAGTCCTTTAAATAGATTTATTCGTATCATGCCTTTTGATGATATTCATAATCTTGTACATATATTTAGTCCATTCAAAAATTATTTACAAACAGTTGGTATAGCTGCTTCTGTCGAAACTACCTTTAAATGGTGTGAAAAATTGGCTAATATAGGTGCTAACCGCTTTTCAAGTATAAATTCTATGACATTACCAGAAGCAGCTTGGCATCACGATGGTGGTTTTAATTTAAAAGATTTAGTTTTTTACGTTGATATAGAACAAAGTTTATTGCAGAAAAGTGAGCGATACACTACTTACGAAATATAATTAATTAAGGATGATTATATAATGACGACATTTAAAGAACACGTAATATTAATTACAGGATCCAGTAGGGGCATAGGACGTTCTATTGCTCTGGCGTTCGCTAAAGAAAAATCTACGGTTATAATTAATTATTTAGCAAATGAAAAAGCTGCGCTTAAAACTGTGGAAGATTGTAAAAGTTTAGGAGGACATGCTGAAGCGATTAAGGCAGATATTAAAAACGAAGTTGAAGTAAAAAAAATGATTGATAATATAATTAAAAATTACGGAAAGTTAACTTGTTTAGTTAATAATGCATTTGCTTCTTTCGAATTTAATTCTGAAAATCGTAAGATAATTGAAGAAATAACGTGGAATGATTATCTTTCCCAATTTGAAGGAGCTCTAAAATATACTCACAATACAGTAAAATATTGTCTGCCTCATTTAAAAAAACAATCCAATAGTTCTATCATAAATATTACAAGTAATTTAACTAAACGACCTATAATTCCATATCATCAATATAATATTGCTAAGTCCACTTTAGAAAGTTATACTAAAAATCTCGCCAGGGAACTTGGACAATATAACATTCGCGTTAATTGTATTGCTCCAGGGTTAGTTTATCCTACTAAAGGAACCATAAATACAAAAGAATCTTTAAAAGAAGAAATCATACATCAAACACCTCTAGGAAGAATAGCTACACCTAATGATATTGCAGGCTCTGTTCTCTTTTTTTCATCACAATGGAGTGACTTCATAACTGGACAAACCTTATATGTTGATGGTGGTTTTACTATTTAAATGAATTAGAACCCAGCATATTACATATAACATGCTGGGTTTATCAGATTATTCTTCAATATTTGTTAAGTCTTCTAAGATTAATTCTGATGCGATTAAGCCTCTATATTTTGCCCAACGTTCACGGTTTACATCGTGTACACGATCATTTCTAACTGCTTCAATATTTGACCACGCTTCTGATTCTTTTAATTTTTCATAATCTGCTTTGTTATCTTCATCTACCATAATCAATATACGTTCTGGATTGAAGCTTGCAAATCGGTCTGTATCTACTTTTAAGTAATCTGCACCCATATATTCAGGTAGGTGGTTCTCCATATCTTCAGGAATAGAACCATTAAAACCAACTTTTTGCAAGAATTGTCCAACATATGAATGTGATGCATGAACATATAAGCCATCATGTGTTGGTACAGCAGCAATAGTTGATACGTCTTTATCAAGTTTAATATCTTTGCTTAAGTCTTCAACTTTTTCATTGTGTTGAACAACAAGTTCACGGCCTTTATCTTCTTTAGATACGAGTTCTGCAATTTGTTTAAATGTTTCAATACTTTGATCGTAGTTAGCATCAAAACTTTCTAATAATACTGTCGGTGCTGCCGTATTTAATTTTTCAAATATTGATTCATGTCTTGTTTTATCTGCTAAGATTAATTGTGGTTCTGCTTTTTTAATTAATTCTGTATCAGGCTCCAAACGTGAACCAACAGATGTATAGTTACCTACTAAGTGTTTAATAGAATTTTCTAAGTTATTTTTATCTTTGTCATCAGCAATACCTGTGACATTCAATTCTAATTTAGCTAATGCTTCTACAAAAGAATATTCTAACGCAACGACTGATTCTAATTCATCTGGTATTTCTACTTTAACACCATTCGATTCAAATTCTTTACCCATAATATAAATCCCTCCAAATGAGATGACGTTTCATTTTTCGTACAATATAGTTATTTACGTTTTAGAGAAATTTAAACATTTCATTCTTTTATAAAAAAAACGATTAGCCACATGGACTAACCGTTTTATTATTACCTATAGCATGTTTAATCTTAATAAATCGATCACGCCTGTTGAAGCGCCTGGGAAAGCAAAAATCAATTGACTTAATTCTTTGGCTGTTAAACGTTGATTAATGATAAATACAAGTAAGTTTACTAAATCATTGGCAGCATCTGCATAGATTTCAGCACCTACTAAGTGTTTATGTTCATCTAGTACAATATACATTTCAGCTTCTGTTTCATTCTTATATTCGAATACCATTTGTTTACCGAATGGCACATGTTTTACTGTATATTGATCATTTTCTTTTGCGTCTTCTACAGTTACACCAATTTGTGATAAACGTGGAAGCGAATAAAGTACCGAAGGAATAGCTGGATATTTAATTTCATCTTGTACCATACCTAAAATATGTGCAGCAATATAATTTGACTCGAATGTTGCTGTTGGCGTTAATTTAGGAATCGTTTTATCTAAAACGTCACCGCTTGCGTAAATATTTTTAACATTTGTTCTTAAGTACTCATCTACTTCAATACCTTTTTTACTATAATTGATACCGACATTTTCTAATCCAATACCTTCAACATTTGGAACTCTTCCTGTTGCATCAAGTACATATTCTGTATTGATTGATAATCCAGATTCAGTTGTTAGTGTAAACGCGTCTCCTTCTTTTTTAACTGCAACTGTATTTTCATTTAGATAGAATTTAACGCCTTCATCTTCTAATTTTTCAACTAATTTATCTACATGATTACGGTTAAATCCTGGTAAAATCTCATCTGTATGATGAACCACATGAACGTCAGCGCCAGTTTTAATCATGATAGATGCAAATTCGATACTGATAATTCCGCCACCAATGAATGTGATACTTTTTGGTGTGTCTTCCATCGATAAGAAGTCACGGCTATCATGTGTATATTCTTTACCTTCGATAGGTAATTTATTGCTATGTTGACCTGTCGCAACGACGATATTTTCAGTTTCAATAGCTTCACCATTTACTTCAACTGTATGTTCATTTTTAATTACACCTGTACCATCATATACATCAATACCTTGTTGTTCAAATAATGATTTTAACTGACCAGCCATTGGATCAATCACTTTATGTTTATAATCCATTAAGTTTGACCAATTTACTTTAAGATTTTGTGATTCAACAATACCAGGATAGTGTGTTGCTTCTTCTAACACTTCAAATGGATTTTCAAGTAAGATTTTAGCATTACAGCCCCAGTTTGTGCATGTTCCCGCAATACGCTCTTTTTCGATAATTGCTACTTCTTTACCTGCATGTTTTAATGTTAAAGCTGCGTGCCAAGCTGCATGTCCACTACCAATAAATGTAACGTCGTATGTTTTCATTTAACTCATCCTCTCCTTTATTTTTTATTGAGTTGTTTCAAACCATGTTCTAATTGTTCTAATACGTCTTTTGCTTGGTTATATTTCGTTTTATCAAAATTTGAAGGTAAACATTCGGCTACCGCTTCAAAAACTGCTTCTTGTTGTTGATGTGCTTTTTCAGTAAGTGTCACCATCAGTTGACGTTTATCAGTTTCAGAACGTTCTCTTATGACCCATCCTGATTGTTCTAATCTTTTTAAAAGTGGTGTCAACGTATTACTTGATAAATCAAGTTGTCTACCAATCTCATGTAATGTTCGATTATCTTCTTCCCATAAAGCCAGTAAAACTAAATATTGAGAATACGTTAATCCAAATGGCCTTAATTGTTGTTCATAAAATTGTGCAAATAAGCGGCTCACATTATATGCCGAAAAACATAATTGATTCGCTAATGTCATTTCATCCTTTTTCAACACAGCACCTCTTTTCTATCGTTCGCGATTGATTTTAGTATAAACAATCTCGCGCGATTAATCAAATGATAAATATCCAAATATTTCTAAAATATTGAAGGTGAGAGATAGAATTTATTTTAAATTTGTTGTTTCACTCCCTAATACTTTTGCTATTTTAATTAGAAAAGACTCACTTTCCTTTAATAAAAAGAAAAGTGAGTCTATGATTTACTTATGTTTAATCTACAAATATTTTTTTTAATCTTTTTTTCGTAGTTTCCCGTATTCTTCCGGTATTAATTCAGATGCTTCACTATTAAGCAGACTTTTAATTTTTTAAAAATAAGACTACCCGCCTACTAAAAAAGATAATATATACTCTTTTTATTTCACTTTCAATCCTCTATATCGATTTAAGGTACCGATAAATTCTTGTTTACGAGGTAAGGCAAGATGTCCTGGATGTCCATTAAAATGAGAGAGCGCTTCTAACCCTTCATGCTCAATTAAATGATACATCTCATTTGTGGCTTGAATTATGGAATTCTGATTATTGATCCCATGACGTCTAAAGTAATCTAACATCACCGTAATAGCGTTTGTCTGACTATCATCCACAAGTTGTTCTAATCCTGTTAGGTTAATAGGATCATGACCATACATAATAGAATGTAATCCTTTTGCTTTAAAACGTTTTTCTTTTCCTTTTTTAGAGAAAGAATCCGTTAATGGGATGCGGTGAGATAGCACTCCGAATGACTGATCACCATCAATTTCTCGCTTATAGCCGTCAGTATTCGCAATTTCTTTTGCTTCTTCTGTTACATCTTTTAAATGATATTCATCCATCATTAACACTTGGTCAGCAACATCAAAATAATCTCCTGAACCACCCACAATAAGAATAGTAGAAACATTATAATCTTCATATAATGATTTTACTTTATTAGAAAATGGAGTAATTGGCTCTTTTTCAGGAGCAATCAGTTGTTGCATACGACCATCACGAATCATAAAATTGGTAGCTGATGTATCTTCATCGACTAATAATAATGAACTTTCTGCTTCTAAAGCTTCGATTACATTTGTGGCTTGAGATGTACTACCACTTGCGTTTTCTGTAGAAAAGTGTGTCGTATCTTTCTTTCCTGGCAGATTATCAATAAATGGACTAATATCGACATTTTCAACGTTTCGACCATCCTCAGCACGTATTTTCATCGCATCATGTTGAGTCACCACAAATTCTCGGCCATCATGTTGAATGTGATCATATACACTACGCTCAAGCGCTTCTAATAGTGTCGATTTACCATGGTAACCTCCACCGACAATAAGTGTAATCCCTTGTGGAATAGCCATCCCCGTGACTGCCCGGCCACTTGGAAGATTGAATGTATGTTCAAATTTCTTAGGACTTGTGAATTGAATGGCACTTTTCATTGGAGCGTCTGACACACCACTTTTTCTTGGTAAAATTGAACCATTTGCCACAAATGCGACTAAATGTTCTGTTTCAAGTTGTTGTCTAATATAAGTCTGGTCTAGTTTTAATGCAACTTGTTCGTTCAATGCTTGTTGATTTAAATTTTCGTATCGTATCGCTTTTTCTACCATTTGAGGAATGCCATGTATTATCGTATGTGATGCTACTTTTCCTAGAATCTTACGTCCGGCTGCTGGTAGCCCAACTTCAATACGTATTTCAATATCTTTATCATTAATCACTACAGATGTACGTTCGAGTATTTCTTGTCCTGGATGATCGATAAAGATCTTCCCATTTTTACCCGAACCTTTCACTGTACGATTGAAATGTTTTAACTGGGTATCCACTGTTCGAGTTAAAAAGTCTGAAGTCGCTATACGTTTATCTTTAGTGTCTAATAATTCATTAGGAATTTCAGTCTCATGTTTCCCAATAATGACACGCATTTTTGAAGGTGGCGCAAAAGGATCGACTTGGACATGATCGATAGCTAGACGGAATTGATCAAATTGATATATCCCTTTCATTCGTTTATAAGCGCCATATTTTTGTCCGTCTAAAGATTTAAGTAATCGTTCTAAATCTTTTGACTGTTTCATCTTAATTCCTCCGTTCATAGCATTGCTTTTTTATGTTTACCCTTTTTTTAAAAAATAAAAAATCACTACTCCAAATCATTGAAGTAGCGATATACATACGTTATTCAGATTTAACACCTGTACGTAATCGTAATTCATGTTCAATTTCAGCTAAACTGCGACCCCGTGTTTCTGGAAGATACTTAATCACAAAGAACATCGCTAGTACGCCAATAGCAGCAAAAATTAAGAATACCCATTCTGTATCTAAATTATGATTTAAAATTGGGAATAATTGTGCAACGATTAACGTACCAAAGTTTAATACTAATGCCGCAATACCGGTTGCTGCTCCTCTTGCACGCGTTGGGAATAATTCAGGTAACATTATCCATAAAACTGGGCCCCATGAAATTCCAAAGAACACGATAAATAATGATAAACAAATAATAATGACCCAGGCTGATGATTGAATACCGATTGACCAAATAAGCATCGCCATAATAACCAGTGAAGCAATCATTCCGATGTTTCCTATAACGAGGAGTTTTTTACGATCGACACGGTCAACAATAAATAATGCCAAAATCGTTACTAATACGTTTACCACACCAATACCAACTGTACCGATAATTGAAGCAGAGCCACCTAGACCTGCTTTTGTAAAAATCGTTGGGGCATAGAAAATAACTGCGTTGATTCCGATAAATTGTTGAAAAATCGCAAAGATACACCCAATAATAAGCGTCGGACGTAACCAAGGTGATTTGATTACTGAGAATGTTGATTCTGATTGAGAAGCTATTTCTTTCATTTCTTTAATTTCAGCATCAATTGCATCTGGATTATATGTGATTTTCATTACGTCACGCGCTGCTTTTTCACTTCTATTTTCAAGAAGCCAACGTGGACTTTCAGGCATAAATGCTACACCAATTAATAAAATTAATGAAGGAACCACAGCTAAACCTAACATCCAGCGCCAAGCACCCATATCTGCAAAGGCATAGTTCACTAAGTATGCAGCTAAAATACCAATTGTAATCATTAATTGGTTAAGTGAACCTAAAGATCCACGTAGTTCTGTAGGGGCCATTTCAGTAAGATATACAGGTACTGTTGACATTGAACCACCTACGGCAAGTCCAACAATGGCACGACCAATAATAAGCATGACAATATTTGTTGAAAATGCTAAAACAAGTGATCCAACAATAAATACCAATGCGATAAATAGTACTAAGCGACGACGACCAATTCTATCTGATAAAGGTCCACTGCCACCTGCACCTACAATCGCTCCGAAAAGCATTGATGACACAACTAACCCTTCTATCGCCCCATTATGTAAAGGGATGTCCTTAGGAATATAAAGTAATGCGCCGGAAATAATACCGTTATCATAACCGTAAAGCAAACCTCCTAAAGCACCCAAAATAAAAATCAAATATTTATTTACTTTCATATACTATCCTTCCTTTTTCAAACTAGTAAATATTATACGTACTAATTGAAAGCGTTTCAATATTTTTTTAATTTAATTTAAAAAAGCAATCTTCACATCATAGCTGTAAAGATTGCCATTCATATTAGTACGATATAAAATCGTTTTCTTTTCTAAGCAAGTAATAATGGACTTGAAAAAATAAGAAAGAAAATAATTGTTAAAAATAACGTGATACCATTAAATACTTTGCTGCTACTCATTAGACCTACAACACTTGAAACCACTGACAATAGCATGACAAAAAAGCCAGGTAAATACCAAAACATATCTGTAAATGTAATCGAAACTGCAAGTAGAAATGATAATACACATAAGATACCAGAAACTATATTCATATTGTTTATTCTCATTGATGTCTTCCTTTCTGTAAGATATTAATAACATTATATACTATATTTACATTTAAATTTACTATATATCATTATTTTTTAAAAATATAAAACACTCTCATTAATAAATATCTAAATAAGCGTATTTTATCTTTGATTGCGTCTCTAAATCTTTTTGTTACTTGTAGGTGTATTAGCTTTTATTGCTTATTATTTTTGCTAAATACTCATTTTTAATGAGTTATACAATTGCGATGAGTCCAATCATTATTGGTCTATATTTATAGGAAAGGTAACGTTGTCATCAATTAGACTAGTACATAAAAAAACAATAAGGTTAAGTATTTCATCAATATGCAGATAGTATCTACTAAAAGAATATAAAAATGCACCCCAAAAGTTAGATTTTAAGTCCAACTTTTGGGGTGCGTATCAGTTTTAAAAATAATAATATATATTTGTTGTTTAAATTAGTGGAATCTCATACCGCCATCAACAATAATAGTTTGACCAGTAATGTAATCAGAATCACTGCTAGCTAAGAAACCAACCACATTGGCTACATCTTCTGGTTTAGATAAACGTTTTAATGTGATTTGATCAGTGAATTGTTTCCAACCCCATTCTTCTGGTTGATTATTTTCTTCGGCTAATTTTTTAGCAATACCTTCCATCATAGGTGTTTCAACGATACCTGGTGCAAATGCATTTACTGTAATACCTTTGTCAGCTAAATCACGTGCAGCAACTTGAGTTAATCCACGAACTGCGAATTTAGTACTACTGTATAAAGATAATCCCGCATTACCTTCAACACCTGCTTGAGATGTTGCGTTTATAATTTTACCGCCATGACCTAATTTTTCAAATTGTTCTAAAGCTGCTTGAATGCCCCAGAATACGCCTCCAACATTTACTCCGATAACTTGATTAAATTGTTCAGGTGTTACTGTATGAATAGGTGTTGTTGGTCCTAAACCAGCATTATTTACAACTACATTTAACTCTCCAAAATGTTCTACAACTTTACGTGTCACATCAAAAACATTTTCACGGTCGGATACGTCAGCTCTAAATGCTACTGCTTCTTGACCTTCTTTTGAAAGTGCTTCAGCAGCTTTTTTTGCGCCTTCTTCATTAAAATCGACAATAGCAACGTTAAAACCGTCATTAAATAAACGTTCTGCTATTTTGAAACCAATACCTTGTGCTGCACCTGTAACAAGTGCTACTTTTTTAGAATTGTCCATTTACTACACCTCTTAAAGTAATATAACTTTCAATTATTATGTTAGCACTTTGTATGTAAAATACTATGAAAAGTTTGTGAACTTTTGAACAAAGTTTTGTTAATGATTACTTCTTTAAATAATCAATAAATCGTAATAAAGAGGTTTCATTTTTTCTGTTGTCATTGACTATCGCTGTAAAATACACTGAATAATCAAAAGGATGGCCGAGAGGTATGGCCTCAATGTATTCGTCATTTAAAATGGGTTCGTCTTCGATCATGTAACTAGAAATCATACCTACACCTAAGCCTTCTGCAACAGTTCTTAATAAAACGATGGGATTATGCGTACGAAATACAATTTTTAATTCCCCATTTTCTTCTTCGAATTTTTTCAAATGATGATGGTAAAAGCTACGATCATAGAGAATAAAAGGATAGTCTTTAATATCCTCTAAATTAACAGTATCTTTAAACGTAAGTTTAGATTTAGCAGGTACAATAAGTTTAAAATTCGTCGATAAATTAAGAAGAAATTCATGAATTAATGACATTGTTTTATCTGATTCTTTTTTACCAATTAATCCTAAATCTATCTCATTATTTCTCAACATTTTTATAATATTTTCACGGTCAGATTCTATAACTTCAATATCTACGTTTGGATAATCCACTTTAAATTGAGAAATGACTTTAGGAAGTAGTTTGTGAAATAACGTTGGTATAGTGGCTATGGTTAATTTTCCTGTTATATGTGTTTGTAAACGTTCTACTTCTAGCATGAGATGTTCTTTCGCTTCCAAAATTTCCAATATTTTTGGAATCAATCGTTTGCCAATTTCTGTCGGTACTGTCCCTTTTCTGGAGCGATAAAATAATGAATATCCTAATTCTGTTTCCAGATTAGCAATCGATTGACTCATGGCAGATTGACTAATATGCATCAGTTCACTTGCACGAATCATTGATTCTTGTTCGTATACTGATTTAACATATATTAGCTGTTCAAAATTCATATGTTCTCCTCCCTTATATTAGTTTTACTTATATTAAATTAAATTATTCTAATTATACATTAAGTCTAGCTAATATTATAATAATTAAGTATAAATTAAGATAAATAGGATTAAATAGAGGAGGTTAAACATGTCGCAACGTTTATGGTCAAAAGACTTTATCTTTGTAACGATTGTGAATTTATTTATGTATTTAATTCACTACATGCTTATTGTGACAATTACACAATTCACAATCGAAACGTACCATGCTTCAGAAAGTATTGGCGGATTAGCAGCTGGTGTATTTATCATTGGCATGCTAGCTGGAAGATTAGGCGCTGGAAGAATCATCGATCATCTGCAACCTAAGAATGTGCTCATTGGCGGTGTCATTGGCTCTATTATAGCTATCGCTTTATATTTTACAATTCATAGTATTCTTATTTTGATGTTCGTTCGTTTTATTCATGGAATTGCCTTTGGTTTCTCTTCAACAGCAACGGGTACGATTTCTTCTAGATTAATTCCAGAAGAACGTAAAGGTGAGGGTATCGGTTACTACGGTTTAAGCGTAACGCTTGCTTCCGCTTTTGGCCCATTCTTAGGACTAGTATTAAATAATAATTTAGGATTTTCTTCAATTTTTGGCATCAGTTTGATTAGCATTGTCGTTTCATTTAGTTTTACTTTATTAATTAAAAAATTACCGATGAATCATGACATAGTTACTGAAGAACAATCACGTCCTAAAGGTCTCAGTGCTTTCTTACAAAAAGAAGCATTGCCTATTTCATGTGTCGTCATCTTAGTAGGAATTGCTTATGCAAGTGTACTTTCATTCTTATCAATATACAGTGAAATGTTACATTTAGTTACTGCATCTAGTTTCTTCTTTATTGTATTTGCAGTTGTGACCTTTGTGACACGTCCATTCACTGGAAAAATTTATGATCATTTTGGCGAAAATAAAGTCATGTATCCTGTACTTCTAAGTTTTGCAATAGGATTAGCTATTTTAAGTATAGTAAGTTCTCCATTTTTACTATTACTATCTGCAGCATTTATTGGCTTTGGTTATGGAACCATCGTTCCAACTGCACAAGCCATTGCCATTCAACAATCACCCACTAGTAAGATGGGATTAGCTACATCAACGTTCTATATCTTTGTGGACTTTGGTGCAGGCATGGGTCCTTTCATTTTAGGTCTACTCATTCCATTTATGGGCTATCGCTATTTATATCTTGCAATGGCAGGTCTAATTATTATTGCAATGATTTTATATTTCTTTGTACATGGTCGTTATCAAAACAGTACTTCATCAAAAGGTTAATGTATAAAAAAAAGCGTGCGCTCATTTAACATGAACACACGCTCTTTCGTTATTTTCACAAGATTTTCAAGACATCCATCTCACTAACTTCAGACAACCGTCAGTCTTACCTTATTTTTTTAGTATCCTATTACTAAAGCAATAGACATAGCAACGCTACATATAATTATCCATATTAATATAGGTTTCCATACAAACTTCAACCATTCAGTATAAGAAATTTTACCTACAGCTAGAGCTCCCATTAAAATTGCTGATGTAGGAAATAGAATATTACTTATTGCATCACCATATTGGAAGGCTAAGACAGTAAGCTGACGATTAATATGTAACAAATCAGAGATAGGAACCATTAAAGGCATCGTCGTTAATGCTTGACCCGAACCTGATGGAATAAAGAAATTAAGAATGAATTGTAAAATAAACATAGCTATAATCACTAATGACGTTGGTACATCTGATAATAAGGTCGTCAATGCATGAACAATGGTATCTATGATTTTCCCATTTTCTAACAGTACGATAATTCCTTTTGCGATACCAACAATCATTGCTCCAAATAGAATATTTTTCATTCCATCTACTAAAGCATCAAACGTACCATTAAACCCTAAGCCACCTACTAAGCCCGCTAAAATTCCTGCAAATAAGAAATTAGCGCTCATTTCATTGAAACTCCATCCAAATTTAAAAATACCAAATATATTGAAGAGGATAGTTGCCATAATAATCATTAAACTAAATGCTTGTTTTTTACTAAAGTGTTGATAATCGATGTCTTGATTAACTTGTCCTTCTTCTTTTTCTAAATGATACACAATACTTTTAGTTTTATCTTTTTTAACTTTACTAGCATATAACATTACAGTTGAAATGGCCGTTGCTAATATAAAAAGATATATGATAGTTCGAAGGCCCCAACCTGAAAACATTGGAAGTTCAGCAACTGTTTGAGCCACCCCAACTGTAAAAGGATTTAACATGCCCCCACTAAAACCACTAGCTGCCCCCAAAATAACCATGGCAGCACCGGTTAATGCATCATAACCTAAGGTACGAGCAATAATAATACCAATGGGAACAAATATAATAGTTTCTTCAGCTAAACCTATTGTAAAACCTAATATTGAAAAGATGATCATCGTTAGTGGGATCATTAAAAAGTTGGCTTTTCCCAAAACTCTCATAGCTTTATTTACACCATTTTCAAAAGCACCTGTTTTGTGGACAATTCCAAAAGCGCCACCCACTAAAAATACATAAAAAACAATTTCTCCCCCACTAATCAATCCTTCTGGGACAGCTCTAAATATATTCAAAAAATTTAGATGTTCTGAAGATACTGTGTGATAGGTACCAGGAATAACTATGGTTTGTCCGTTTTTCTTTTCTCTCGCATATTCTCCAGCAGGAATAATATAAGTAAGTAACCAGGAAATTACTATAATCAACATTAATATTGCATAGGTGTGCGGCATTTCTAGTTTAAACTTTCCAGTTTTATTCTTTTTCATTTATGTCATCCCCTTGTTATTCATTACATATGAATCAAAAATCAAAATATATATAATTTATCATAACCTATTTAAACAAAAATGATAATATTACATTTTTAATAATTTTAAACTTTTTTTTTTATATAACAAAAGCCAAAAATCATATCATTTTTGGCTTCTTTTTAATAAGTCTGTCTATATCAATTTTAATGTTAAATATAAACCTAGTAAGGTCATGAATAAAACTGGAAGGGTAATAACGATACCTGTTTTAAAATAGGTGCCCCATGATATTTTAATTCCTTTTTGAGCTAAAACATGAAGCCATAACAATGTAGCTAAAGAACCAATCGGTGTAATTTTAGGTCCTAAATCTGAACCTATTACGTTAGCATATATCATTCCCTCTTTGAGTACATCAGTAACTGCTGATTGATGAATGGCAATCGCATCAATGAGTACGGTAGGTAAATTATTCATTATTGAAGAGAGTATAGCTGAGATAAAACCAACACCCATAATACTAGTAAATAAACCTTGATGCGCGATATTTGAAAATATATGACCTAACACATGAGTGATTCCCACGTTTTTCAAACCAAAGACAACTAAGTACATTCCCAGTGAAAATATAACAATATTCCATGGTGCGCCTTTTACAACTTTTCTAACTGGAACGGCATTCGATTTCGCCGCTAAAATAAGAAAAATAAAAGCAATACTACCTGCAATAATAGAGACAGGCACACGAACAAACTCACTCATCATATAACCTATAAGTAATAAAACTAATACGAACCACGATATACGGAATAATGAAGCATCTTTAATAACTAATTGAGGTGCCTTCATTTTTGTTATATCCACTTGCTTTGGCATTGCCTTTTTAAAATAAAGCCACAATACAACAATACTTGCGATTAATGAAAATATATTTGGAAGTATCATACGACTTAAATATTCTATAAATCCAATATTAAAATAATCTGCTGAAACAATATTTACTAAATTACTCACTGTAAACGGTAAGGATGTAGTATCCGCAATAAAGCCACTGGCGATAATAAATGGAAATACCATCTTTTCTTTGAAACCTAAGTGACGTACCATTGCTAATACTATAGGAGTGAGAATAAGTGCTGCCCCATCATTCGCAAAAAATGCTGCTACTATCGCTCCAAGTATCATAATGAAAATAAACATCTTTCGTCCATCGCCTTGAGATGCCTTTACCATATGAAGTGCTGCCCATTCAAAAAAGCCAATTTCATCTAAAATAAGTGAAATAAGAATAATAGCCACAAATGTTAGCGTTGCATTCCATACTATACTCGTCACTTCCATAACATCTGACCATCCTACTACGCCCGTCAGAAGTGCTACAACTGCACCAATAACAGCAGTAATCGAAATATCTAATCCTTTGGGTTGCCAAATTACAAAAATTAATGTGAGTACAAAAATGGTAATGGCTAAAAAAGTCATCATCTATCATCACCACTTTTATACTTTAAATACTGCCATGTATTCCTTGAAAAATGAAATGTTGTATTTTTATATTTCATTTGCTCCGAACCTCCTACAATCTTATTCATCGTATCATAATAAACAGAAAAACGTTGTAAAATGTCTTAATTTAAACATCTCACAACGTTTTATTAACAATTCATTTATTTTTCTTCTTTTACCATTTTGCCATTTTCATCTAATTTTTGAATTTTTCCGTGTTTCATTCTATATGTACCTAGAATCTCGCCTTTTTTGTTACGATAGTTCACAATCCAGTTACCATTATGATCTGTCATTTTGACATCATCCCATAAATAACCTGATTTTTTTAATTCTACGTCATCAAAATCAGAAATTAATTGATACACTTCGTTACGATAACGCGTATTGACACTACCAGATTTTTCTAAATCATTTGAAGCTAACGGATTCCCATTATCATTAGCACTATCAGGTAACGAGTTTGAAATATGCATTTTACTTATAAGTTCTGGTAAAGCTTTATTATCTTTATTATGTTTATATACTTCTTCTAAACTAGCTTCTTTTCCTTTATCAAGTAAATCGTTATAATCCAATGTACCTTTTTGCATACGTCCTACATAAACTGTATCTTTATTAACTCCAATTAGCGCTTGATAGGTACTTTTATCTGGATAAACCGTAAAGAACTGCATATGTTTTGGTGCATGTTTTACTGGTTGTTTCACTTTAACCAATGTAAAATCAACTAATTTATAATTATGTTTGCCCGTAGGTAATCTATATTCATAAATTCCAGTTAGAATTTCATTTTTAGTCAATGTATATTGATCGACACCATCAATACAGAATGCTAATGCTAATCGTTCTTTCGTTGATAATTTAGACGTATTGGTTAATGACGTTTCATCTTTTTTATCTGATTCGTTCTTTTTAGCTTTTTGAACGTTATTTTGATTTGATTTTGATTTATTATCTTCTTTTGAAGATTCATGCGTACTACAAGCAGCTAATAACATCATCATGATACTACCCAAAAATAAAAATTTTTTCATCTATTGGCCCCTCATACATTCTTCTTATTTTACTAATATACTATACATTATTTATACATTATTTGAAGAGGAAGATAAATATAAATTTTGTTAAAATACCATTTTTTCATAAAAGTTGTATCTTATATAATTAAAAAACTATGTTACACTGTGTACAATGTTTCATTATTGTTTATAGTAATTAAAATTTAAAGGAGTTTAAGCATGAAAAAATTCTCTGCAGTCCTAATGACAAGCGCTTTATTACTTTCAGCTTGCTCACATAGTAATGATGAAAATGAAAATAATACTAAACAAACATCTCAAACTAATAAAAGTGATGACAATCAACAAAAACATAAAAAAGTTATTAAAGAGGGTCGTACATATATCGATGGTATTTTAATTGTAAATAAAAATATAGGTCTTCCTTCAAATTATAATCCTGGTGAAGATCCAAAAGCCCAACAAGCCTTACAACAATTATTTAGTGCTGCACAAAAAGAGGGTATTAACTTATACAAAATGAGTGGCTACAGAAGTTATCCTACTCAAGTTCAACTATACAATCGTTATGCTGCACGCGATGGTAAAAAAGCTGCAGATAAATATAGCGCACGTCCTGGCTACTCAGAACATCAAACAGGTCTTACATTTGACATCGGTGGCGTTAATTCAGATAAAAACTTATATGCAAGTTTCGGAAAAACAAAAGAAGGGCAATGGATTGCGAAAAACGCACATAAATACGGCTTTATCGTGAGATATCCTAAAGGAAAAGAAAAAATTACTGGTTATCAATACGAACCATGGCATTTACGTTATTTAGGAAAAGATACTGCAACCAAAGTATATCAATCTGGTAAAACTTTAGAAGAATATGTAGGATTAAAATAACTTCGCCACACATATTATTAGTCAATTAAAAACCATGAGTGAGAATACTCCTACTCATGGTTGTTTTAATATTAACTTCATTGTTTCACGTCAAACATCATATTTTATCTATTTTTACTATCCAACCAATCAATGATATCTCTAAAAATACTTTGATTATATGACGACTCATTGAAAATTTCATGTTGTAAATTTTCATAAATATACAGAGACTTTTTCTTAGAAGCAATTTCATTATATAAATCGATAGAATCTTTATAGCTTACGAGACCATCTTCTTTACCATGTAAGATGAGTACTGGATCTATAAAATGGCTTGGATGTTCTTTTAGATAGGCAATACCATCCATCAGGGTAAATATGAGGCCTATAGAAATCTCTTTAGCGACTAAATCATCATCTCTATATTTTTGGATAATTTCTTCGTCAGAACAAACACCGTCTTCCAGTTCATTTTTGACATATGTATCTGCTGAAATATTTTTATCTGGCTCTCCGAATGTACTTTTATTATAGCGCGTTAGTGAGCCAGAAGTAATAATGCCATCTACTTTATTAGGGTATTTGGTACCAAATAAAGTTACCGCGTAACCTCCCATACTATGTCCGATTAAAAATACTCTTCCACTATAATTCTCCTTAGTGTAGTTAATTATCCTATCCAAGTCATCAATGATTTCATCCACATGACTATAAAATACTCTCTTACCTTCAGAACGCCCATGACCACGTTGATCAAAACGAACGACATTATAATGATGCTCATTTAAAAACGCGACCAATTCATCATAACGGTCTAGATGCTCTGCAAGACCATGTGCAATTATAATATTTGCTTTACTTTCTTTAACTTCATTAACTTTTGTATAGAGTTTAGTTCCATCTTTTGATTCTAAATATTTTATATAATTCATTTTTATCATCCCTTTTATTTACCTTTACTCGTATCTACCCTTCGTTAATTAGAATAAACACATATAAAACCTCTTAATATTCTTATTTCGTTTGATGGTTTTCCTCTTATTTTTCCCATAATAACATCACTATGCATCAAAACTTTCTAAAAAACTCATAACTCTATACTCTTAATATATAAAAAGCGTGCTAGTCTTTCCAAAATAATCTCTTTAAGACTGCACGCTCACTTAATTACTTAATTATTGTATTTTCTTTTTCATGAATCATTTGAATTATTTCATTATTTTCGTTCATAATCGCTACTTTAGGTGCATGATCGATTAATTCACGTTCGTCCAACTGTACATAAGTCATAATAATAACAATATCATCTACTTCTACTAAGCGAGATGCAGCACCATTGAGACAAATTTTTCCACTACCACGTTCACCCGCAATCACATATGTTTCGAAACGTGCTCCATTATTATTGTTTACAATAGCAACCTTTTCATTTGGAAGAATATCAACCGCATCTAAAATATCGGCATCGATCGTGATACTTCCTACATAATTTAAATTGGATTCTGTGACACGTGCTCTATGAATTTTACTATTCATCATTGTTCTAATCATTTTCTCTATTTACTCCCTAAAATAATATTATCTATTAAACGTGCTTTAGAAAATTTGACAGCTAAAGCAATAAAAATTTGACCATTTATTTCATTAACAACTTCAAGTTCAGGATAACTATAAATTGCGACTTCGTCGATATGACCGCTTGTATGTTCTTGTAAGTATGTTTTTATTGCACCTACAAGTATATGACTTCGACGTTCACCTTCTGCATACATGTCTTTGGCTAATTTTAAACTTTTACTTAGATGAACCGCTTCTTTACGTTCTTCATCAGTCAAATACACATTACGAGAACTACGCGCCAGTCCATCGTCTTCACGTACTATATCGACGCCGACAATTTCAATAGGATGATTAAAATCTTTTACCATTTTCTCAATAATTGCTAATTGTTGTGCATCTTTTTTACCAAAATAGGCTTTATTAGGACTTACGATATTAAATAATTTATTAACTACTGTAACGACACCATCAAAATGTCCAGGACGTTGTGGGCCTTCTAAGACTTCCCCTAGACGTCCCACCTTTAATGTGATGCCTAATTCATCTGGATACATCTCTTCAACGGAAGGATGGAATACATAATCGACATGAATAGCTTTAACTAAAGAAACATCCTTATCAATTTGGCGAGGATATGCATCATAATCTTCATTAGGTCCAAATTGTAATGGATTTACAAATACACTAATGACTGTCACATCGTTTTCTTCAACTGAACGTCGCATCATACTTAAATGTCCTTCATGAAGCGCACCCATTGTTGGAATGAAACCTATTGATTGACCAGACGCTTTTATGCGTTGTGCGATTGTTTGCATCTCTTTTACAGTATTAATTACTTGTGTCATTTTTATTAACCTCATCTAATACTTTTTTCTTATACGTATGTGCTTCTGCAGGAAATGCTCCTGCTTTCACTTCTTTATCATATTGCTTCATACCATCAATGCCTACAGATAAATCTGCAAACTGTTTTACGAATTTAGCATAACGTTCTACGCCATAATTTAACATATCGTGATACACCAATACTTGTCCGTCTGTATCTTTACCTGCCCCAATACCAATAACTGGAATGTCTAATTGTTTACTAATTAATCCAGCTAAGTCACTTGGAATAGCTTCTAATACTAACGCCACTGCACCTGCTTCTTGAACGGCATGTGCATCACGAATAAGTTGTTCTGCTGCGTCTTTTGTACCACCTTGTAACTTGTAACCCATAACACCGACACTTTGTGGCATTAAACCAAGATGTGCAACAATTGGAATACCCATTTGTGTCGATTTTTTAATGAAGTCAGTTAAATGGGCACCTTCTGCTTTTAATGCATTCGCATTGGTTTGTTGATATAACGTTATCGCATGATTTAAATCATGTTCCGCACTTACGCCTACCGCTCCGATAGGTAAGTCTACAACGATAAATGTATCATCGGCGCCTCGACGAACAGCTTTACCATGATGAATCATATCATCTAAAGTAACTTGAGTGGTTGTATCATAACCTAAGACTGTCATTCCTAGCGAATCACCAACTAGAATCATATCAATATTGGCTTGTTGCGCTTGTTTTGCACTGGGATAATCGTATGCTGTAACCATTGAAATTTTTGTACCATTTTGCTTCATTTCCATAAGTTTTGACAAATTTTTCATTATTTTATCGATCTCCTATAACATTATCTCAATAATATCACGTATAATTATATGTAATATTTTAAAGAAAGGAAAGTTATAAATGCGTATTGCGATTATTGGACCAGGCGCTGTAGGTACGACGATTGCCTACGAATTACAACAAGTATTACCTCATATCACATTACTTGGAAGAACAAATAAGTCCATTCACTTTCAACCTGCAAATCAACATATTATTGTTAAAGATATTAAGTCTATGACTGACCCCTTCGATGTGATTATCGTGGCAGTCAAAACACATCAACTTGAATCTTTAGTTCCAGACTTAAACCGTCTTACTCATGATGAGACAACGATTATTTTAGCTCAAAATGGATATGGTTTACGTTCAACTTTACCATTTAAATATGTCTACCAAGCTGTGGTCTATATTAGTGGGCAGAAAAAAGACGATGAAGTGATCCATTTCAGAGATTACCGTTTGCATATTCAGCATGATCGTCGGACTGAACAGCTTAAACACTATTTAGAACACACTAAAATAGAACTTATATTAGAAGATCACATAGAAACAACGATTTGGTATAAATTACTTGTCAATCTTGGTGTTAATTCGATTACTGCTTTAGGTGGCAACACTGCACAAATTTTAAAAATTCCAGAAGTCTATCAATTATGCACACGCTTATTAGAAGAAGGTAAACAAGTCGCTATGGCAGAAGGTATTACATTACCCGACACGATTGTTGAAGATATTATGCATATCTATGCTGGTTATCCAGATCATATGGGGACAAGTATGTATTATGATGTTATAAATCATCAGCCCCTTGAAGTAGAAGCAATTCAAGGTTTTATTTACCGTAAGGCTAGAACACATCACCTCTCTACGCCATCGTTAGATACAGTTTATGCATTATTACGGTCTCACCATTCTTTATCCATTCAATATTAATGTTAAAATCAATGTTTAACTATTAATATTTTGTCAAATTATATAGTAACAAACTCTATTACAAGCTATATCATTATTTTTGAAAATTTTTTCACTTTAATAAAAGGGAGATATATCTTTGGATAAAGCAACACGTATACTTAATATTTTGACATTATTATTAAATGGTCATGTTGTCACTCAAGAAGACTTAGATCGCTTTACAAATGTCAGCAAAAAATCTATTCAACGTGATATTAATACAATTAATACATTTTTTTATGAAAGTCATTTTTGGAGAAGCAATCATACTAAAATTGTCTATAATTATCAATTAGGTGGTTATGAACTCACCCATGATACTACGAACAAACAAAGTCTTGGTGTACTAAGTTTACTCATTAAGTTACAAAGTCTCACACCTATTCTTCATTACGATATTTACAAATTTTTCCTACATGCGATGTCGTCTGTCAGAATAGAAGATAAACATATTTTGATGACGATGTTACATCAATTCAAAGTACGTGATGATTTACTTCCTGGAAAACGATTAATGGACCTTCAAAAAGCAATCGTCAATAAACATAGAGTGCGTATTGAAGTAGATCATAACAAAATGACTATTAAACCATTATCTATTTTGTATATGCATTATGATTATTGGTTTACTTACGAATTTCAACATAAAATACATACCGTTTCTTTGAAATCGATACAATCCTTACACGTTCTAGATACAAAATTTTCTAAAGACTTCGCGAATAATGCAGTATTATTTGAAACGAGTACAACCATTTGGAATCAATTTAAACAACAATTTTCAATTAAAGAGATTGTTTCACGTAATGAAGACACCATTTTGGCATGGGTAAATTGCACACGGTTTGATGCTTATTACATTGCTTATCAACTTGCTCCTTTAGCAAAAATTATCGCTCCGGAATCATATATCGATAGTTTTATTGACCGTTTAGATGAAATTAAACGTACTTACACAGAAAACAACAGCTGACCATTAAAATCAGCTGTTGCTTTTTATTAATCAATTGGATCTCCATGTTCATCATATTTTGTCACTATGCCGTCAGAAGTAACGATATATGAGCCAACTAAATCTCCATTTTTATCTAAAATTGAGAAGCCCCAATCTCCGTTTTCATCTTGTTCTGGTTCTTTATATGTGTACGTCTCTGTATCTAATTGATGACCTTCATAATCTTCTACCTTATCAATGACGTTTGCACGTGTTACCTTTTCAGTAGATGAAGATTCGTCAGAATCAGTATTTAACGATCTTTGACTTCCTGCAAATACTATTTGTTTTGCTATTTCTTCATAATCAGAATTATTATATTTATCATATAATGTACTTACATCCAATTCTTTACCGTTATCTCTTAATTGTTGATAGTTTGCATCGTATTGTGTACCTGCCACGAGTACTTTATCGTTACTTACTCCAATAACTGTTACAAAAGCTCCTCTCGAAGGAGATGCGCTGTAAAATACCATTCCAGATGGTGAACCATTAATAGGATAATCCATAGAAGCTAGTTTGTATGTATCAATATTTTTATGAATTTTACTCACATTTCCTTGTTCAAGATAACTATGATTTCTTAATTCATTTGCGTTAATAGCATAATCTGACACTGAAGGATCATTTAAAGCTAACGCTACTTTTTCAGCTTGAGATAAGTTGTCGACATTACTATTTGTTTTATTTTCTTGTTGATTGTTATCATTTGAACTTTTATTACTATCTTGTTGGGTATTATTGTTATCATTATCTGAAGTGTTTTTATTTGATGATTGGTTACTTTGTGATGTCGTATGTTCTGATTTTTCACTAGAATTATTGAGCCCAATCATATCTCCTAAATCACAACCTGCAAGTAAAGTTGTCGCCGTTATAGCGCCGATAGCTAAGTAATGTTTCTTCATTTATTTCGCTCCTTTTAAAATAAAAAAATATATACCTTAACTTACAATATTAAACAGACATTGTATGTCGTTATGAAAAAGTACACACTTCATTATCTAAAGCATGTACTTTTTATATTAATTACTTAATATGTTGACGTACGAAACGACCAGCATATCCTTTAAACGATTCGCCACCAGACATTTCTTGTTTAGCATAAGCATCCGTTGAACCACCCATTAAGTTATATCCATATGTTCTTAAGCCATACATTTTTGTAAATGTACTATTTAACATTGGTGAGCCTGAAGCACCTGATCTAAAAATATCTTTCGTTTGAATCTCTGTACCATTTGTTGAGAATTGAGTTACACGAAGTTTATTAAAATACGCTTTTGTGTTGTCGTTATATTGCCATGGATATCCTAATGAATAAAGTGGCGAATTGAATTTCAATTGTTTAATCTCTGAATCCGTTGCAATTTTAACTGGTTTCACATATTTAGACATATTTTGTTTTGTGTGAACCACTGCAATATCATATTGTGGTACTTTAATCACTTCTGTTGCTTGGAAAACATATGGCATACGACTTCCATCACGATTCATTTGAAATTTAATATATTTCGGAGCCGCTGCACGACCATATTGATCATCGATAACATGTGCATTGGTTACAAATGTATGTGCCCCAATCACTGTTCCTGTTCCCATAGAATCTTGCTTTCTTACAGATGCATCGCGAGAGCCTTTTTTCCAGCCATTTAAATTAGATACACGGCCAATCGCCTTTAAATTATTTTGTGAGCCATTTGGATAGCGTTGGATTGAAATACTGCTGTTACTAATTTTTTTCGCTTTTAAATACGCTTGATATGATCCTCTTTGTATCCCGTCATAATAATAGTTGGTTTCTACAGCTTTAGCCTCTTGATGTTGGGCAGAATATCCTAGTACACTGGCACCAATAACGACACTCGCTACTAATGATTTACCAAATTTAGATTTTAGCATTAATTTGTCCCCTGCTTTCTTCCATTTAAAAATGAATTGGTTTTATGTTTAAAATAAAATATGTACATCAATATTATAAAACAAACAAAGGACAGTATGCGTCTTTTTTATAAAACAATTTATTTTTAACTTTAATGTACATTTATAAATTATTTACATAAAAAATATTTTTCTTTACAAACTTCAAAATATATAGTATAGTATTAAAGTAAAATTATGGAGGGATACTCAAGCCTGGCTTAAGAGGCTAACCATTTTATGGTTAGTAGGAGCTTTTAGCTCGCGTTGGTTCAAATCCTTCTCCCTCCGCTATCTAAGAAACCTAAGATTAAATTCTTAGGTTTCTTTTTATTTCATATTTTATATATAAGACACTCTTATTTATTTTTCCCATTTATAAGAGTACAATAGTTAAGTTGCGAAATGACGATACACCATATTCATATATCGGAGTGAAAAAAATGGACTTTTGGTCATCTAAAAAAGGAAAAATGCTAGAAATATCAATACTTGGCATACTAACTATCTTCGGCATTGGTTCACAATATTTTTCAAATTTGGCTTATAGTTTAAATCAAGGTATTTTACAAACATCATTTGGTATAGGTTCTCAATATCTCATTATACCTTCTGTGATTGCTAACTTTGCCTTTGCACTTGGCGTGCCACTTGGACATACATTGACACACAAATTCGGGTTTAGACGTAATTTTTTATTCTTTGTAACTCTATTTTTAATCGGCTCGATTATTGGGCTTTTTTCCTTCGACTTAATTATTTTATCTATTGCTAAAGGGTTACAAAGTTTAAGTACCGGCGTCTTATTCTTCACACTTTTACCAAAACTCTTTCTCAATTTCCCTAAACAATACCGCAATGTATTCTTATTAATGGTTATTGTAGGTTTATTTGGCGCAAATGCATTGGGAGGTCTATCAGGTAGTCTATCTTTAGAATTAGATCGTTGGCATTGGATCTTTATTATTAATATTATTTCAGCTATCTTATGTCTTATTTTAGGTTCAATATTCTTAACAAAAGAAGAATATCAACATTCTGAACCTATTCATATTAGTCGTCCTATGATTATTTCATTAGTTCTTAGTACGATTGCTCTTACGCTACCGATGGGGATGCTTACACAAAAAGGGTACGGGTCTCTCTGGGTCTGGCCTATCCTAATTATAGCAATTTTATTCATTGTAAATTTTGTAGTTTTTAATCACGAAGCAAAACATCCATTTGTTCACTTTAAAACGTTATTAACAAAGAAACCACTTGTTGGTGCAACAATGGCTATATCTTCACATTTAGCCTTATTATGTGGTATTGCAGGAATTAATGTGTATATAATTAGAATCTTAAAATTACCTTTCACTATATCTTTACATTTTTATTTATTCTTTTTCATAGGTGTCATTGTGACAGGATTTATTAAAATGTTTATCTATAGTGCAGTGGGAGCTGGTGTTTTAGGCACATTAGGCTCATCAGCATTACTTTATGTCAGTGTTCATTGGATGATTTTACATGATATTGTAAATATTCATTTACTTTATATTCAAGGTTTCCTACTTGGTTTTGGTGCAAGTATGACACTTGTAAGTGGTGCTATGGCAACATTATTAGATGGCGATTTACTTCAAGCTGGTCAGCGTTCTCAAACGATGCACACAATACGTAACTACGCGGCAGCATTTCTTGTTCCAGTGATTGCCTATCTGATTAAATATAATATTCAAAAAGGAACACAATCTGTTTATACAGAAAATATTACAAACACTTCAATTTATATTAAGCGTATAAAAGATATTGCTATTGATGCTGATCATAAAGTATTTCTACTAATGATTATTTTCAATTCGATTATGTTAGTATCATCGATTATCCAAATGTCTCTTGGAAAAGGGAGACGTATTACACCACCTCGTTCGCCTAAAAACCCCGAGTTACATTTGAATATACACAAGTAATGATTTTTAAGGAACAGTTTACTTTATTAGGATTTCGCTCCTTAGTTTACGATGTTATTACACATTTCAAGTTCATATATCCTTAAAATGTACATTTACTCTATGTAATTGTGACAGATTATTGACAACGCTTTCATATAGCGTTACTATCTATTTACATTCAATAGACAACGTTGATGGTTGAATCTCATATGTAGCTCTGTTCTACATACGACAATTTTTCGCCATATTTGTAAACGCTTTCTAAATTGTCTGTTAAGAAAGGATGGTTACTTTGGAAAATATTAAAGCGATATTTAGTAAACTTTTCGGATTTATTCCACGTTCAATAATTAATATTTTTATTTAATCTATATATTTTATAACAAAAAACAATTAATAGAGGTGCTATTTATGAAAAAAAGTGAAAACAGATACAGTATTCGTAAATTCAGTGTGGGTGCATCATCCATTTTAGTAGCGACATTGCTATTTATGGGAGGCGGTGCTGCACAGGCAGCAGAAACACATCAGGAAGTGGGAAATCCTGAATCAGCTGTAGCACAATCTATTGGGGATCATAAAAAACAATCTGATAATCAAGAAACACAACAAGACAATGTTCAATCTGACGAACAAGCTACTTCTACATCTCAATCAGTAACTAATGAAAATGAAGCACAACGCTTACATAATGAAAACAAAGCTTCAACTCAAGTTAAAGATAGCACTGATCAATTAAATACTAATGAAGGAACAACTGACAACATTGTAACTCATCAATCTACAAAACATTCAGTAGCTGAAACTGAAGAAGCATCAACTACAAAAACATCTTCTGATGATCCTGAATCAGTTTCAACTAAAGAGGAGCAACCTTCTCTTGAAACACAAGAATCGACTAAAAACACAATTCAAAAAGACACACTAGCCTCAGATAAAAAAGATAACACAACTGAAACATCAACTACTAAAAATCAAGCTCACTCTTCAGAAAACGTGACAAATGAAAGTCCGACAGAAGAGAAAACAACAACTCAAACAACGACTGCTGAAACCAACACATCATCTACAAAAGACAATACTTCAAAAACAACTGACAGTCATTCAACAAAAACATCTCAGTCAACACCTCTAACAGAGAGTAAAGAATTAACACCATCAAAAACTCAACAAGATTCAAATGTAAATCAGGATGCAATAAAAAATAATGACGTAGAGGCACCATCTACTGGAAAAACAAACGATACTGTAGACACAACTGAAACAAAACAAACAGTGACAGCTAAACAACCCACAGATCCTGCTGCACCTACAGTGAATACTTTAAACACTAAAGATGAAGCGATCTCAATTGACGGTACAACAAATGAAACTGTTGGACATAAAGATGCTAAAGATCAAAAAAATTCACAGGCTGGCTTAGAGACATTAGCTAATAATGCAGTAGCAACAACAAATAATACATCTCAACAGCAAGGTACGACAGAAACAAAAGATCAAACCAATAAAGTTGCTAAACAAGGTCAATACAAAAACCAAGATCCAATCATTCTTGTTCATGGTTTTAATGGATTTACTGATGATATCAATCCTAATGTTTTATCACATTATTGGGGCGGCGATAAATTAAACATTCGTCAAGATTTAGAACAAAATGGTTATAACGCTTATGAAGCAAGTATCAGTGCATTTGGTAGTAACTATGACCGTGCCGTTGAACTTTATTACTATATTAAAGGTGGTACTGTAGATTATGGTGCTGCACATGCAGAAAGATATGGACATGAACGCTATGGTAAAACATACGAAGGCGTTTATAAAGATTGGCAACCTGGTCAAAAAGTGCATCTAGTTGGTCATAGTATGGGAGGACAAACTGTTCGTCAATTAGAAGAATTATTAAGAAATGGTAGTCAAGAAGAAATTGAATACCAAAAAACACATGGTGGTGACATTTCTCCTTTACTACAAGGTGGACACGATAATATGGTTTCTTCAATTACAACATTAGGCACACCGCATAATGGTACCCACGCTGCAGATGAATTAGGAAATGAAGCACTTGTTCGTCAAGTGGTTTTTGATTTAGGTAAACGATTAGGTAATAAAAATTCACGTGTAGACTTCGGTTTGTCTCAATGGGGTCTAAAACAACAACCTGGTGAAAGCTACATCTCTTACCTTTTACGCGTTAAAAACTCTAAATTATGGCAATCTAAAGATAATGGTTTTTATGATTTAACACGTGATGGCGCGACAGATCTTAACCGCAAAACATCACTTAATCCAAATATCGTTTATAAAACGTATACAGCTGAGGCAACGCATCCGACTTTAATAGGAAAACAAAAAGCAGACTATAATATGTTCTTACCATTCACAGTGACAGGAAATGTGATTGGTAAAGCTACTGAAAAAGAATGGAGAGAAAATGATGGTCTTGTATCTGTGATTTCATCTCAACATCCTTTCAATCAAGCTTATACAGAAGCAACTGATACAAATCAAAAAGGTATTTGGCAAGTAACACCTACTAAACACGACTGGGATCATGTCGATTTTGTAGGTCAAGACAGTACAGATACAAAACGTTCAAGAGAAGAACTACAACAGTTTTGGTATGATTTAGCAGATGATTTAGTTCAAACAGAAGCGCTAACTTCAACTAACGAAGCTTAATATAATTTTTTGCGGAAAGGTGGTTGTCTAATGTCTGGTGATGTCTTTCAATTACTTGGTTCTTTCTTCAGAATAGTTAAAGCATTATTTTTCTAATTTCATATAAATAAAAGCACCTCCGAATGAGATGAAGACATTTTCACTCGTTAGGAAGTGCTTTTTATTATGTAAGATTTGTAAGAACATGATGTCATAAAGTGCTGTAAGTTTTTCAGTCTAGTTAGATGAACGTACATCTACATTATTATCGTTTGACGAGAATGCTTCTTCATTTGCTGAAAGTGTGATCTTTTTAGAGTGGTTAGAAGCTTTGACTTCATGACGTAATGCACTATTCAATCCTAATAAATTATTTGCTTGAGTTTCTTCACTATTGTAGCTTTCTAATCCATTCACAATTTCAGTCGCTAAATATTCACATGCATCTTGATTGTCAACTTCGACTTTTTCATTGATTATTGATTCAATTACTTCAATTAAGTCACATTTTTGAATTTGAATATCAATCATTTGTTCTACTCCCTTAAACTGTCATTAAGCCATTTGATAGGCTTTCTAGTTTATTACCCTGTTTCTAGAAAATGTACACAAAATCGTCACTGTCGAAAAATGTAATGCACTACTGCGTCCATTTTATTACTCATCGTTACTTTTAGGAATAAATACCTTCGCTTCACTATCTTTTGGATAATAAAAACCATTAGGCACAGTTTGAAGTTCGATTAAGCTTCCCCATGGCGCTCGAATATAAACGGTTTTATTATTCTCTGTATTCTCATATTTTGTATTAGAATGTGGTTCAGATAGTGGCTCTCCTCCTGCCTGTTTGACACGTTCTAATACATGTTCAAATTCGTCACTTTCAATATAAAAAGAAATATGTGTAAAACCTATATCTTGTAGTGATTGTGGTTCATGTTGTTGAGCGTGTTGGAATTCAAACATTTCAATATTAGGACCACAACCAAACACCATCATGCGTTTATGAATAATTGAAGTTCCTTTTTCTAGCCCTAAGATATGCTCGACATATTCGCCACCTCTTGGTTCATCATTTTTAGTTTGACTATCATATGCAATTTTTCCATCTAGTCCCTGTTTAAAAAAAGCAGTGGCTTTTTCAATACTAGGAACCGTAAGACCAATATGATTAATACCTCGATTCATCATATCTCCTCCTTACTCAAAAGAGTGCAAGACAGCATTCATTTTGAATTTATCGTCCACTCCAGTAACGTATCTCCAACTTGTGTTGATTGAAAAGAATTTGGAACAAACGCATGTTCAATTCAATCATCGACTGCCAATATATTAAAAAAGCCTAAGACAACACATTGTGTCTCAGGCTTTTTCAAACAATCATTTCTTATTTTCTATCAAAATATCTGTAACGTTTGAATGCGTCAAGGATAGCTTGTGGTTCGCTAGATACTACAACACCAGGCGCATCTAAATCAATACGATTACTTTGTAATACATTTTTCGCTTCTTCAGTGATTACAACAGGTTTTTTATGATTATAGCTCATTTCAACAAAGTCAATCGCAGTCGGTAACATTTCTTTACCGTCTGAAAGAACGATTACACTATCAAATACTGTTGAACTTGCTGTGCTATAAGTTTCAGTAATACCAATTTCGTCATCATTAAGGTTTTTAGCTGTTTGTCCAACAAATGCATAGTTTAAGTCGTTGTTAACAAATACTTCTGCATATGATTTTAATGTTTCAGCGCTAATATCACCATTTACAAGCACTGCTACAGAGTGTCCTTTTAGTGGGATATCAAATTTTTCTAATGTTAATTGGCTATCTTTAGCATCTGATTGCACTTCTTCGTTTTCTGCCGGAACTTCTACACCTACATTATTTGCTACGTATTCAGCTAATTTACGATCAACTTTATTAATTTGATTAACAGCATTTTGCTTTACTTCTGGTGATTTACATTTACCAATTTCAAATGAAAATGCATCAGCTAAATGTTGTTGTTCTGCTTCAGTTAAGCTGTTTTTATATAATTTAGCTTGAGTATAGTAATCTTTGAAACTATCACTACGTTGACGTACTTTATAACCTTCTACTTTTTCATGATAATGCTCGAAACCACCTTGTTCTTTAGGTGTCGTATGAGGGTCATTATTGTTCAAGCCATTTTTATGGTAGGCTGTTTGACCTTGATGAATATATGATTGATGCATTGCATCACGTTGATTATTATGAACTTCTGCAACTGGGCGGTTAATAGGAATTTGGTTAAAGTTTGGTCCGCCAAGACGAGAAATTTGTGTATCTGTGTAAGAGAATAAACGGCCTTGTAATAATGGGTCATTAGAGAAATCAATACCTGGAACGATATGTGCAGGATGGAACGCAACTTGTTCAGTTTCTGCAAAGACGTTATCTACATTACGGTTCAATGTCATTTTACCTACGATTTTCACAGGTACTTGATCTTCTGGCCATAATTTAGTTGGATCTAAAATATCAAAATCAAAGTCAAATTCTTGTTCAGGTTTGATAATTTGTAAGCCTAATTCCCATTCAGGATAGTCGCCTTTATCAATTGATTCATATAAATCTTTACGATGGAAATCAATGTCTTTACCATGTAAGATTTGTGCTTCATCCCATACTAAGCTTTCTAAACCTTGTTTAGGTTTCCAGTGGAATTTAACAAAGTAAGATTGACCTTCTTTATTTACAAGTCTAAATGTGTGTACACCAAAACCTTCTTGTTGACGGAAGTTTTTAGGAATACCTCTATCACTCATTGCCCAGAATACTGCATGCATAGATTCAGGGTTTTGACCAATGAAATCCCAGAATGTATCATGCGCTGAACCACCTTGTGGCATTTCATTATGTGGTTCTGGTTTTAATGCATGTACGAAGTCAGGGAATTTAATTGCATCTTGAATAAAGAATACAGGTGCGTTGTTACCTACTAAATCGAAGTTACCTTCATCAGTATAGAATTTAGTAGCAAAACCACGAATGTCACGTACTGTATCTGGAGATCCTTTAGAACCTTGTACAGTAGAGAAACGCACAAAGACAGGTGTTGTTTTTTCAGGGTGTGTTAAGAAATCCGCACTTGTATATTCACTTAAATCTTCATACACTTGGAATTCACCATGTGCCCCAAATCCACGAGCATGTACCACACGTTCAGGAATACGTTCATGGTCGAAGTGCATCATTTTTTCACGGAAGTGGAAGTCTTCTAGTAAAGTCGGACCTCTATCCCCTACTGTAAGTGAATGTTCATCTTCACTTACTTTCATACCACTATTTGTAGTCATTGCTGTACCATCATTATTTTTTCTTAACTCATCTAATTGTTGTTGTTTTTTGTTTTTGTTTGATTGATCCATACTTATCTCTCCTAGATATAGATTGGTATCGTAAATACATTGTTATGTACATTGTTTCCTTATTACGGAATACAGTTAGTTATTCCCATTTATAAAAGAATTAATCATTTTAAAGAAAAAATATATTCCCATAAATTTTTATTTAAAGAACTTTCTTTTATAATCGTTTATGGAAATATATTTTTTGATATTTTATATTAAACTTTAATTATTGATAATCTACTACCTTATCAACTGGCATTCTATATGATGTATGAGGTTCTTTTTCTTTCTTACCAATCGCAACGATTAACACTGGAACGTAACGTTCTAAATCATATCCGAATGCTTCGCCAATTTTGTCATGCTCAAAACCACCGATAGGGTTCGTATCATAGCCATATTGTTTTGCAACTAACATTAATTGCATCGCAGCTAAACTACTATCCACTTTTACGATGTCACTCATAACTTCACGTGAACTATTTTTGTAAGTATCCATTACAAAAGGTAATATTTGGTCTTTTACTTCTTGAGGCATATGTCCTTCTTCAACTGCTTTGTTATAGATGAATTCGCCTTCCTCATAACATTGTAAATCACCAAAAATAACAATCATCGCTGAAGATGTATCATTTTGTGATGTATTAAATCGAATTAACGGGCGTAATTTTGCTTTCGCTTCATCACTTTCTACAACAACAAAACGCCATGGCTGCATATTCACTGATGAAGGTGCTTTTGTTGCCTTGCTAATGATTTCATTCATTTCGTCATGTGGAATTTTATAATTTGGATCAAATCCTTTAACAGATTTTCTACTTTCTAATATTTCGTTAAAATCGTTCATTCATTTCCCTACTTTCATATTTTAATTACGTAACTTAGATTATTAAATAAATTGAAAATAAAGAGAAGTAATTTGCTTATAGATTTAAAAAGATACTCAATTTAATACATTATTAACTATATTTAATAATGTATTAACACTTATCTATTAAACTATTATTTGATTAATATTAACTAAATAGGGTATTCTTAAACTTAACAAATTAAATAATTTGAAGTTTTAAAAAATTATTTATGTTATAACAAAGGGTATTGGATTCAGTCATAAAGTTTCAGTCATAAGGTTACTCAGGAAAGGGAAGAAAATTATGGCAGAAGATAAACTGCAAAGAGAATTGAGTAATAGACATATTCAACTTATCGCTATTGGTGGCGCAATTGGCACAGGACTGTTCCTTGGATCAGGTGAATCTGTACATTTAGCCGGACCGTCTATTTTATTGACTTATGTTATTGTCGGTTTTGTATTATTTATGTTTATGAGAGCAATGGGAGAAATCCTCTTATCAAATTTAGGATTCAAATCATTTGGGGATATTGCCCATCATTATATTGGACCAATTGCTGGATTTATGGTCGGATGGACGTATTGGTTAACTTGGATTATTTCAGGCATGGCAGAAGTGACAGCAGTTGCTAAATATGTTTCATATTGGTATCCAACAGTACCAAACTGGCTAACAGCGGCATTTACTATCTTAGTATTAGTCGCTTTGAACTTATTCAGTGCAAAGCTATTTGGAGAGTTAGAATTCTGGCTGTCAATTATTAAAGTGATAACAATTGTAGCCTTAATCATTGTTGGTATTGTGATGATTGTGCTTGGAATGAAAACCTCTTATGGGCAAGCAAGCGTAACGAACCTTTGGTCTAGAGGTGGATTTTTCCCGAATGGTATTCAAGGGTTCTTGATGGCTTTCCAAATGGCTATCTTTTCATTTATTGGTATTGAGTTAATTGGAATTACAGCTGGAGAAACTAAAAACCCACACAAAACGATTCCTCAAGCAATTAACAATGTACCTGCGCGTATTTTAATTTTCTATATTGGCTCATTAGCAGTGATCATGTCTGTAGTACCTTGGGATAAACTAAACCCAGCAGACAGTCCATATGTTAAATTATTCGGATTAATTGGTATTCCATTTGCTGCCGGTATTATTAACTTTGTCGTTTTAACAGCAGCTGCTTCATCATGTAATAGTGGTATTTTCGCAAATAGTCGTACAATGTACGGTTTAGCAGGTCGTAAACAAGGTCCACCATTCTTGCATAAAACAAATAAACATGGTGTACCCCACTATGCTATTTTAGTCACATGTGGCTTATTAAGTATTTCAGTTATTTTAAATGCAGTATTTAAAGATGCAACAAAAGTGTTCGTTCAAATTACGATATTTTCAACAGTATTGAATATTTTAATTTGGACACTGATCATGATTGCCTATCTAAATTACGTCAAACGCAATCCAGAATTACATAAAGATAGTAAATTCAAAATGCCTGGCGGAAAATATATGGCATTTGTGATTTTAGCTTTCTTCGCATTTATCTTTATTATCTTATTAATTAACAGTTCAACTAGAATTGGAGTATTATTTATACCCGTATGGGCAATTATTCTTTGGATTATGTATCAAAAATATAAAAAAGAATCAGACAAAGCGAAAGTTAAAATGGAATAATATAAAGAACATTTTAGACTTCCCCCCTAATGGAGGAAGTCTTTTTTCATGATATCTATTAAATAAAAGAGAAGCTTAATTATAGCTTCTCTGTATTTATATTTAAATGATCTTTTAACATATGGCTTTCATATTCTTTTCTAAACACGCCACGCGCTTGAAGAACTGGAATGACTAAATCGATAAATTTTTCAAATGCATTTGGATATGTTGGTGACATTAACATAAAACCATCGCACGCTTCTTTTTCAAACCATTCAATCATTTCATCCGCTACTTGTTCCGGTGTTCCCACTATCGTTTTATGTCCTACCCAAGTACCAAATCGATCTAATACATCGCGTAAGGTAAGGTGTTCGGTCATAACAGCACGCTGTACAGCTTCATACACAGATTTTACAACTTTTTTCTCTAACGCATCATAAGGTGGTAATGATGGTACGACTTCATCTAGTTTCCATTCACTTATATCTAGACCAATGGCTTTAGATAATTGTTTTTTGCGTTTTTCAAGTGGAATCATATCATCTAATTGTTGCTTAAGTTTATAAGCATCCTCTTCATTCTCATCAACATAAACGGTGAGACCTGGTAATACAAGAGGTGGTTGACGATTTGCTTCCATGGCACGTTGATGAATGTCTTGTCTGAATTGTTGGCCATCTTGTAAATTCCATGCAATTGAAAAAATAGCATCCACGTGTCGTACTGCTAAATCACGCCCTGGAATGGAAGTTCCTGCTTGAAATAAACGTGGTCGACCATATTTTGGTGTTGGAATGTTAATAGCTCCGGCAACTTGAAAATACTTTCCTTGATAATGAAGTGGATGAATATACTGATGATTTAAGCCAATCCCTGAGTCTTTGTGATTAACGATAGCCTCTACAGTAAATGACTCCCATAATTTTTTCATTACATTGATAAATTCATCTGCTCGTTCATATCGTTTTTCAAGATGTGGTAAAGCTTGCATCGAATAGTTTTGTGCTTCTAAATCAAATTGAGATGTTACAATATTTGCCCCAATACGCCCATGAGATATTTGATGTAAACTTGAAAGCATACGTGCTGCAAGATAAGGTTCATAAAAAGAAGAAGAAATGGTACCTATCAAGCCAATTGAATGTGTTTCACGTGAAATGGCAGCAAGTGCCGTTAGTGGTTCAAAATAATAAGAAATATGTCCCGTTTCTTCTCCAGAAATATATTGACCGTCTCCTAGAAAGAAAGCATCCAGTTTACCTTTTTCGGCTAATTTCGCTAACTTAATTTGAAAATTAATATCTCCAACTTCTTCAACATATGAATGTGGTAGTCTCCAAGAGGCAGGATGTAGACCTGTACTATAAGCTAAAACAGATAAATGCATGTGTTTCATTGTCATTAACCCCTTTGTTATAAGTCAAAATTGTCATTTTAATTTACATATATCATATATGGATTGTTGAAATTTTACAATATCTACTAACTATTTTATATCTTAAAATAATTATATACAATATTATCCAGTTGTTTAGCAATATGAATAAAATCTTGATTTAAATCCAATGTTTTGACACTAATCGTATTGCCACTCATCTGAAACGTATTATCAGGTACAAGTTGTTCATCCGTTTTCGCATACAGTAACATCCCCGCAACATTTATCTGCTTAGGTTTTAAATGAAGTGCTTCATTTTTTACATACGCAAATATTTGATATAAATTTCCAGAATGAATCGTTCTTGTATCAAAATATTGTTGTAACGTGGACGTATAATACTTCGTATCAATGATTAAGCATTGTTTGCCATAAGTGAGCATGACATCACTTCTCATTGTCGGTAACATGTGACGATGATCATCATCAATGGCCCATGGAATATGAGACGCGGTGACTTTTAACTGTGGAAATTCCTTTTTATAATAAGCCCTAACAAACCGTTCATATAAACGCGCCATCTGTTGTTCATCTTCGAACATCATTGTTTCTCTTGAACCGCTTCTTTCTGACTGAATTCGTCCTTGTGTAACAAGGTAACAAATAGCCATTAACATACGATATGTTTCGTGATGACGATCAAATCGTAACTGCCAATCAATATGTCGATAATCTAATATATCTACGTGTTTAAAATATATCAGCAGTCGTTTTAACGCTTTTTTACGTGTGCGCGAAATATCTAATTTTAGAACATTAAGCATTGTTGTTTTTAGAATTTGATTCATATACGTATTAATTGAAAATTCATCATACGTGCAATTTAACCGTTTATGCATCATCGTTCCTTGTTTTATGGATGCTGTGACATTAATCTTTCCTCGTATCACATTAAGCGAGTCGTTGTGTTCTAAATAGTCATGTTGAAGACCATATTTTAATTGACTCGATACGCCTTTAATGAGAAGTGCACTATACAAATCTGCCACATTATTAAATGATTCTGTTGCTATATGTTGATAGCCTTTCTTATTCAAAACTGTAAACGCATAAGACAACATATAATAAATATTATGAATGTTAATCATTGAATCGCATCCCTTAAACGTACCTTCCAAATATCCACTTTTGAAGAATCGTCAAACCAATATTCTTTTAATAATGGAATAATTTCGAATTCAATAATATTAGATAATTCAGATTCTGTGATATTAACTATATTGCTAAAATAACTATGACCAATGACGAACCCCTCACCTAACATATCATCTTCTCGAATGTCGACATTCAATGCTTCGATGGCGTCAATTAATGCTTCAAATTGTGGATTTTTTAAATTTTCTTGATATTGTTTAAACTGTATGGTTTCAAAGGCAGGTTTCATATCAAAGAATGCAAATCGACGTCGTAGTGCATAATCAAGAATGGCTAAACTTCGATCTGCTGTATTCATCATACCAATAATATAAACATTATCTGGAACACAGAATTTCTCATCTGCATAAAGTAATTCTATTTCCATTCCCCTCTTATCGTTTTCAATTAACATAAACAATTCACCAAATATCTTACTTAAATTGCCACGATTAATTTCATCGATAATAAAGAAATAGTCTTTCTCACTATCTTCTTCTGCTTGCTTACAGAAATTGTAAAATGCACCGGTACGCAATTCAAAGCCAGTTTCAGTAGGACGATATCCCATTACAAAATCTTCATATGCATAGCTTTGATGGAATTGTACAAGTTTCACACGTTCTTTATCTTTAACACCCATCATTGAATAAGCCAATCGTTTAGCTGCATATGTTTTACCTACACCTGGTGGTCCTTGTAAGATGACATTCTTTTTTCTTCTAATTAATTGTACAAGCGTGTCATAGTCTTCTTCATTCATAAATACGTCGTCTAAGAATTGTTCTGCTGTATAAACGGGATAAGTCGTTTGTGTAGCAACCAATCCATCAGAATGTTCAACTGAAAATAACTCATTAAATTTCCGAATCGTTTCACTATATGGCGTAATTTTAGTGAGCGTCTTATTTAATGTTTTGCTTGGAATCTTCCAGTTTCCTTTCTCCTTCCAAACAAGCTGAATGATATTTTTATGATTTTTATATTGATGATTTGATGAAACAACACCCCATCCTACAATATCAGTCTGTCCTTTTTTCACATAAACAATATCCCCACGCTTCATTTCTTTACTAAATTCCCATATGGCATTAACCGTATGAATATAATGATGCTGATTATGGTTCAATTGTTGTAATTTTTGATTAATCTCTTCTTTAGATGCATAGTTCGAGAAATCTTCTAACTCGTTATATCCAATAGACATTTCCCCATTCTCAATAAAAGAAGCGAAATCAACATCTTGTGGTTTGGGAGAATAAATCCAATAATTCACGACTTCTAAATCCTTATCTGCATCGATATCTTTTACTTTTGAGCTTTGCTTGATTTCCTTTGATTTACGCCATGCTTCATAACTTAAATCAATAAAATCATTCAAATAGTTATCATCTTTTAGAAATAATTTTAATTTTTCAATCATCATTAAATACGTTGTTGCAGTTAATGATTTTTTTAAGTTAACCTCAAAATTGATATACTTTGTACTTATCTCGCTTTCTTCAAAAATATACCAAATCGCCCGAGAATCTAAATTGGCAAATGTGTCAGAATCAATCCAAAATAATCCACTGGTTAACTTACCCATACCGATTCCAGGCTGAGCCATCACTTGATTAAATTTTCTCTTAAAGTTATTTTCATTATCTTCGCTTTTATCTGATGAATACAATAAAGCAATTTCAAACAACGACCATAAATTTTCAATGTCTTGTGCTTCACGATCATTCTTAAAATTATAAAATGTAGCACGTAAATTCATCACTGTCGGAATACCATCAAAATTTCGTGGTATATCTGCTTTCACATCAAATAGTTTGGCCATTTCTTCTATAATTTTAATTCTATTTTTTTTAGTCATAGAACTCTTATTAAATAATCCAAACACAGTAAATGGATCCATATCTATAATTTCATTATTAATTTCTAATTTAGGCATATGGATTTGAGTGTTAATATAAAGTTCTCGTATTTTCTCAATCAATTGATCACGACAATTTTGATATTCTAACAATTTATGCGCTAAGGCTTTATAAAAGATTGCCCATGTTTTATCTATTTTATAGTCCATCTTTATTTCTCCTCAAAATCATTATTATCTTCATTTTAATGCATTTTATAAATATATTTATACCTTTAAATATATAAAAAATAAGCTATAAGATCGTATGATTTCAACTACTTATAGCTTATAATAAATGGCTTAATTATGCTTGAACTTCATGTTTGTTGCCACGAACTTTATAGACAATAAGTCCGATAATAAATCCAATTAATGCTGGGACAATCCATCCCATACCAATATCAAAGAATGGTAAATAATTCTCAGCAAAACCGATTAATGATTGTGCGAAGTTCGTTTTCACAAAAGGTTCTGGACTCGCTTTAATACCATCAAAAAATGCAGCAATCACTGTAAATAATGTAGTAAAGCGGTACACAATTGGCGAATTATTAAATAAATGACTTACTAAGGTTAGTAAAATCAGTGTAATGGCTAATGGATAAATAAACATTAATACGGGTAATGAGTACATAATAATTTTTGTTAATCCGACATTCGCAAATATAAACGCCAATACACTAACCATAGTGGCTAATACAATGTAGTTCGTTTTAGGAAATAGTTCTGTAAATGTTTCTGAAAAAGCTGTAATTAAACCAATTGCCGTTTTTAAACACGCCACAATAATAATAAGTGATAAAACAATAATTCCGAAATCACCTAAATAATGTTGGGCAATTTGTGCAAGGGCAATGCCCCCATTTTCACTTACTTTAAATTCTCCAAGACTCATTGTTCCCATTACTGCAAGAAGTGTATAGATGACACCCATGCCAATAATGCTAATGGCCCCCGATTTCACTGTTTCTTTAGCAATATCATTAGGATTTGTAATACCTAATTTTTTAATAGTCGTTACAATAATGATGCCAAATGCTAGTGATGCCAGTGCATCCAATGTATTATACCCATCGATAAAACCTTTTAATAATACACTCTTATTGTAGTCAGGACTTATTGGTGCATGACTTATACTGCCCATTGGGTGAATCAATGCAAGTACGACCACGATACCTAATAAAATCAAAAAGACTGGATTTAAGAACTTGCCAATATAGTCTAAGATTTTAGAGGGTTTACGTGCAAAAAACCAAGCTACGATAAAGAACAACATACTAAAGACAGGTAAAATCCATTTTCCACTGCTTGGAGAAACAAATGGTGAAAAAGCAATTTCATATGATGTTGTTGCAAGTCTTGGTAAAGCAAAGAAGGGTCCAATAACAAGATAAAGACCAATCGTAAATATGTATGCATAAATTTTACTTACGCGTGAAGAAATTGCAAATACACCATTCGTCTTAGAAATACCAATCGCAATAATTCCTAAAAATGGTAAACCGATTGCTGTAATTAAAAATCCTAAATTCGCAAGTAATACGTTTGCGCCTGCCATTTGCCCTAGATGAAGTGGAAAAATTAAGTTTCCTGCTCCAAAGAACAAACCAAAAAGCATCGACCCAATAAAGAGATTCTCTTTAAATGTAAGTTTCTGTTTCATTGTCTTTCCTCGTTTCCCTCTTAAAGTCATAATAGATATTATACATTTTTTTAAAATCAATTTCTTTAGAATTTTTAAAAAAGTTAGATAATAATATATAAAAAAACTTCTCTTTGCATGATTACATTCATTTTTTATGCAAAAAGAAGTTTTAAGTGTAACCTTATACTCATCGATATTTATCCTTAATTATATAATTTTTAGTTATACAGACTTAGCTAATATATGTATCTGCATGTTCAAGGCGATATGTTTCACCTTTTGCTTTAGCTTCTTCATAAGCTTCATATGTTGTATGTTTAACATCTTCAACTTTGTAATTTACCGTTTTCGCAAATTTCCTTACATCTTCTTCATTTTTGGCCAATACAAATACCGTTAAAATATTGTCATCTACAATGTCTTTATGGTGTTGGTAACGTAGTCTATAAATATTCATGACGCTGTCTCCTTCCAATCTATTAGTGATAAACCCTTACTTCATAAAAATAATAAATAATGCCCTACATATTATTTAAATTTAATATACCACTTTTTTTTGAAAAAGGAAGCCTATAAAAAAGAAGTAAGATAGAATTTACTTGATCTTCATATCTTACTTCTTTACTTTAATATACTTTAATTTTAAGATTCATTTTTTAAAGCTTTTTCAATAGCTTTAATATTTTTCTTCATAAATGATTGATACGTATTACTGTCATTATCTTGTTGTTTAGTATGAGAACCCATATTATAAAATGAAATTGTTTTTGCATGTGTTTCTTTTCTAACCGTGTCTGCAACTTTATTCGACACATTTTCTTCAGCTAGGATATAGTTTACCTTATCCTCTTTAATTTGTTTTACAATAGTTGTAAGATCTTTTTGACTTGGTTCTTCAGCATTCATATTTTCGATTCCTTCTTGCTTAAAACCATAGCGATCAGCTAAATAACCAATAGAATCATGTGAAATATATACTGTTTTACCTTCTTGACCTTTAACAGCACGTTTCATATCTTTATCTAAATCCTTCAAATCACTAACTAATTTTTTATAATTCTTTTCATAGTCATCTTTATGTTTAGCATCTTTTTTAACGAATTCATCTTTTATATCTTTCGCAAATTGTTGACTTAATACAGGATCTAACCAAACATGAGGATCATATTTACCATGATGATGCTCATGTTCTTCGTGCTCGCCATGTTCTTCGTGTTCACCGTGTTCATGTTCATCCTCTTCGCCTTTTAACAAATCGGCTTTATTTAAAGATGATTCTAATGATAATGTTTTATTTTTATCATTCACCGCATTTGCAATTTTTTTAGCGACTGGGTCTAGATTATCCCCTGTATATACAAATAAATCTGATTTACCAATATCGACCATTTGTTTTTGACTCGGCTCATATGTATGTGGATCCATTCCATTCGGATAGACTGATTCAACATGGACGTATTTACCACCAATTTGTTGAGCAAAAGATTTCAGTGGATATACTGTCGTTTTTACCTCAAGCTTTTCATTGTTCTCTGATTTTTTATCTTTATCACTACCACTATTGGATGTTCCACAAGCTACAAGTGACAACGTTAAAATACTGATGAAGACTAACATTAAACTTTTCTTAATCATTTTCTTCTCTCCTAAATCGTAATTATTACGTTTTAATAATCGCATTTCATATCGAAATTGTCAATGGACGATTTAAAAAAATGAAAATGATTAAATAATTATATATAATTGTTGTTTTACTACAGTCAGAAAAAGGACCGAAAGTTATAAAAGGATTTTTATTATGAAAAAATTTCTTCTAGATAAATAAGGCATTATTGAAACATTTAATAGCAAAAGTAAAGTAATGCCTGAAACAATGAGTGGAGAATGTATTGCTATAAATAAAATTAAAAATGATCAACATATCCATATTACTGAACCTAAAGAACCAACTGTTAAGTTAACAATATTAAGAAAAATGATTTCGGACAACTTTAATATATAAGTAACAGAGTGAAACAGAATTCCCATTAAATTCATTGTTTCGTTCCTTTTCATCTCAATATTTCTATGTTTATTAGCTTTAATTAATAGTTTTTTGAAAATTTTGTGTATTTTAAAATATAACTCCTAAAATAAAGCGCTTTCTTGTTAAAATAATAGTGTAACTATTTTAAGGGGGACGATGATAATGACAAAGGGGAATCAAATCACTAATCAATCTAAAAAAGAAACATCTAATAAAGGATATAAACCATTATGGATTGTGATTAGTTTTATCGTATTAGTAATGATTTTATTATTACCTACTTCAAGTAGCTTACCGGTCATGGCTAAAGCAGCACTTGCCATTCTTGCTTTTGCTGTAATCATGTGGGTTACTGAAGCAGTATCTTATCCAGTTTCAGCTACTTTAATTTTAGGACTTATTATATTATTACTTGGCTTTAGTCCTGTTCAACATCTCTCAGAACAACTTGGTCATCCTAAAAGTGGAAACGCCATTCTGAAGGGAAGCGAATTATTAGGCACAAACAATGCTCTGAGTCTCGCATTTAGTGGCTTTTCTACTTCTGCAGTGGCACTTGTGACCGCCGCTTTATTCTTAGCAGTTGCCATGCAAGAAACCAATCTTCATAAACGACTAGCACTTTATGTCCTTTCAATTGTAGGAAATAAAACAAAAAATATTGTTATCGGTGCAATTTTAGTATCAATTGTATTAGCCTTTTTTGTACCTTCTGCTACGGCTCGTGCCGGTGCTGTCATACCCATTTTACTTGGAATGATTGCAGCCTTTAAAGTGAGTAAAGATAGTAAACTAGCATCACTTCTTATTATTACATCCGTACAAGCTGTATCGATTTGGAATATCGGTATCAAAACTGCGGCTGCACAAAATATCGTCGCTATCAATTTCATTAATCAAAACTTAGGCTATAACGTGTCTTGGGGTGAATGGTTTTTATACGCCGCACCATGGTCTATACTGATGTCTATTGCCTTATATTTCATTATGATGAAAGTGATGCCACCTGAACGAGATGCCATTGAAGGTGGTAAAGAATTGATTAAACATGACTTAAACGAACTAGGCCCAATGAGTGCTAGAGAATGGCGACTCATTGTCATTTCTATCTTATTACTGATCTTTTGGTCTACCGAAAAAGTACTTCACCCTATCGATTCAGCAAGTGTCACTCTAATTGCATTAGGTATGATGTTAATGCCTAAAATCGGTGTGATTACTTGGAAAGGCGTTGAAAAGAAAATTCCATGGGGAACAATTATCGTCTTTGGTGTAGGCATCTCACTTGGTAACGTTTTACTTAAAACAGGCGCTGCTCAATGGCTCAGTGATAAAACATTTGGATTAATGGGCCTAAAAGGGTTACCAATTATCGCAACGATTGCACTCATTACATTATTCAATATTTTAATTCATTTAGGCTTTGCGAGTGCAACAAGCTTATCATCTGCATTGATCCCAGTATTTATTTCATTAACTTCAACATTAGGTTTAGGCGATCATTCTATCGGTTTCGTTTTAATACAACAATTTGTGATTAGCTTTGGATTCTTATTACCAGTGAGTGCACCACAAAATATGTTGGCCTATGGTACGGATACATTTACTGTTAAAGATTTCTTAAAATCAGGTATCCCCCTCACTATTATAGGTTATATTCTTGTGATTTTATTTAGCTTAACGTATTGGAAATGGTTAGGTTTAGTGTAGAATAAAGTCAGATTAATTTTATAGATAGAGAGGTTTATCATGACCAAAAAGACCATTTATTTTATTTGTACAGGGAATTCTTGTCGTAGCCAAATGGCTGAGGGTTTTGGAAAAGTAATTTTAGGTGATGAATGGAATGTATATTCAGGAGGCATTGAAACACATGGTGTTAATCCTAAGGCAGTTGAAGCCATGAAAGAAGTGGGTATCGACATTTCCAATCATACCTCTGATTTAATTGATGATACGATTTTAAAACAGTCAGACTTAGTAGTAACATTATGCAGTCATGCTGATGCACATTGTCCTACTATTCCATCAGGTGTTAAAAAAGAACATTGGAGCTTCGATGACCCAGCCGGAAAAAATTGGTCAGAATTCCAACGTGTTCGAGATGACATTAAAAATGCGATTGAACAATTTAAATATAGAACATAATAAAACAGCAGTTTCTACGTATTTGACGTAGAAACTGCTGTTTATTGATATAGCCATTGCTTACCAAAAGTCACTTGTTACAATACTTTTTCTCTCGATGTCTAAATTTGGAATGTCCCTCTCATTCGCAACTGCATCTTTATAATTTAAATTAAGCACCTCAATGGCTTTATCAAACGTCACATTATCTTTACACATGTACTCCCATACAGTTTTATTGATGTACTCATTACCATCATAATAAAAGTCTTTCACCCACATTACTTATCATCCCTTTCTATTTATTACAGTTTGATATTACACCCAAAGTGTAATGTAGGCAAATCTTAAATAATTAGAAATTATTAATTATTTATCCGTTTATATGATGATAATTAAATGAATTTTTGGTCATTAAAAGTTGTTATAAAGAACTTATGGAAAAATTTTAAACACCTATGATGATAAGCATTTGTTTATTTTTCTTCATCTTCTAATTTCACAAGTGTTGGTTTAGGCGTATGAATTCCTACATCATTAAAGTAACTTATGATTTCTTTTCTTAATAAACGTTGGCCTGGGAAATGCATGCCCGGTTTAACATGAGCTAATAATTTAATTACCATTTCATTACCATCAATACTATCTAAACCGAGTAGATCAGGTGCCGCAACGAACATATCGTATTTATCTTTTAATGTTGGTAAGAATGCTTTTAATTCTTTTTCAATAACGTCATAATCTTCATTTGGAGAAATTGGAATTGCAATAAGGGGTGATACATCTGTCTTAGAATAATTTACAATTTCACTAATTGTGCCATTAGGTAAGGTATACACTTCTCCAGTATCAGATTGAATACGAGTAGATCGTAATCCTATGGTTTGTACGGTTCCTTCTGCAATCGTTACACCTGATGAATTAATTTGAACATAATCGCTGACATCGAATTGTCCCTCAAAAATAACAAAAAAGCCGGTAATGATATCTTTTACAACAGTCTGGGCACCAAAACCAACGGCTAAACCAACGACACCGGCTCCAGCTAAAATAGCTGAGACGCTAATTCCAAAACGAGAGAGAACCGATGTAAGAACAATAAACCAAACAACATAACTAATTAAATTTTGAACAAGTGTTGAAAGTGTCTCACTTCTTTTAATTTTATAACGTGTCTTCTTCTTCTCATTGACTTTAAAAAATTTTGTTACTACTTTTCTAGAAATTGCAATAACAATCATACCTAATAAGATATAGGCAATAATAATTAAAATATTGGCTAGTAAATTTTGATAAAACTCTATCTTCGTTAATGGTTCAACAAATTTAATAAACAGTTGTTTCATTTGATTCACGTTGATATGATTCTCCTTTTATACTTATATTTTTAAATGATTGTGCGCCATTATTTAGAACACGACACTTAAATAAAAATGATACCATATTTTATATTTTATCTAAAATCATCACTTGATTTATACTTCCCATAAAAAACTTCATCCTCACTACTTCGTGAGAATGAAGTCATATATTAAATCATTATTATTTATGGTCTGAACTTTCAAAATATCGTCTTCTAAATTCTGGAGTTGCTACTTTTGATTCAAAGTCTTCTGGAATTTCTTCAGTACGTACGACTAATACATCACATGGCGCATGACGTACAATTGCTTCTGATACTGAACCAATCATAAAACGTTCGACTGCATTTAAGCCTGAAGCACCACACATAATTAAATCAACATTCAATTCATTTGCTAAATTTTTAGGAATGAGTAATTTTGGTGGGCCAAGTTCAAGTCGTGTTTCTACATTTGTCACGCCTTCTTTAACAGCGAGTTCTTTATAGCCTTCAAGTAATTTCTCAGAATACTCTTTAGACGGATCGAATTGAGATGCGTACACTTCATAAGCGGTATATGTTCTTGTATCAATCACATGCACAATCGTTAGCTTTGCATCATTACGTTTTGCTACATCAACGGCTTTATTAAAGGCCCATTCTGCTTCGTTTGATCCATCAACTGCAATTAAAATGTTTTTGTATGATAACATTTTAATCTCCCCCTTATCTGTTCTCATCTTTATTTTAGCACTATTTCAAAAAAATTAGTATTAATATGTAAAGCGCTTTCAAAATTTATATCATACGTTCTTCGCTATCAATTTGATACTGTAAGTAGGATAAAATAGCGCTATAACATCCTAATGATATCGTTAAAACAAATGGTAAAAGTTTGATTGATAACTCTCGGGTATGTTTAGAACTCGTTAATGTTAAATGATCAGTTAAAGCTTGCATATCTATATGACTAAAGCTTGCATAACTAATAATTACAAAAAAAGTTAACATCGCCATTAATTTCATTTTATTTACAAAGTCACTACTAAACTGAATCATTGAAAAAGCTAAAATAAGAATAATAATATTGAATATAACACTAAAAATAATCCACAACATAATAAATGTCGGATGATTTAATTTCCCCATGTTTAAAATATTTCCTTCGACCATTAAAGGTATTAAGAAACTAAATAAAATTGAAATGCTAAATGTAATGATCATTGTTAGTAATGCCCCTAACAGATTTAAAAATTCCCGCATCATATCCACCTTTTAAAAGTTAATATATTAATATTGTACAATTTAATACATTTATATGCTATATTCATCAAAATATTTAATTAACTATTTTCAACATCAACCTTATACTAACTTACAGTGTTGTAATTTTAGAATATCTTACTTACTATTTATTTTATTATATGTTTTTATAGAATTGAGGTGATCATGATATGCCAAATGAAAACTATAGAGAAAATGATATTTTAGGAGGCATTAGCTATTTAAGTGTCTTCTTTGCACCAGTATTATTTCCACTTATTGTATGGATCGTCGCACAACCACCAGCTTCGACCCATGCTAGAAATGCGTTATTCAATCACATCATGAGTTGGGTTATGGTGGTATTAGGATTAGTAACCCTATCTATTTCCCCGGCTTTTGTAAATAGTGAACGCGGTATCGGTTGGATCATTGCAATCCTCATCGCAGTTCTTTTCTTTATATGGGCACTTGTGCTATTTTTAAAAAATATCATTAGAGGTATTAAATTAATGATGCCATAAAAAAAAAGAGGAAGTGACGATAATCTCGTCGTTTCCTCTTTAATTTTATTAATCTCTTGTTGTATGAAACTAAAAAATGACCAATCAAATATTTTAAACTTTATCGTTTTCAGTATAAAAAGCAATACTATAATGTTGTTTGTGAGAATTATATATATACTTTTATTCCATTATGATTGTCTACTGTAATTATAATAAGGTTTGGTCGTTTTAGTATTAGATTGCGCTTGCAATACTATATTACGAAAAGTTGTATGATGTTTATATGAAAGTTGTAATCAATATTTTTATCATCATAACTTGTTTAATATCCATTATTTCTTAAGGTTTTCTTATTTTCCAATGATAAGGATCTTCAAGTTGATACCAATCAGAATTCATTTCGCTACTATTTAGCAGGCATTCATCGAGTTTTTTTTCGATTTTTTCTTGATCTAAGTCGGTACCAATAATGACAAATTGTGTCTTTCTATCCCCATATTCAATATCCCAGCTTTCCGCTACGTCACGACGTTGAGCAAGTATCTCTTCACGTTTTTCTTTAGGCATTGATGCAACCCAATATGTAACTGGGCTGATATTACATGACGATCCTGCTTGTGACAGTAAACACGCAACCTCGTTATATTGCGCAAGCCATACAATACCTTTTGAACGAACAATGTTTTGAGGCATTTGTTCTAACCAATCATTGAAACGTTTCGCGTGAAACGGTAATCGTCTTGAATAGACAAACGAACTCATACCATATTCTTCAGTTTCCGGTGTATGTGCCTCATGGCCGCCTTCTGTTAGCTCCTTAATCCATCCTGCAGAATTGCTAGATTTTTCAAAATCAAATCGTCCTGTATCTAAGACATCATTAATATCTACTTGAGACTGCGTTGTTTTAATTATTTTTGCATCTGGTTGTAATGTTCTAAGTATATGTTCTAATTTATCTAGCGCTTCATTTGTAACTAAATCTGTTTTATTCAATACAAGTACATCACAGAATTCAACTTGGTCTATTAATAAATCCGCAATTGAACGTTCATCTGTCACATCCGCCCCTTGATTACGATCTACAAGTAAATCTTCTGAATGAATATCATTAACAAATCGATTCGCATCAACGACCGTAACCATCGTATCTAAACGACAAATCGAAGTGAGATCTATTCCCATCGCTTCATCGATATACGAGAACGTTTGCGCTACAGGTACTGGTTCAGAAATGCCTGTAGATTCAATAACGATATAATCAATATTGCCTTTATGTACAAGTCGTTCAACTTCTTTTAATAAATCGTCACGTAACGTGCAACAAATACATCCATTAGATAGTTCAACTAATTTTTCATCTGTTCTAGACATTCCACCACCATCAGCAACTAAATCTTTATCAATATTGACCTCACTCATATCATTTACAATGACTGCAATACGACGACCTTCTCGATGATTTAAAATATGGTTTAGTAACGTTGTCTTCCCTGAGCCTAAATAACCACTTAATACAGTTACAGGTATCTTACTCATTTGTATCTCTCCTTTTTAAATCGTAACTATTACGTTTTAAATTGTACAGGGATATTTAAGATTGTCAATATGAATTAAATGAATGATGTATGATATAACTTTTCTATGGCGAGTGATTTACCGCGTATGTCCTCACCTATACTTCAAGGTTTGATATTCCTTAAAGGTATTACACTTTTAATGACATCATTATATTGTTTATGAAACATTGCTGATAGTTTTTTATAAAAAAAGAGCGAAAAATTATTTTTCGCTCTTACACATTATAAATAAATTTTTTAGTATTTCATTCAAATTTTGCGTTAATAAATTTAACTGAGATTGCACCCAGAAGCATCATGATTCCTGCAAATAATAACATCGCAGGCATTGAACTTCCTAATAGTGGGAAAAGTGCAAAGCTTACTACAGAAGCGACAATTTGTGGTAGACAAATACTTGTATTAAATAAACCTAGATAAGCACCTGAATTTTCTCCATCAATTGCTTCGGTTAATAGTGTAAATGGTTGAGTATTCATCGTTAAGTTATTAATACCAATAAATATAAATGAAATAATGAGTAACCATTGGTTATGAATAAAGAACATTGAAATAAGACCTAACCCACCAAAAATTAATCCAAAACTATACCAAAATTTTCTTTGAGAGGGTTTAGATTTTGCAATGACAAAACCAAAAATAACTGAACTTAAAAATTGTATACAGTATAACACACCATACCAGTTCCCTGCTGCTTGATATCCTGCTGAAGAAGGGTCTGTCGCATTCCATACATTTTTTGCTATTGCACCTGTTGAATACGTCCAGAGATACATTAATGCAAACCAGTTAAAAAATTGAACTACACTAATTTGCCAAAATTGTTTAGGCGCAGTTTTTAACAGTTGCCATAAATTTAATTTCTCATTCCTATTGTCATCTGAAATGCCGTGATAATAGTTATATGTTTTAGGTTCATATTCTTTAACGGAAAGAACCGTCCAAATAGAAGCAATGAGTAATACCGCTGCTGCAATATAATAAGCTATTTTTACTGTCATCGGTACTTCCCCTTTAGGCGCTACATTACTCATTCCCATAATTGTTAGTAAAAATGGTAATAGTGTAGCAATAATACCACCTAAATTTGAGAAGATTTGTTGCCATGACCAGGCCATATCTCTTTGTTTTTCGTTTACCATATCTCCAATAATCATTTTATAGGGCTGCATACACGCATTTGACGTCAAATCCATAAGTAACGTCATGATTGCACCAAATGACAACGCCATAAGTGATGCATATCCAAATCCAAACGAACCTGCATTAGGTAGTAGGACTAATACGATCGCTCCAATGGGACCAGCAATTAAAAGATACGGCATCCGACGTCCAAATCTAGTCCAAGTTCTATCAGAATAGTATCCAATAAGTGGTTGTACAATCATTCCTGCTAATGGCGGCAAAATAAAAAACCAACCTAAATTATTAGGATCGGCGCCGAGCGTTTGAAATATTCTTCCCATCATTGCTGATTGAAGTGCAAATGCCATGTTTACTCCGAAGAAACCAAATGTAATAGAAAAAATAACTGCTTTTTTTAAATAGGGTAGCGTAATACCTTGTTCTTCAGTATTTTTAGTATGTATTTGATCTGTATCTTTCATTTCTATCTCTCCTATTTATTACTTGATATAGTCATTTAATTCAATAATTAAATAGCTATATCAAATAACAATTTGTTGGAATCGTTTTCAACTGTAATTATAACATTTTTGAGTTTCTTTGAGAACGCTCGCATTTCCTATAAATAAATCAGAGTTCATTTTATTTTCTAATCTCATATATATCATAATTACCTAATTTAGGTATTTTTATAGATAATTAAAGATTATTGTGATGATAATAGATATATTAATACTTAAAAACAAAATATATAACATAATCTATAATTAGATTATTACAATAAATAACGATAGAAAAAATTGATTATATTAAATATAATTAGATTATTATTTGTATTTTAACTACTTTTTAAAATACATTAGATTATCAAAAAGATTACTAATTAAAGGAGTATAAAAATGAAGGTTATAAAGAGTAAAGAAATCAATCATAGGCCTAAAGTAAGTGTATTAATTAGTACGTATAACAAAGAAAAATTTATTAATAAAACATTAGATAGTGTCTTAAAACAATCGATGGATATGAGAGATTTTGAATTAATCGTGGTGGATGACTGTTCTACTGACCAAACCGTTGATATTGTTTCTAAAAAAATAGACAGTTTTTCTAATTACAAATTTATTCAATTAGATCAAAATTCGGGTACACCTGCGAAACCACGAAATTTATCTATTGATTTAAGTAAGGGAAAGTACATCATGTTTATAGACGGTGATGATTGGTTACCTGAAGATGCTCTAGAAAAGTTATATACACTTTTAAAAACAAACAAGACAGACTATGCTACAGGCTTAACAAAATATGTGCATAGTGATCGCATAGCTAGAAGTGGCGTTGCTCTATCTAAAATTGCATATAATAAAGTAGATTTAAAACACTTTAGAAAATCATTTTATCATTTAGCACCTGCTGGTCGTATGATTAAAGCTAGCGTCATTAAAAAGAATCATATTCAATTTCCAGAAATGATTTTTGGAGAAGATTTACAATTTTTCGCAGAAGTCTTTTTCAATACTAAACGTATTAGTACAACACAAGATGTGGTTTATTGTGCTAACCGTTACGACGATAATATTTCTTTAGTAAAATCAGAAAAATCAACACATATTAATCGTATGAAATGGCAAGGTGAAGCCTATCGTCACTTAATGAGTAAATATAAAAATAATAAATTAATGCCTAATTTACTATATCGTATTATTAATAAAGATGTTTTAGAAGCTAAATTCTATAAAAAAGGCTTTATTAAAAACATAAATGAGTTACTTCCTATTTTTCAAAATATCATTCATATGGTAGATGAACATTTCGATGCTTTAGACTATGCAGATGATGATTTAAACCGACAAGCCATCAAACTAATACGTGAGGGGAATAAAGAAGACATTATCAGTTTTGTTAAATTCTATCTTAAAAAAGATGATAAGCCGCTTCATGAGAAAAACGATATATATTACTATTCGTTTAAAGGAACACATTACAAAAAAAGAATGCATCCTACATTACTAAAAATCTCTCAAGAGAATGATAAGGTGTTCTTAAAAATACTTTCTAAAAACTCTGAGTTAAAGTATCTAGAAGTAAAACATCGAAAAGATCCAACTCAATTCATCGTATTAGATATTAAGAAACATCGTTTTAAATCTGAAGAATATACTGTTCAATTTACAACAAAGAATTTACCTGATGGAAAATTAGCTCTTACAGTTTTAGATAAAGATTTAAATGGCTCAGTTATCAAATCAGGCATGCGTTTTGATTTTTATGAAACTGTTGGTGGCAATTTAGGATATATTAAAAAGTAATTAAAATCTTAGATGTTTCGCCACCGTAGCATTCATTTTACATATATTTATTCGATATATGTAAAATAACGATCTTAATAAATTATAAATCTTAGTCTTGTTATCTATGTATTTTTATAATTCCAAAAGAAATTATGCTAAATTTCAAAATAATGCTGTACTTATTCATTCAAAAGGTGTATAGTTGGTTTCACGTAATAAAAGCTCGTATTTTGGATTGTAGTATATTTTTATAGAATATTCTCTTTTAATTTATGAATTTGTTACAAATATGATGTGCAAAAGCACTTGGAGGTATTCTATATGAATAACGGTACAGTTAAATGGTTTAACGCAGAAAAAGGGTTTGGATTTATCGAAAGAGAAGACGGTGACGATGTGTTTGTTCACTTCTCAGGTATCGCTACTGATGGATATAAAACTTTAGAAGAAGGTCAAAAAGTAGAGTTTGACATCACTGAAGGTCAACGTGGCGAACAAGCAACAAATGTTGTCCCTGTTTAAACATAAATTTTAGCACAAGCATGTATGTATACGTGCTTGTGCTTTTTTTATCATTTCTTTTTGATATTGATATAAAAAATCATCTTTATTTGTATAATGTTGATAAAAAGTCCCTCTACTAATACCACTTTCTCGACAAATATCTTTGACGTTTATATCTTTATAAGGTTTATCTTCTAATAGTCGAATCATACCGTTTTCAATTTTAGTTAATGTTTTATATACACGTTTATCTACAATGTTTTCATTCATTTACTGATTTCTCCTAAACAATATTGAACACTTATCATTGTTGTGTCTGATTATTTTTAATTAATACACTCTAACTTAGAAAATTAACTTATATTGACTATACAGTAATTAAACACAGTGTCAAATTCAAATAAGGAGGAAACATCATATGGCACAAACGATTGCAAAATTAACTGATGCAGTAAAGCAGTACGATAAACATAACGTATTAGATCATATTAGCTTAAATATTCAAGAAGGAGAATTACTCGGTCTCATAGGACCAAGTGGGTCTGGTAAAACCACGACAATCAAGTGTTTACTTGGTATGGAAAAATTGAATTCGGGTTCTACAGAAATATTTGGACAGCGTATGCCTAACCGTCAAGTGTTAAGCCGTATTGGTTATATGGGACAGAATACTGCACTCTATGAGTCATTATCTGCTAAAGAGAATCTTATCTTTTTTGGCCATCTAGCGGGAATAAAAGGTAAACAGTTAATAAAAAGCATTAACCACAATATGGAGCTAGTTAATTTAGAGAATGCACTAAATAAGACGGTTAATACATTTTCAGGCGGTATGCAACGTCGATTATCATTAGCCATTACACTCTTATCTAACCCAAGTCTCATTATATTAGATGAACCTACAGTAGGTATTGACCCTAAATTAAGACAACAAATATGGAATCAGTTAAAGTCTCTAACTAAACAAGGTAAAACGGTTATCGTTACAACACATGTCATGGATGAAGCTGAACGTTGTGATAAAATCGGCCTCATTGTAGAGGGTCGACTCTTCGCCATAGGTACACCAAATGAATTAAAACAAAAATTCAATGTTGAAACAATAGAAGAGGTCTTTATTAAAGCTGAGGAGGTTAAAAATCAATGAAACTTTTAGCAATGATTCAACGCGTCATCATTGAATTATTAAAAGATAAACGTACACTCGCACTTATGTTTTTAGCGCCTTTATTAGTCCTTACATTAATGTATTTTATTTTCAATTCAGATGAAGATACAACATTAACTATTGGTGTTGACCACTCAGTATCCACTCAAATTACAGAGGGTATTAAAAGTGACGATGTTAAATTTAAGGATTTTCCATCTAATCAACATATTAAATCTAAAATTGAACATCATCATTTAGATGCTTTTATTTATCAAAATAATCAAACCATACATGTTACGTACACTAATGAAGATCCAAGTAAATCCGCTTCGATTAAACAACTCCTTCATCAGTCCATTCAAAAAGATAAAATGAATGATATAAAAAAAGTAATGGTGTCTTTACCACAGTCTGCTAAAAATAAAGACGCTAAAGATATCCAATTAGAGAATACCTATTTATATGGTGATGAACATAGTAATTATTTCGATAAAATGTTCCCTATTCTTATGAGTTTCTTTGTCTTTTTATTTGTTTTTCTTATCTCAGGCATAGCACTTTTAAGAGAGCGTACAACTGGAACATTAGAACGTGTACTTGCGACACCAATTAAAAGAAGTGACATTGTTTTTGGTTACTTAATTGGATATGGGGTTTTTGCTATTATTCAAACTTTAATTATTGTATTTTTCTCAATATACTTATTAAATATCAATTTAGCAGGCAGTCTTACTTACGTTATACTTATTAATATTTTATTAGCTATTGCAGCATTAGTAATGGGAATTTTCATTTCAACATTTGCAAATTCAGAATTTCAAATGGTGCAATTCATACCTATTGTTGCTATTCCACAGGTATTCTTTTCTGGAATTTTCCCACTAGAAAATATGTCACCGTGGTTAAGTAACATAGGATACTTATTCCCACTAAGATACGCTGGTCACGCCTTAACAAACATTATGATTAAGGGTCAAGGATGGTCTAATATATGGTTTGATGTATTAATACTATTTGTTTTCATTATCATATTTACTACGATGAATATGATTGGTTTAAAACGATATCGAAAAGTCTAATATAACTTTCGTGTTAATTATAATCCTGATACTAACGTACTTAAATGAAACTAAGTATCAGGATTTATTTTTATTACATTTATATTCTTCTTTCAATAAACTATACACGTAATGATCTGAAAATTATCCTTATCACTATTGATTTAATAGAACATACATTTTTACTTGATGCATATTTGTATTCCAAAATAAATGAACACGAGGTAAAAAAAGTTTAAAAAAATTGTCTGTGTGAAAATACATACTATATAAAGAAAATAAGGAGTGTTAAGTATGGCTAATAAAATTGCAATTGCTGGTGCGGGTGCAATGGGAAGCCGTATTGGTACTTACCTAAAACAAAGTGGACAAGATGTTACATTAATAGATTACTGGAAAGATCATGTTCATCGAATAAATGAAAAAGGAGTAGAAGTTCAAACTGAACATGATACTTATACTGTTGAAATGCATGCCACATTCCCTGAAGAGGTCAATCAAACCTATGATATTATTGTACTTTTAACAAAATCAATGCAATCTGAACAAATGATGCAAATTTTAAAAGAGCAGGGAGCAATTAGCGAGGATACTGCCATCTTATGTATGATGAATGGTTTAGGCCATGACGAACGTCTATCACAATTTGTTCCAAAATCACAAATTTTCTTAGCCGTAACAATGTGGACAGCTGGATTACGTGGTCCAGGTCAATTGCTATTAGAAGGTGAAGGTTCAATTGACTTTCAACGTGCTGATGGTAAAAAAGACCCACGTACTCAAGAAATTGCAGATATCTTAAATCAAGCCCATTTAAATGCCACTATCAGTAATGATGTATTTAAAGCGATATGGTCTAAAGCTACGCTTAACAGTGTTTTAAATCCATTGTGCACGATATTAGATAAAACAATTGGTGAATTGGGCGCTTATGATCATTCTAGAGCAATGATACGCCCAATCATTGAAGAAATTGTCGACGTAGCACATGCTAAAAATGTAGATATTCATATTAACGACTTAATCTCGAAAATTGAAGCAGCTTATCCTGATCATGCACAAGGTTTACACTATCCTTCAATGCATCAAGATTATAATCATGGTCGTTTAACTGAAATAGATTACTTAAATGGTCAAATTGTGGACTATGGTAAATCATTAGGTATCGAAACTCCTAATAATGAACTGATTACTCATCTCATTCATCAATTAGAAATGAAGTTAAATATAAATGAATATTAAGTAATATGAAACGAACTAGATCACTTTGGTAAATGATTGAAAAATTGTTTACTCTTTTGATACATTTTTATGATTGTATAAGAGTCCGGGACATAAAGTATCTAGATAAGT
>NZ_KV813738.1:0-217 GCF_001813735.1 Staphylococcus sp. HMSC068C09
GATGATGTGGCTATCACAAAATCAAAAGCCTTCTTATAAAACGATTAATCGATTTAGAGTCAATCCAAAAGTAGATGCTTTATTAGAATCATTATTTATTCAATTTCATAGTCAGTGTTTGAAACAACATCTTATAGATGATCAGGCCATTTTTATTGATGGTACGAAAGTTGAGGCAAATGCCAATCGATATACATTTGTATGGAAAAAGAGTATT
>NZ_KV813739.1:0-201 GCF_001813735.1 Staphylococcus sp. HMSC068C09
AAAAAAAGACTTGATCTGATTAGACCAAGTCTTTTGATAGTGTTATATTAATAACAAAATAAAAAGGAGTCGCTCACGCCCTGACCAAAGTTTGTGAACGACATCATTCAAAGAAAAAAACACTGAGTTGTTTTTATAATCTTGTATATTTAGATATTAAACGATATTTAAATATACATCAAGATATATATTTGGGTGAGC
>NZ_KV813740.1:0-3138 GCF_001813735.1 Staphylococcus sp. HMSC068C09
AAAAAAAATATGGATTTGAAGATACTATCACTAACTCAGAAAAAGTTAAAAAGGATAATTCCCACAAAGAATCTAAACATAATGTTCAAATAATTGAACTGCTTGAAAAGCAAATAGACACCTTAAATAAACAACTTGAAAAACAAGAAAAGCGTCATGAAGTGACAATAGAATTTTATAGGAAAGAATTGCAAGAAAGATCAAAATTACTTGAAAACCAACAAGTATTAACATTAGAAAGTAACAAAAAAATACAAAGATTGGAGTCTGAGTTAGAAGAAGAAAGACAACTTAATTATTCTGCTAATAAGAGACAGGACTTTGAAGTTCAAGAAACAATGGGGGATACGGATTCCATAAAGATTGATTCAGATAACCAAGAAGAAAAAATAGTTTCTCAGTTTAGTGATACGAGTAAAGATAAAAACGAGTATAAGCAACAAAATAGTGAATTGACAAAAGACGATAAATTAGATGATCAAAAAGAAGATATGATAAATGAAAATCATTCAAAAAAAAGTTTTTGGAGTCGGATATTCGGTAATTAAAAATGAATGTAAAAGGTGTATCAAGAGTTTATAAACCCTTGATACACCTTTGATAGTGATGAAACTTCTGATAATCATCAGTTATGTTAAACTCTAACAAAAACTAAATTATCAGAAGAATTATCTAGGGTATTAAACATAGGTAAATCAATTTTCTATCGCCAATAGTATAAACATCATCCATATTAATCTGAAGATAGCTACATAATTCTTTAACAGCATAGCCTTTATTTGTATAAGGCGCCATAAACTCTATTAAATATGGTTTGTTTTGAGGTTTCTATGTTTAATCATTTAATTTTTCATTATATAAATCGAATAATTATAAAAAGTCATCATACTTTTTATTTTTTAAAAATATTTGAAAATTTAATAGTAATCCAATTATAAGATCAAATATCATTATCATTATAATCAAGGCAACTATAATCACTGTGACACTCGTTACATAACAAGCTAGTAATCTCCAGATAAAATTGACATTTTCACCAATTCCATAACTTAACATATTACAAAGTAGTAAAAGAATAATAATACCTATACTGTAAATTAAAATTGTCAGTGTATATTTTTTAATAACTCTATTAGGAAACAATAGTTCATCTATTAGGTTCTTTTTCACCAGTATCTCTCGTTCAATTCTATCTTTGTCACAGATTTTGATTTTACTATTTTTTATTTTTTCCTCTAATAAAATAACCTCGAACGATCTGCTAATTTTTAATAAATATGCAGGAAAAGCTAATGTTAAGCATAATGTAATTAATTCATTTACATTGTTCATGTAACTTATAAAATAGATGAAAGTTGCTACTAGTGCTCCTAAAAATATAGTTATATTAAGTTCTACATCAAATATTTTAAAAATATCTGCTCTATTCATCAGTTAATCATCCTTTCAAGGTTTATTAATACTAATAAATTATTAGATATAGGTATATCATATTATTAATTTAAGAAATTGTCTTTTATAATTTTACTTAATAATAAAAAAGTAGAACCATTTAAAATTAATGGTTCTACTTTTTAACTATTACTAATTTTAAAAATAAACTAATCTACAATATCTAAAAATATATGTTTAGTACTATTTTTGTTTAGTTATATCAAGTGATTTGGGAATTAACAAATAGACAACTATTGAAATGATAATCATGATAATCCCACCTACTAAAGCAGTTGCTACAAAAGCATCATTAAATGATGTTACAGCCTCGTTTGCAAGCTGTTTTATCCCCGTAGCTTTAGCTACTTCGACAGCGCCCACTACAGATTCTTCAGCTACATGAGCTAAATCTCCAACTATACCTTTTGATGAAAAAGATGAAATATCTAAAAATACACGATAAAGCATAGAAGATAGGCTACCAAGTACTGCTACACCAAAAACATTTCCAAGGTCATACATAGACTCTTCAACAGCAGCTGCATTACCTGCTTTTGATGTAGGTGTTTCTAACATTATTAGAGCAGATGCAACTGCTAGTGAAGCCATACCAGCTCCAACTAAAATTAATGCTAAAGCCATTGTAGAATATGATAATGGATGACCAAAGAAATACATAATAAACATGCCAATGGCTGCAATTCCAATTCCGGAAGGTAACACTATTTTCGGTCCAAATCGCGCCGCTAATCCGGGTGCAATTGGTGCAAACACCATATCTCCTATTGCCATAGGTAATAGGTATAAGCCAGCTTTAAAAGGAGAAAGTTCTTCCACAACCTGTAACCATTGTGAAGCTAATAACAAAACAGATGCCATTGCAAACATTGTCATAAATGCAGCAATTGTACCAGCTGAAAATGATCTCTTTTTAAAAAGTCTTACGTCTAACATTGGATCAGAACTTGATAAATTACGTTTAACAAATATCACTATCATGGTAATTGCTAATACTATTACAACCCATGGAATAATATCTGCTAGTCCTTCTTTTGAAAATTCTTTGATACTCCATACCAGTCCAATCATGCCTGCAATTGATAAAATTGTAGAAGGAATATCCCACGAGTGAGACTTTTCTTTTGATAACTTAGACTCTGGTAATAAAAATAAACCTGCTACAACTGCTATTATCGCAAACGGTACATTAATTAAAAATGCCGAGTGCCATGAAAATTGCTCAAGTAAAGCTCCTCCGATAATTGGTCCAAAAACAGCACCTATCGATGAAGCGATTGACCATACAGCTAATGCAGTGGCCCTTTCTTTAGGGTTTTCAAAAATTACTCTTATCATTGAAAGAGTAGTTGGCATTATTAAAGCACCTGCAATACCAAGTAAAAATCGAATAGCTATTACGAACTCTGCACTTTCTGCGAAAAATATAGCTAATGAAACGAGGCCAAATAAAGCAAATCCAGTTAATAATGCTTTTTTTCTTCCCCATTTATCAGCAAAGGCACTCAATGGAATTATAAAGCCAGCTAAAACAAGAGAGTATATATCAACTATCCATAACTGTTGGGTACCAGAAGGCTCTAACTCTCTTACTAATTCCGGTAAAGCCATAATTAATATTGTCATATCCATTGTAACAACAAACAAACTAACAGCTAATACTACTAGTGCAGTCCATCTTTTTTT
>NZ_KV813741.1:0-13632 GCF_001813735.1 Staphylococcus sp. HMSC068C09
TCACTTATCTAGATACTTTATGTCCCGGACTCCAATGATTTTTATCTATTAAATAAATATAGTTATTTGTAGTAAGGTTAACATATTTAATTATTCGTTATTTCTTTTATAATCCATCATAATAAAACTGACAGCTTGCGATCTATTCTTATAATAATATTGATTTAAATCAATTGTCCCTTCAATATCACCATCACGATACATCATTTCATTTGTAAAATTATTTATCATTACAAATTCAGAACGATCTCTAATGACGTCTAAATCATCATGTCTTGCAAAAAAGTGCTCAAGATTTAAATGTGCGTAATCCAACTTCATACCTCCTATATTTTATTGTACAAATGTCGAATATTAATCTTACAAACTTGTTAAAGCCATATATTATCCAATCCAACGATTCTATGTTTACTATTTAACACCTATTTATTAAATTAAGCAAATGAAAATTCACGATACCTCATGTAGAATTTATACATCCGGAAATATTGTTTATGTACATAACTAAGGAGAAAGAATAACTATTTTAGATTTTAGTTCATTACACATAAAATATCATAAAATGATTCATCATTTGTTAAGACAATACCGTATCACTTATAATTATGATGAATTTTATCAATTATTATTAATAAAATTGTGGGAAATCTCCAAAATTTATAACCCATCTTCCTCTGTATCTTTATCCTCTTTTATTTATCAGCGATTAAAGTTTTATCTTATTGATCTTTTTAGAAAGGAGCAATTGAAGATTGACTGCTTAGATATTGCAGCGTTAAATCATTCTTTAACTTATACATTGAAAGATGAATCTTTTTTTAATGATTTCAAATATATTTTAAATTCAAATGAATATCAATGGCTGATATATTATCTTCGTGGATACAAACAATATGAAATCGCTAAAAAGATGAATGTCTCAGACACTACAATTAAAAAATATAAATCTTCTGCCCGTATCAAACTTCAGCAATATTATTTAGAAGGTGATTGGCATGTTACCTCATAATACTTTCGATTTGTTATACATTCAAACTTTAGAAGGTTCCACAATTCAGACTAAATGTTGTTTTAAAACATATGATATGATTCTACCCTTTCATATTAAAAAGATTGTCATATACTATCTAGAACAATTTAATAAATCATATACACAACAACTTAAATTAGCTAAACGCTTATTATCTATCAATAAACTAGTTCCTATTTATATTTCTAAAGACGTCATTTTATTTCCAATCAAACATCAACGTGCACCCATACAAATATATTTTAATGCGCAACGTATTATTGGATTAACGTCTTCTCAAAATAAAACCATTATTACCTTTGATAATTCAGCTCAATGCGTAGTGGATGAGCCTTACATTTTAGTTTATAAAAAATGGCAAGAAAGTATTCTATTAGCCTATTTAATTAATAAGACGACTTCTTTTCATTAAACTTATATTCAAGTAATCTTTTAGTAAACAAAGCAGTCACAAATCTTATGAGATACAAACTGACAACCAAACTAATAATGGCAAAAACTAAGATTAATACAAGATAGATTAGACTTAATTCTGCTTTAGGATTTATAAACTGATTGACTACTGCTAAACTTGCGATAAATCCAGCTAAAAACCATCCTAGTAATAGGATGTAGGTGAGAACAAATAATATAATTAATAAGAAAAAATATCCATTTGAAAAATGTTTATTTCGAAAAATATGAACCTGTAAAAATTGATTAGCAAAACGAGTAGGTTTCATAAATTTCTGTTCTGCATTATTAAATGAAGCATTATTTTGTTCAAAAGTATGTTCTAATAATTGCTTTTCTTTTTTATTTAAAAACCACAATTGTTTTCTTACTTTTTCTCTAAAAGCAGTTTCTTCCATAACTTAATTCCTTTCTATTTAATTATATTCATAAATTTTAACTGAACACCGATTTTAAAACAAACTCAATAAAAAAGAAAGATACTTTATTACTCCCTCTCTTTGATATTCATATAACACTAAAACCGAGTCTAAGACATATTTGTAGTCTTAGACTCGGTTGGTCATAATTAGATATAGTGATTTTATAATATTGATAATCCAGAACTTTTAATATCTTTTGCAAATCCTTGAACTGTATCCACTGGCAATTCATTAATATCGCGTCCAAGATTATTGTTAACTTTCTTAACAACATCTGCTGGACAAGTGATAATATCGGCGCCAATTTCATTAGCTTGGATAATATTGAACACTTCACGGCAACTTGCCCATAATAATTTAACACCATTTTTACTATGTGCGACTTTTACAGATTCTTTCATTAAAGGAAGTGGATCTACACCCGTATCAGCAATACGTCCCGCAAAGACAGAGATATATGTAGGTACACCTTCAGTCACTGCTTCTGTAATAGCTTTAACTTGTTCAATTGTATAAACAGCAGTTACATTTAAACGAACATGATCAGCTGATAACTTTTTAATTAATTCAATTGTAGACTCACCTTTTGAGTTCACAATTGGAATTTTAACAAACACATTGTCTCCATATTGCTTTAAAATTTCTGCTTCTTTCTCCATTGTATCTAAATCATCTGAGAATACTTCAAATGATATAGAAGCATCAGGAATTTCACGTACTGCTTCTTCTGCAAAAGCTTTATAATCTGTTACACCTGCTTTTGCCATTAAGCTAGGATTTGTTGTAAAACCATCTACTTCTTTATTTTTGTATGCAGCTTTCATTTGTTCGATATCTGCACCATCGGCAAATACGTCTACATTTAATTGAGTCATAAAATCTTCCCTTCTCACTTATATTACGAATATAGCTTGCTTTACGAAAAGACACCATACGTATGATTATTTTTTTATGTACAGGATGTTTTACTATTTCGTTAAGTTATTTATATCATGCTTTTTTTGTGTATGCGAATGTTTTGCTTTGAATTTTCTGAAAATTAAAACCTTATGATATAGGTACTATTAAAATGAAATTAAATGTGGTAATATTATTTAATGGTATAAATCGGAGGTATATTATGTCTAAATCAAAAAAATATTTTTATATATCAGTTATTCTTTTAATTATTAGCTTTTATTTTAATACATTTAATCCTTTATTAAGCATTCAATTTAAATCAATAAAAAATTTATTAATTGCATGTAGTATTGTAAATGTTGTCATCCTTATGGCTTCAATTATATTTTCTGATAAAGCAATTAAACATTTAAATTATAAAAATAAAGATTGGATTAAGACCGCTTCTAACATATTACCTTATCTCATATTGGTAGTAATTTTGTTCCATATTTTTGCTTCTATTACAACGTTTGGCATTTTTTCATAATCAAATACGCATAAAATGATATATAAAGGTGAGTATGTTATGCAATATATAACCGTGTTTATAGGTGGTATGTTGGGCGCTTTATTAAGATTTTTGTTTTCCTTTATGAATCAAAGTAACACCTTTCCAATTGGCACATTGATAGCTAACCTGTCAGGTGCTTTTCTTATGGGTTATCTATCTGTAGTAATGATTAAGTTATTTAAAGATCACCCTAAAATTAAAAAAGGTATTACAACTGGTTTTTTAGGCGCTTTAACAACATTTTCAACATTTCAATTTGAGTTAGTCACATTACTTTACAGCCATCATATTATCTTAGCTTTGGTTTATGCATTTATAAGTTATTGCTTTGGTGTTATCTTGTGCTGGATAGGTATGACATTAGGAGGTCTTACATCTTGATACAAGCTCTTTTAATTATGATTGGCGGTGGTTTAGGCGCTGTCGTTAGAGCATGGCTAACTGATGTCACTAAATCCAAATGGTCTACTTCAATACCTATTGCTACTTTAATCGTCAACTGGATTGGAAGTTTTCTCATTGGTTTAACAACTGGCCTCTCTATTCACTTAAACTGGATACATATGTTTTTTATTACTGGATTTTTAGGAGGTTTAACGACATTTTCAACCATGTCTTATGAGCTTGCGCAATGTCTAACACCGTCTTTTAAACTTTTTAAATTTATGATGTATTCTCTATTGCAATTTGTTATAGGATTTATTGCTTGTTGGATTGGTTTTATAATATAACAAAAGAGTGAACTGTGTAGTCAATTAACCTACAAGTTCACTCTTTTTTAATTAAATTTATTGACCTTCAAATGTATCTGGATCAGGTCCTATACGTTGATCTTTATTTAAATCATCAATTCGTTTCATTTGCTCTGCTGATAATTCAAAATCAAATACATCTATATTTTCTTCAATTCTGCTTGATGTAACTGATTTGGGAATAACGACGACGTTATGTTGCATATTCCATTTAATAATAACTTGTGCTGCTGATTTATTAACTTCTTTACCAATTTCATTTAACGTTTCATCGTTTAAAATTTGAGCATTCATAAATGGTGACCAAGATTCCATATAAATATTTTGAGCTTCTAAATATTTTCTAAGTTTTTCTTGAGTAAAGTATGGATGAAATTCTACTTGGTTAATGACTGGTTTAATTGACACTTGTGCTAATAATGCTTCAAAATGATCTGGATTAAAATTACTAACTCCAATGTTTTTAACTTTATTATCTTTATATAAATCTTCCATACCTTTCCATGTATCAATCATTATGGCTTCATTTGTCCCTGGCCAATGTACTAAGTATAAATCTAAATAATCTAACCCAAGTTTTTGGATACTAGTTTCGTAGGCTTGAGCCACATTTTTACGTCCGAAATCTTCGAAAAATAATTTTGATGTTACGAAAATATCTTCTCTATTTAAACCTGTTGATTCTAATCCTTCTTTGATACCTTGGCCTACTTGTTCTTCATTTCCATATACTTTAGCAGTATCTATGCTACGATACCCAGATTCAATAGCATGTTTAACTGCTTCTTTACAAGTATCGTCATTTTCTACTCGAAATGTTCCAAGTCCTAACATTGGCATTTGATTTCCATTATAGAATTCAATATAGTCCATCTTACTTCCTCCTTTAAAAATAACTATTCTGTATATACCCTAAAAGTATATTTATGAACATCGCTTATAATAAAAAAGTACCATCAAAATTTAAAATTTTGATGGTAGCCTCTCTTAGTTAAATGATTCAATTTTATCCATAATATTTTGTAATTCATCGACATTATATTGAATACGTCCATGGAATACAAATTTGTTAAAGAATTCGTCAAGTTGTTCAGGACCAACTAAAACCTTAACACTTGAACTTTGTGCATAGTTTGAAATCGTTACGTCTTTATCATGTTTAGGATTAAAATATAAAATTGATGTTGGCGTATATTTAAGTCCTAATTCTGTTTGTAAATCTGTAGCCAACTTCTCAATTGCAGAAAGTTGATCAGAATAATTAATAAATGATAGTTTCGAATGATTATCTTCATGTTGATCAAGAACTAACGTTTGAGGCGCTTGTGTATTTAAATCAAGTGTATCAAATACTTGCTTCAGCATTGGTAATTCTTGAAATTGTGCGCCACTAATTCCATTATAAACATGACCTTTTAATAATTGTGAATCAATGATATATAAACCAGTTCTAGTAAGCACAAGATGGCTAATACGTTGAATATTATTAAACTCATTACTTGGTAAAAAAATATTAGCCATTATATGCATATCTTCACGTCTAATACGTTTTTCTTTAACTAAACGGTCTCTAATACCAATGAGTCTCATATCAGTCACGTATTCACTTTTATTTTTAGAAAATAATTTCAAAGCATCAATTTCACGTTCTTTTCCATTAACTGTAACTTCAAATTCTTCTTTTTGTTTCGTTACTTGTTTTTTATTTTCAATACGTTCTTTTTCAAGTGCTTCCTCATGTGAAGATTTGAGTTGTTGCTCCTTGAGATTGTACTCTTCATTCGCTTTGTGTTTCATATTATTTTTACTTTTCAAAGCAACTAAAAATAGAATAAAACATATAATCGCTATGATTATCGCTGCAATTAAACCAATCTCAACCGGTCCAAATGAATTCATTAGATAACGCTCCTTTTAAACTGTCAATATCTATCTATTATAATAGAAATAGACGATAATTTCGAGGTTTAACCTAATTAACTGCTATATATCCTATGTTATTTTTGAACGGCATCTTTTAGGACATTCACTTTATCTAATTTTTCCCATGGTAACAATACATCAGTACGACCAAAATGTCCGTATGCAGCTGTTTGTTTGTAAATAGGATGTTTTAAGTCAAGCATTTTAATGATACCTGCTGGTCTTAAATCAAAATGTTTTCTTACCGCTTCAACTAATTGTCCTTCAGAAACTTTACCTGTTTTAAATGTATCAATAGCAATAGATACAGGTTCTGCTACACCAATTGCATAAGCTAATTGCACTTCACATTGCTCAGCTAATCCAGCTGCTACAATATTTTTTGCAACATATCTCGCTGCATATGCCGCAGAGCGATCTACTTTTGTAGGATCTTTACCACTGAAACAGCCACCTCCATGACGAGCATAACCACCATATGTATCTACAATAATTTTTCTTCCAGTTAAACCAGCATCTCCTTGAGGACCCCCAATAACAAATCGACCAGTTGGATTAATAAAGAATTTAGTTTCATCATCAATTAAACCTTCAGGCACAGTCGGATAAATGACATGCTCTTTAATATCTTTTTGGATTTGTTCTAATTCAATGTCTTCAGCATGTTGAGAAGATACCACAATCGTGTCAATACGTTTAGGTTTATCATTTTCATCGTATTCTACTGTTACTTGAACTTTACCATCTGGACGTAAATAACCTAAGGTACCGTCTTTACGCACATCTGATAAGCGTTTCGCTAGTTGATGTGATAAAAAGATTGGAAGCGGCATATATGTTTCGGTTTCATTTGTTGCATAACCAAACATTAATCCTTGGTCTCCGGCACCTGTTGCTTCAATTTCTTCTTCAGATATATCATTGCGATACTCAAGTGCTTTATCTACACCTTGGGCAATATCAGGTGATTGTTCATCAATAGCTGTTAAAACAGCCATTGTTTGATAATCGTAACCATATTTAGCTCTTGTATAACCAATATTTTTGATTGTTTCTCGTACTACTTTAGGAATATCTACATATGTAGACGTTGAAATTTCACCAGAAATTAAAGCCATACCTGTTGTTACTGTTGTTTCACAAGCGACACGTGCATTAGGATCATCTTTTAAAATTTCATCTAAAATCGCATCAGATACTTGATCGGCGATTTTATCTGGATGCCCTTCTGTCACTGACTCTGATGTAAATAAACGTTTATTATAAGTCATGATTTGCTCCTTTTTTTAACTATATTTACGAAAATTCTCTTTTGACAATGAGCTTAAAATAAAAGAGCCTTCTCAACTATCTAGATAGAGAGAAGGCTCTTAAACGTCCATTCGCTCTTATCGTTCAGACAAATATTGCGTCTGCAAACGGTTTGGCACCTTTCTTTTAAAAAAAGAGGTTGCTGGGTTTCATTGGGTCCATGTCCCTCCACCACTCAGGATAAGAGAATCCGTTAAGACCTATACTACATAAATACTTTAAAATTGTCAATTTTGATTTTTAAATGTTCTTTTATTTACAATGGAATAATTAAATTATTATGTTATACTTTTTAATGTAAGGGCTTACACATATAAATGAATAGATATTTGGAGGGATGTTGTATGTCAATAGATACATACAGTGAAACACCTAAAATCAAACACTTATTAGAGAAGGAAACGACTTTATTTCAACTTTCTACTACTCAGCTTTATTACAAGATTTTAAATAATAATGAAGGTGAACTTACTGAACTTGGCGCAATTAATATGAGTACAGGTAAATATACTGGTCGTTCACCAAAAGATAAATTTATCGTTAACGAACCTTCATATCGAGACAATATTGATTGGGGAGACATTAATCAACCTATAGATGAAGACGTGTTTTTAAAATTATACAACAAAGTATTAGATTATTTAGATCAAAAAGATGAATTATACGTTTTTAACGGTTATGCCGGAAGTGATAAAGACTCACAATTAAAATTAAAAATTATCAATGAGCTTGCATGGCATAATTTATTTGCACAAAACATGTTTATCCGACCTGAATCTATTGAGGAAGCAAGTCATATTAAGCCAAATTTCACTATCGTTTCTGCCCCTCATTTTAAAGCCAATCCAGATGTTGACGGTACTCATTCTGAAACATTTATTATTGTTTCATTTAAACATAAAGTGATTTTAATTGGTGGTACTGAATACGCTGGAGAAATGAAAAAAGGTATCTTTTCAGTGATGAACTACTTATTACCTATGCAAGATATTATGAGTATGCATTGTTCTGCCAATGTTGGAGAAAAAGGTGATGTTGCTCTATTCTTTGGATTATCTGGTACAGGAAAAACAACATTATCAGCGACGCCAACTCGCAAATTAATTGGCGATGATGAACATGGCTGGAATAAAAATGGTATTTTTAACATTGAAGGTGGTTGCTATGCAAAAGCTATCCACTTATCTAAAGAAAAAGAACCTCAAATTTATAATGCCATTCAATATGGTACTATTCTTGAAAATACAATTGTTAATGAACGTGGCCATGTTGATTTTGATGATAATACGAACACAGAAAACACACGTGCTGCTTATCCAATTCATCATATCGATAATATCGTATTACCTTCTAAAGCTGCACACCCTAATACAATTATCTTCTTAACTGCAGATGCATTTGGTGTACTTCCACCTATTTCTAAATTATCTAAATCTCAGGCAATGTATCATTTCTTAAGTGGTTTTACGTCAAAATTAGCTGGCACAGAACGTGGCGTGACAGAACCTGAACCATCATTTTCAACATGCTTTGGCGCTCCATTTTTACCTTTGCATCCTACTAAATATGCGAATTTACTTGGTAAGTTAATTGATGACCATGATGTTGATGTATATCTAGTAAATACAGGATGGACTGGTGGAAAATATGGTGTTGGACGTCGTATCAGCTTACATTATACACGTTATATGGTAGATCAAGCTATTTCTGGCAAGCTAAAACAAGCTACATTTACTAAAGATGAAATATTTGGTTTAAGTATACCAACTGAAATGGAAGATGTGCCTAAGACTATTTTAAATCCAATCCATGCTTGGAATGATCCTGAGGCTTATCGTCATCAAGCTAATGACTTAAAACAACGTTTTGAAGAAAACTTCAAAACATTTGGAGATGAAGTAAAAGATATTGCTAAAGATGGTGGATTTAGTCATTAATAATATATCTAAACAAAAGACTTACATGATAACTGTTATAGTCATCTTTGTAAGTCTTGTTCTATATTATTCATCCATTGATGTATATAATCTAAAACTTCTTTCAATGCTTTCGGTCTTGGGACATGGCCTTCGTCAAGTTGATAAAATGTATCATGTTTGACCCCTTTACGTTCTAGTTGTTCTTGAAGAAAATACGCTTGATGTATACCCACTTGCCAATCTTTACCACCATGTACAATTAAAATAGGTGGACTGTTTTGATTCAACGTACGTATCGCATTTCTTTGTTCATATGCCTTTTTATCTTTTTTCGGATGACCTACCATACGTCTTAGCATTCCCCTTAAATCCACACGTTCTTCATACATTAAATGAACATCTGAAACGCCACCCCAAATAATATAACTATCAACTGGATCATCCTGAAATGATAATAAACCTTGAATTCCACCTCTTGAAAATCCAATCATATGGACGAAAGCTTGGGGATACTTATTTTTTAATAATCGAATAAGTACTGTTACATCATGTAAATCAGCATTACAAAATTCATCTTTTCCTTCACTACCATTACTTCCTCTATAATAGGGACCTATAACTAATGTATACGAATCAGAAAATTGCATGAGTCTTGAAGCTCTTACTCTACCAACTTGCCCTTTTCCACCACGTAAATACACTACAATTCGTTTAACATTATGATACGCTGGGATCATCTGTAACGCTTTTACATTTAATTCGTCTACTGTATAAGTTATTTCCTCAAATCGATGAGTGTTGGATTCAACAGGCATTGTTCTAATATTTGTAATACCCAAGATCTTTCACCCTTTCTAAACATTTTAAAATTGCTTCATCTTTAATTAAATAACTTTTTGGTGCTCAGGAATCTCATTAACTAGATGAAATAATATAGGACCCTCTGTTTCCAAATAATCATGTTTATGTTCAATTGATTTCACTTTAATCACGTACACATCTTTTTTAAAAAGTGACTTATCAAAGGTATGAACTTGATATTGCGCGATATAATATAAGGCTTCTACCTTTCCACCTGTTTCTTCATAAAGTTCTCTAGCAATCGCTTGTTGACTAGTTTCATTAATTTCAACTTTACCTCCAGGGAACTCGATACCTCTTTTAGAGTGTTTAGTGAATAATAATTGATTTTGAAATATCGGAATAGCTAAAACGTGGTTTCCATTCGGTATATCGTTATCAGTTTTATATTGCATCGTGACTCGTCTATCATCTTGATCGATAAACTCCATATCACTCATCCCCCTCTTAAATATGGTAGAATTATTTAATAATCAAATGTCTATAGGAGGTTTATTTATGCTTAAAAAATTATTTCTAAGCATCATTCGTATTTATCAGCATTTCATCTCCCCTATGACACCACCAACATGTCGATTCTATCCTACTTGTTCTGAATATACTAAAGAAGCTATAGAAGTATATGGAGCATTTAAAGGTGGCTATATGGGAGTAAAACGTATTTTAAAATGCCATCCATTTCATGAAGGTGGATTTGATCCCGTACCTTTAAAAAAAGACAAACATACACATCATCATTCATAAACAGATAATGCATTTATATTAACTTTAGGGGGATTGAAATATATCAATCCTTCTTTTAATTTGCCTATGCCTTGTGTAAAGTCTGTTTCAAAATAATATCCATCTGGAGTAATATCTCCTGGATAAGACCCTTCTTTTGCTAATAAAGCAGTAAAATATCGACTAAGTCCATATTCATACATCCCACCAACGATCACTTTAATATCTTTCTCTTTTAATAAGTGAATGAGTTCTAGCGCTCTATCTATTCCTCCCAGTCTAAATGGTTTAACCACAACCGCAGTTATAGGATATTGATGAATAATTTTCAAAATTGATTGTACGTCCGTTGCTTTTTCATCAATAGCAATAGCAGGATAATGCGTAACATCTATATAGCTTAAATCATTTAAATCTTTAAATGGTTCTTCAACGTATAGAAGATTGTGTTGATCAATCTCTTTTAATAATTGAAATTGTGACATATCCAGTGATTCATTTGCATCGAGTGCAAGACTAAATTCAAATGGAAGTTCATTGCGTAGCTTTTTTATATCGTTAATGAGATGAGAACTCCATTTTAATTTAATACGTGCTGGCTTTGTGTCTTTAAGTGTTTGTAATTGTGAAGAAGATAAACCACTTACTGTTGCCCCATATTCAACGTTAAAGCACGGTTGTGAATAAAACATCTGATAAACCGCCATCACAACAGTACATCTAGTAGCTGGATAACTATCTAATACATCAAGATAAGGTAACCAGTCACTAAATGTATTGAATGATTGATTTAAAATCTTTTTTGACCATTGTTGTATTCGTATTTTTACTGTCTCAATTGTTTCAGTATCATACCAATCCGTTTCAAATGCATTACATTCACCAAAATAATTTTTCCCTTCATCAGAAATAAATCGTACTATGAGTGCTTTACGATGTGTCATTTCGACTTTAGGCGTCGTAATCGGAGAATGAAACGGCGCGGTATAGTAATAAAATTGTATATCAATGATTTTCATTTAATGATCCTCAGTTCCAACTTTATTACGTTGTAATTTTCCAGTAGAAGTATAAGGTAATGCATTGACGTGTTGATATATCTTAGGAACTTTATATTTTGCTAAATGTTCTTGTAAAAAATTTATAAGATCATTAACCTCAATTGTTTCACTTGCGACATAGTAAAGCGCTGGAATCTGACCCCAAGTCTCATCTTCTTTAGGTACACATACTGCATCTATAATTCCATTGAATGTTTTAGCTACTGTTTCAATTTCATAAGGATAGATATTTTCTCCACCACTAATAATAAGGTCTTTACGTCGATCATAAACCATTACAAAACCATCACTGTCTATTTCTGCAATATCTCCTGTTTTAAAGAAACCATCTTCAAATGTGTTATCCAAATCTTTAGGATACAAATATCCGTTCATTACACTGTCGCCTTTGATAAGTAATTCACCATGTCCCTCTTCATTAGGTTGTTTAATACATACTTCAACATTATCACTTGGTTTACCTACTGTATCATATCGTTTAGCTAACATATCTGGCGAAGCGGTTAGGAACTGCGAACATGTTTCTGTCATTCCAAAAGAATTATAAATAGGTAATTGATAACTCAATGCCTGTTGTATGAGCGTGGATGATAATTTAGCACCCCCAAGTAATATTTTTTCAATTGAGTATGGTTTATTTAAACCAGCATCCATTAGCCACTTTAACGTTTGTGGCACAAGTGACACATGTGTAGGATATTCGTTTTTAATAATAGTCAACATATCTTCAGTATTATATTTATTTAATAAACGTACAGTAAATCCTTCAATCACAGCACGTAAAATCACGCTAAGTCCTGAAATATGATAAATTGGAAGAACCGATAACCATGTCGTTTGTTGATCAAATCCTAGACTTTCTTTACAACCTAATGCACTTGCATAGTGATTTTTAAATGTTTGAGGTACTGCTTTTTGGGGTCCTGTCGTCCCTGATGTAAACATAATAGATGCAATACGATGAATATCAAATTGTTTATGATTAGGCGTATCAGGATAATCATTGAGTTGATTAAATGAGAGAACTTGATGTGAAGATAAATCGAACTCTTTTGTAGTTAAAATAAGTTGAACATTCACTGAGTTCATTTGATTAGTCATTTCAGTTGTTGTTAATCGTGTATTGATCATTGCAATTTCAATTTGCGCTAACCAACATGCGTGCACTAAAATAACAGAATCAATGTCGTTTCCAATATATAGTCCTACCCTACTTTCATTTAAAGATAATAATTTTTTTGAAAGCTGATACGCTGTAGAATATAATTGATTATATGTTAATGTATACTGACCATCTATAACCGCGATTTTGTTTTTGTTTTTTATACTTTGCTCTTTTAACCAAAATTCCAAAATTCATTCCTCCAATAGTTATACACTCTATATTATAACGATTTTTAAATGACTTAACAGGACTCATGTTTGAATTTATTTTGTGATTGTTTTATTTTTAAAAAGATATTATCCATTTTAAGATAAATATAGTTGAATACTTGATATATCATATCTATAAAAAACTCAGAATGGAAAATAACCATTCTGAGCTACTGTACGGAGAGTAAGGGATTCGAACCCTTGAGACGCGATAAAGCGCCTACACACTTTCCAGGCGTGCTCCTTCAGCCAGACTCGGACAACTCTCCTCTATTCAATTAAATAAAAAAACAGAAGCGATGTTTCACTTCTGTTTATATGACTCCTACGGGACTCGAACCCGTGTTACC
>NZ_KV813742.1:0-266 GCF_001813735.1 Staphylococcus sp. HMSC068C09
TTTTTGGATGGTATGAGGTTGCACCACGATGATGTCTGAATTCATCGAATTCAGTTTTAGGAATTGTTTCTACAATATCATTGACATGTCGTGACATATCATTTGTGGGGATAAGAACTGAAGTTTCCAATGGTAGAGTAAGTTGAGTCATGTTATAATCTTTATACATAAGGCACCTCGTTAATTTAGTTTAGTGATATTTATTAAATTATACGAAAGGGCCTTATTTTTTTAAAGTATTTCAATGTAAAATTACATATAAATAC
>NZ_KV813744.1:0-744 GCF_001813735.1 Staphylococcus sp. HMSC068C09
GAGGGGCCCCTCTCGGGTTACCGAATTCAGACAAACTCCGAATGCCAATTAATTTAACTTGGGAGTCAGAACATGGGTGATAAGGTCCGTGTTCGAAAGGGAAACAGCCCAGACCACCAGCTAAGGTCCCAAAATATATGTTAAGTGGAAAAGGATGTGGCGTTGCCCAGACAACTAGGATGTTGGCTTAGAAGCAGCCATCATTTAAAGAGTGCGTAATAGCTCACTAGTCGAGTGACACTGCGCCGAAAATGTACCGGGGCTAAACATATTACCGAAGCTGTGGATTGTCCTTTGGACAATGGTAGGAGAGCGTTCTAAGGGCGTTGAAGCATGATCGCAAGGACATGTGGAGCGCTTAGAAGTGAGAATGCCGGTGTGAGTAGCGAAAGACGGGTGAGAATCCCGTCCACCGATTGACTAAGGTTTCCAGAGGAAGGCTCGTCCGCTCTGGGTTAGTCGGGTCCTAAGCTGAGGCCGACAGGCGTAGGCGATGGATAACAGGTTGATATTCCTGTACCACCTATAATCGTTTTAATCGATGGGGGGACGCAGTAGGATAGGCGAAGCGTACGATTGGATTGTACGTCTAAGCAGTGAGATTGAGTGTTAGGCAAATCCGGCACTCTTAAGATTGAGCTGTGATGGGGAGAGGAAATTGTTTCCTCGAGTCGTTGATTTCACACTGCCGAGAAAAGCCTCTAGATAGAGATTAGGTGCCCGTACCGCAAACCGACACAGGTA
>NZ_KV813745.1:0-11722 GCF_001813735.1 Staphylococcus sp. HMSC068C09
GATGGCGCTTCTTTTGTTGTTACTTCTTCTGTTGTATTTTCTTCTGTTGATGTTGTAGCAGTTTCATTAGATGAGTCAATTTTTTGATTATTTTTGTCGTTATCATTCTCTATACTATTTAGAGAAGTATTTTCCATATGATTTTCTTCAGCTGCTTTTGCCTCATCGTCAGCGTGACCAAAAATCAATGTAGCACCAACTAATATTGAAGCTGTTCCTACAGTGAATTTTCTTATGGAGTACTTATTTAACTTATTAGAAATAAAATCCAATCTCTTGTTAATAGGACCTTGTCTTCTTTTACTCATAATTACCTCCTAATAATTAAATTATTCACATTTAAAATGTAAACTACATATAATATTATATGTAACTACACTTCTAGAGTAATGCATTTTATCATTTAACACAATACTTTTAAAAAATTTTACAATAAAAAAATAAATATTGGGTCATACAATAGATAGGTGTTTTTAATCTTTTTAAGTCAATTCACTTAAACAAGTTATAATTATCTACAAATGATATACAAACTTTCTCGTTAAATAAAAAAAGAGCGATACTTATCGCTCTTTAAACTAGTTTCTTCCTTTATAAATGTATTTTTTTACATTATTATAATTTATTTTAAATGTTCGTACGGACTGTTATTTACAAATGATACAATTTGATCAACAAATAATTTTGCGCGTAATTGGAATTCTTCGTCATTTAAATACAGTGTGCCATCTTCTAATTTTGCATAGTCCGAATCGTGTGTTGCAATTTGTGTAGGTACAGCAATACCTAATAAACTACGAACAATGACACGTAAATGTGAGAGTGGTTCTGAACTTACGATACCGCCACTGTTACCAATTAAGCCCACTGGTTTCATTTTGACATAATCCATATTAATATGATCTAACGCATTTTTTAAAATGCCTGAGTATGAACCATGATAATTTGGCGTACCAAAAATTAGAAAATCCGCTTCCATCGCTTTATCTTGGAACTCTTTTGTATTCGCTTTAATTTCCTCTGTTGAATGTGTTGTTCCTGAAAAATCAAGTTGATTTAATGGTCTTTCAGCTAAATCAAAAATATCTACGTCGACATCATGATTATCGAATTGTCCTGTTAAATATTTAGCTAGTGCATTGGTATGTGAACCTACTTGTGCACTTCCTACTACGATAAGTCCTTTCATTTCGTTCTAACACCTCTTAAATATTATTTATTTCTCTTCAGTTAAAACTTTTATAATTGCTTTACCTACACCACTATGTTCATTGGTATCTGTAACCAATTTAGCTATAGCTTTCACTTCGGGCATCGCATTGTCCATCGCAACAGGATAGCCTACGCGTTCAAGCATGGATACATCGTTTAAATTATCACCTAACGCCATGACATCTTGTAAGTCAATATGAAGTTGATTAGCAATAGTTTCTAATGCAATTCCTTTTGAGCATCTGAATGCGTAATTTCTAAATTACCACGTGATGATGATGAAACAGCAAGACTTGATATGGCCGATAATTCTTTTCCAATACGTTCAATTTTTTCAAGATCTGGATTAAACGCCAGTACTTTCATTATCAGTTCTCCCGGAATATCTTCAATATCCTTGTAATTATCGACAATTTTGAGTGTCCCGTTATCTATACGTTTTTGAATCCCTGCTTTAATCTTTTCAACATCACCTTGTTGGCCTGCATTTCTTGCAATATCTAAATAGATATCTAAATCACGTGTTGGATCTTCTGTATAAATCCCTCTATTCGTATACACTTGGTAGTACACGTCTTCTCGATCAAGAATCGCTTTAATTCGTTCTACTAATTCATGATTTAAATGAGAGGTATTCATAATATTGAATGATTCATCACGTACTTCTGCACCATTTAAACAAATATAAGGCACTTTTAAATCTGTTTCAGCCATGGGCGTGCTTGCTTCATAAAACGCACGACCCGTTGCAATGACTACTGTAATCCCTTTTGATTGAGCATATTTAATCGCATTAATATTTTCTTCTGAAATTTCATGTGCTGCATTTAACAGTGTCCCATCCATATCTGTTGCAATCAGTTTAATCATGCCGTTACCTCATTTCATTAGCTCAACTTACAGCTATTATATTTTAGAACATACATATTCAGTGAACACAATTACAAAATTTAAATTTGTTTTACCGCTCCTATTTTAACAAATTTATCATCTTTTGTACGGTGATGTGTTTCTTTTAACTTTTTTAGCTCTTAAATCACGGAAAAATTGTCTCAATAAATTGCTACACGCTTCTTCTAACACACCCTGTTCAACAATTGCACGATGATTAAATTGTGGTTGTTGTAGTAAATCCATTAAACTACCACTGCATCCTCCTTTAGGATCCATCGCGCCATATACAACTCGTGGTATACGACTCATTACAACCGTTCCAGCACACATGACACAGGGTTCTAATGTGACATATAATGTACAATCTTCTAAACGCCAACTTCCTATGACTTTAGCTGCCCGTTCTATTGCTAAGTGTTCAGCATGAGCAGTAGGCTGTTTCAGGGTTTCTCTTAAATTATGGGCACGTGAAATAATGTCATTATCTTTAACGATCACTGCTCCGATTGGAACTTCACCAAGCTGTCGAGCCTTTTTCGCTTCTTCAATTGCACATTTCATGTAAAATTCATCATTTGTCATATGTGTCATCCCTTACTTATGATAAAATACTCAATGTCTATTTTAACATTTGGAGATGTAATTATGAATAAACCATTTATTGCAATAGAAGGTCCGATTGGCGTTGGCAAATCGTCTCTTACTCATAAAATTAGCCAAACCTTTAATTATTATGAAGAAAATGAAATCATTAATGAAAACCCCTTTCTTTCTGATTTTTATGATGATATTTCAAAATGGAGTTTTCAAACTGAAATGTTCTTCCTTTGTAATCGTTATAAACAAGCACAAGATATTGCAAAAATTAATCAAGGTGTGGTAAGTGATTACCATATTTATAAAAATAGAATCTTTGCCCGCAATACACTTAACGAATCAGAATTTGATAAATTCAATCGTATTTTCAATATTTTAACTGAAGATCTTGAATTACCTAATATGATCATCTTTTTAGATGCTGATTTAGATGTACTGAAACGTCGTATTGCTAAACGTAACCGTAGCTTTGAACATCAAATTGAAGATAGCTACTTACTTAATTTAAAAAAGGATTATTTATCATTTTATGAAACATTAAAAAACGACGGTGCTAATGTGATTTTAATCGACACTTCTGATTTAGATTTTGTACAAAATGAATCAGATTATCAATTGATTTTAAACCAAATTAAACCCATGATAGGAGATATAAAATATGAATAATTACGGTATCCCTCAAAATGCAATTATTACAATTGCTGGAACGGTAGGCGTAGGAAAATCTACATTAACTCAAGCGCTTGCTGATAAACTCAATTTCAGAACTTCCTTTGAAAATGTAGACCATAATCCCTACTTAGATAAATTCTATAATGATTTTGAACGTTGGAGTTTCCACCTGCAAATTTATTTTTTAGCTGAACGTTTTAAAGAACAAAAACGCATGTTTGAATACGGAGGAGGCTTTATACAAGATCGTTCTATTTATGAAGATGTTGATATTTTCGCAAAAATGCATGAAGAACAAGGAACAATGAGTAAAGAAGATTTTAAAACTTACTCGGAGTTATTTGAAGCAATGGTTATGACACCCTATTTCCCTAAACCAGATGTTTTAATTTATTTAGATTGTGACTATGATGAAGTGATTGATCGTATTCATCAACGTGGCCGCGATATGGAAATGAATACTGATCCAGTATATTGGAAAAAGTTATTTAAACGCTATGAAAATTGGATTAACAATTTTAATGCTTGTCCCGTAGTAAGAGTGAATATTAATGAATATGATATTCATGAAAACCCCGACTCTTTAGATCCAATTATCGACAAAATTGCACATATTATTCAAACATATCGAAATGTAGATCATCGATAAAAAAAGAGAGACAGACTTTACTGTCTCATCTAGGCAAGAAGGACTAGAATTAAAAAATGGGTCTAAATACATGTTTAATTCAGTCCTTGGCTGCCAATATGTTATAAATGTAGAAAATAACCATTATACTTTAATCTCTTTTTGTTTAATTATTTTGTGTATACTTTTTTAATACTTCTGGTACACTCACAGCTGTTTCAATCACGTAATCAGCATCCACAAGTTCCTCTTTTTTTGCGATACCACTTAATACACCAATGGCTAAACCTAACTTTGCATTCACTTTAGTCTTCATATCATTATTTGTGTCACCTACAATGGCTACATCTTCCGGTTTAACATCGTAATGATCAAAAAGTGGCTTAAGTACTTCAGGATTGGGTTTTTCAGCCGCATGCGCTTCAGTAGAAATGACTAAATCAAACGCATCTTTAGAATGTGTTTCTTCTAAAAATTGTGTCACTCCTTTTTCAGAGTCACTAGTCACAATACCAATTTTATAGCCTTCTTGTCGTAATGATTGAATCATATCATAAACGCCATCTATCCAGTTATTTTCTGGTTCACGACTATCTACTAATGCTTGACTTGTATCACGCGTCCATTTAGAAACATCTTTTCCAGATTCATCATTAAATGCATGAACAATTTCATCTAACGATCCTGAACCCATAACAGAATCCGGACTAATCGTATCTTTAACAACGCCTAGTTTGCGAAGCGTTGCTTCTTTATTCGCTACAGGAAATGTGTCCAGGAAACTATTTACCAGGCGTACGCCAATTTTTTCCCAACTATGATCAAATTCAATTAATGTACCATCTTTATCAAATAATATCCATTCCATTTATATATACACTCCTTATTTTGTATTTCATTGTAATATACATTGTTCTTTTAAGTATAGTAAAAGAACTGCTTAGCATACGTTTATAAAAAAAGCCATACCTCTCTAGGTATGACTCAACTAAGAATATATAAAACTAGTTTTGAATAACGTTGGCATTACTATGCCTCAACGGGAATGAGACTATGTGTAAGGGAATAGTCTCTAAAAATATCATACATCACTTCATTTTTATTGCCTACAACAAGTTGATAAGTATCAACATTTCATTCCATTATATATTTATCATCTTACAGGTGCTATATTAAAAAACTCTACTTTTCCACAGTTTTTGCATTCTGTAATAAATGTTTTAATATTTGATGTTTCAGTATCGTCAGAAACTGGAGAAAATACAAATTTATCTTCATGATATTTAATTTTAGGTGCTATACAACATGTATCACGATGTTTTTTCTTATGAAAATCAGAAAATGTTTCAATTTCATTGTTTGAATATTTAACTTCAGTCATTATCATCACCTCTTATTTAATGTGTTTCAACTTTATCATAAACGATTAAAAAATTGTGCACAATTCCTTAATTGTTTACTTTTAATACCTAAATGTTAATTCGCTATAATTTAAATTATATATTAAGAAACACGCTTCTTATTTAGTAACTATATCTAAATAAAAAGCGTGCTTTACTAGTATTTAATGAAAATATATATTCAATTCGATTAGGGGGAAACAATTAATTAATTTCTCGGTTCACCATTTACAAGAATACCACTTACTAAATCATATACTTTTTTAATGAAATTAAAGATATCTAACATGGTTTTCATCTCCTTAAATATGTTTACAACTAATAGTTTAGTACATATTTTAATTGATGGGATATTTCTGCCTAAGTTGATATAATTCATGCTAAAATGTCTTGATTTCCCTATTATTTCATATTAAATGTTGCCTAGAAGTCCAAATTATTCATCAAGTTCCCAAAAAAATGAGAAAGATGTATTGAAAAATAACAAAAAATTTGCCTTATTGCTTTTATATCTATAAGTGGTTTAATTAATAGATAATACGGTGATTATAATCTTCACTAAAAAAATATAAAATTCTATAAAATATCTTTGTGATATGCTATTGAGTAATTTTAACAATGATATTCATCATATCATTACTAAAAATGAAAGGATATATTCATGTTAATCGTTATTTTTATTTTATTCGGAATCGGAATTGGATTATTTATATTAAGTTTCTTCTTAGCAGAAAATGAAGGACTCGCTTATAAAACAATTAGCAGAGGATTTTCTGCATTATTTGTATCACTTGGTATATTAGCATTAATGGGGTATCTCATTAATTTTATTTCTTCACATTATTTAAATATCTAATTCCTTATATTTTCTATTCTCAACAAAGTGGAAAGACATCATTTAAAGTTGTCTTTCCACTTTTTCAATTTACTTTATTTTATTATTGGTCTCTTGATGATACTTGAATCAAATATATATCGTATTAATTACTCTAAGATGATCCAAATCACGGATAAAAATTGGATTAAGGTAATCAAATAGAGCAACATCATAGTTAGCATTACTTTCATTGAAACTTAGTCTTACTAGTCGTGTACGAGTGAGGCTTTTTTTCGCATAAAAAAAGGAGCTTTATGCCCCTAAAGATCTATATCATTTAAATGAATTTCAAATGTTGAGATTACCTAAGTAATAATGGTATTAGGTATATGGTATTTGTAATAGAAGAAAAACACTAAGTCAAGGGTTGTCATTTAGGTAATCTCATTACTTATTATTACATAATAAAATTTAATTATCTATACTATTGAAATAAAAAATAATATTTTTTACATTTAAATCTAATTAATTATTAAAATGATAAAAAAATGTTTATCTTTATTTGTAAAGGGTATAATTTAATTAGCAGAATATTTTGTTATAATATTTTGCTCCTTATTTATTTTACGTCACCACTCTTACTTAGTTCGACATAAGCTATGTTAAGAGTGGTTTTTTATGCAAAAAAGAAGCCAACTCACTTTTTTATATGCTCCCCAAAAGTTGATCTAAAATGAAAAATAACAAGCTAGAAACCACGTAGTCATAACGTTTCCAGCTTGTTTTTATAAGTTATTTATATTCCGGCACAATGACTCTCCAACAATAAGTATATTTTATATATATTTATAACGATTTATAAACATTGTTATTTTAGCTTTTCATATCATTATTTTTACTCATGTTTAATGTATATTTTTAAATAACGTATTCAAAATAAAAAACGCCACTTTGTAAGTGACGTTTGAAACGAATTATTCAACTTGTCCGTGTGCTAATTCTTTAATGTTTAATTTTTTTATTTATTCCTTTTTGCGTTAGTCGCACTTACTAATTTCTCTAATTTTTTTTCAAGAAACTGTTTTTTACTACTATCAATTTCCTGTTTCTTTTTATTCATTTCTTGTTTCTTTTTCTCTATAATTTTATTCTTTTTAAGCCTATCATCGTCATCATATGAAATTTTCTCGCATATTTCATTCCAAGTGATAATTTCTATATCTGGCATTCTTTCTTTTTCTTGTTGAATAAAATCAAGATCAGTACTGTGAATTAAAGGGATTTTTAAATAATACGCAAAATATAAAGAAGCGTATTCACCAAGATTCTTTATGTTCTTTTGACTATTATCTATATCTGTAAAGCCTTTGAGACTTAACTCATGTCTAAAATGAGCTTCCATGTCTCCTAAATCGCTAGTTTTTAAAATTTCATAAGAAGTTTGATTAGCAACATATTTATTATATATGTATGAAAACTTATCGTTATTACTTTGAAATTTCACTATTTCATTATGCACTTGTTCAGCAAAACCAACTACACTATATTCGTTTAAGTAATCCACCTCTGCGTCACAATGACATGCATCTATCCATATATTTGCGTCACATACACATTTAATCTCATTCAATAATATTCAACTCCTCATCTATGAGGTTAAGAATACTTTCTAAATAATCTAATGTTATTTTGTTATCTATATAATTTTGCTTTAAATCTTCTATAAAAGAACTAGATATGTAATCGGATTTAGGTATATCGTATATTGAATAATCTAAACTTTCCTCTTTACAAAATGCAATAAGTTTTTCATGATTATTTCTTTGACCTAAATTCATTCTGTTACGATTAAACTCATTAGGGTAAACCTCATATAAAGCTCTAGCTACATTCATATAAGAAGCTCTATAATAATTCTGTAATTGAACAATTTCCCTCTTTCTTATAAATTTAATATTTATATTGGATGATAAAATTACATTTTTTAAATTATTTCTGTCTATAAGAATTTTAGATGCAAAATTATCTGCTTTATACTCCATTTCTTCATATTCAATAGCATTTTTAGAACTTATATGGCCTATATCGTTAGTGTACCAATGATATATTTCATGCCATAGTGATTGGTTTTGTCTAGCATAGTGATGATTTCTATTTATAAAAATGCACTTATAATCGCCTATATTTAAATGGAAGCCAGATATATCATTATCTAATTTTTTTCCTATAATAAAAAATCCCATGTTCTCAATAGTTAAATAAGAGTTTTCAATGGGACTTTTTATATGAGGATAGTCTTCTTTAAATTTTCTTACTGTTTCAGTAACTTCATTTTCAAGTTCTTTCTTTCGAGATTTAGAAATTTTATGTTTTTTAGACATTTATATTACCTCTTAACTTACTTTGCTGTACCATAATTTCAAACAATTTAATGATATTTTTAATATCCTTTTCTGATCCAGTACCTCTAAAGCTTACATCAGAAATACTCTCTACATCAAAAATTTCTTTTTTGTCGATATCTAGAATTTCAGCACATTGTAAAAAGAGTTTTTTGTCAAAGATAAAATTCCCCTCAATAGCTGTTGCTAAATCATCGTATCCTTCATTAGTTAAATTTATCTTTCTCTCATTAATTAGTGCTACTAATTCATTTTGGGTATACTTTGGAATATTTGTAGCTAGCACTTTAATCTCCTCCATTATCAACACATCATATTAAACATAAAAATAACAGCGATTTTTACGCTGTCACTGTGTTTATAATTTCTATATTTCATACACAAAAACAGCGTTTAAATTTCTGCGTATTTCTTAAGATGTGTTACGTTTAATAACTCTTATTATTATAATAAGTCATTTTTATGCTTTTTACTATACATTCACTCAAATTTTGTCAAGTGCATTTAAAATTATTGACACGTAATATTTATTAATAACCACATTGTTAAATCGACAAGCTGGTTAATGCTGCAATCCCAAATTAGGACTGCACTCGTGTATTAATATATGCTTAAATTGGGAATGTGCCAATGTATCGAAGCGGTTGCTACTTCTCCTTACCTAACGTCGCAAGTTGCGACACATGGGGGAACGTTTTGTTCACTCATCTATGGGGTAGCGTTTCACGACCTCATGAATAAGGGGATAACGTTTCGTTCAGTCCTTACTTAGATCAACTAACAAAGGGCGTCGTGTTTCCCTACTCCCTTTTATACATGACTGAACGAATTGTTCATGCAGCTACCGTCACGAATGGTTACGGCAGTGTATAATAAAATGTATGTCTATTAAGTGTAGTAGATGTATGTTAAAATAATTCGTAGTTAACATTGCTTTCATTGAAACTTAGTCTTACTAGTCATGTACTAGTGAGACTTTTTCGCATACAAAAAGGGGCTTTACGCCCCCTAAAGAATTATACTATTTGAAAGCTTTTGAAATATCGAGATTGCCTAAACATACAGTATTTTCAATGGAGAAGAAATACTTAGTGGAAAGGAAAGAGTCGCCAGTTAGACAATCTCAATTATTATTATTACACACTAATTTTTATTTAGCCACACTATTATAATAAAAGTCATTGGTTTGTATGTAATAAAGTAATAAAAACGTTTCACTCCTTACTTTTCATCTACACTCTCACTTAGTCCGTCATAAACTAAGTTGAGAGTGCTTTTTTACGCAAAAAAGAAGCTAACCAATTAAGGCTAGCTCCTATGTCGTCGAAGTAGAGTAAAAACTCTAGGTATATAAGGATTTTAGAAGTCATTAAACCTCTTTTACTATTATCTCATTATTTATATATTTGTCTACAATAAAATAAAAAGCTATGCCCAATGGACATAGCCAAGAAAAATGACTCACATATAGAAAAATATAATATAGAAGTGCTTCATAAGGGAACAACTTCTAATATCATTATAGGCATTGAATTTATTCATTGTCTACAATTTTTACAGTATCTATAATTTTTTTACATTCTCACTCCCCAAATTTGGGGAATGAAATTTATTACTAGGTCATTTATAAGCTGCGTACTCAAGTTGAGTACGCAGCTATCAGTAATTAATTATCCCCTTTTTCTTTTCTTCTACTTAATTTATATATCAAATAAATAACTACAACCGTAATCGTAAATAAGTCAAAAGACGATAAAAGTGATTTATTAAAAGATTGATTTATCCAAAAGAAGCGGATTAGAAATAATAAAATTGATTGTATTATTAAAGCAAAGAAAATATTAATGACTGGTTTATCTTTAATGAAGTTATACACAATATAAGCTATACAAACAATAGTTATGATTAACATTAAAGCTTTTGCCATTGCTAATACCCCTTTTTAACTTTACATTAGCATATCATTGTATTATTTGTATTTTAATAGTTTCACTGTTCAGATTTGGACTGTGAAATTCACTGCGCACATTTGCGCCATGAGATCATACATCATAAATGTATGCTACGTTGCCATTTTGACTACGCAGAAAAGCCACAAATGCCTTTTCAGAATTAGATAACCAACATTTCGGTTTTCTGTTTATATTCTATTGAGCCGACATTTCGGCTGTATTAATCTTAATTTTAGAGAACGAATATTTTCGTTTTCTAATGCACTAACTTAGTGCGTTAGCTATTGAATTGATTAATAAGCTTATATTTAAATCTCTGATACGCTAACTTGACGTATCAGCTTTTAGAAGCGAAATACAACTTTCAATATATTTACTTAGCCCAAATTTGGTTTCAGTAAATGGACTTATATTACTGAGCTACTTTTGAGCTGAGAAAGTATATTTACTCAGTACATTTAGATTGAGCAATAAACTAATATCCTCAAATTTGGGGATATTAAAAAATAGTAATAAGTCCACTGAACAGGTTAAACCACTTCCCTATTTTAAGGTACTGATTACAAGCGGAATTTTAAGTACGTTTGTTATTATATGAAATGTAAAGTTTTGACAAGTTATAAATAAAAAAGACTGCACCCAAGGGATACAGTCAGTTTATTAAAGGATACTCGATTTTGAGTAGTAAATTTCAGTAGCTGCATTCATTGTCTTATAAAAGGCTCTAAATGTAAATAGAAAACGCTTACTTTTATATTATAAAATTTAATAAATCATATTTACATTTCTTTTTCAACTCTGTATTATTTCTATATAATATCAAGACAAGAAGAAACTCGTTTTCAACTCGTTTCTAAAAAACAAAAACCCCCCCATTTCTGAGTGAGTTAAAAAATATAAAAAAGGTTTAATAAAATATGAATAAACTATACAATTTTTTTACAATTCTATTAATCATCATTTCTTTGACTATAATCATTAATTCAATATTCGTAACCAATGGACAAATTAAAACTACAATCAATGTCAGCATGTTTATCTTAGTTATTATTATGGCAATTGTTGCTTTACTATTCAGATTTATAAACAATAAAAAATAAAACAATAAATAAAATTGCTTTATTCCAATTGCTTTATTGACGTTGAGC
>NZ_KV813745.1:11822-63891 GCF_001813735.1 Staphylococcus sp. HMSC068C09
GTTGAGCCTCGGAACCCTTAACAATCCCAAAACTTGTCGAATGGTCGGCTTAATAGCTCACGCTATGCCGACATTCGTCTGCAAGTTTAGTTAACCTCAATTAATTTTCTCGAAATACATGCGTGATCTATTTTTGTGAAGATTTCTTAAAAATACCAATAAACCAATTAATTAAAAGGCACACTAACACACCAAAGATAAGTCCATCCAAAAGTTTAAAAGATAACTTTTCAGGCGCTGGAAGTAAATAATTCATTGTACAACGAAGCATGATTGCTAATACTAATGCTTTTAAAAAGTAATTAATCTTATCCACTTATTTAACTCCTTTTAGCAAACTTTAAGTTTAGTTTAAACTTTTTCTCAACATTAATAAATTTTCTCGACATAAATGCTCGTTCTAATTAATAACAATTCCATAAATCAAAAGTAAAATTGCTGAAATTAAAACCAATACACTAGAAAGTATATCTAGTCTTTTATTTTTATTGCGATTTCCTAAATCTCTAAAAAGACTGCCAAAAGCAATTACCATTAAAACCGCACACGAAATATAAATAACCAAAAAGATGCCTCCTTTTTAGTAAAACTTATCACATGAACTATTTAAATTTAAAATACCCTTATTTGCAATTTTAAGGTACTTTTTAGAGCATTTAGGGGTATTTTATATATTTTATTTATACCCAAAACTATATAACGGCTCTTAAAACGCAAATATGAGCTAAATTTAAAAATCAGAAAAACAAACCTTTACTTTAGATACTAACAAATTAAACTCTTATTTAATACTAAATATAGGGTACTGCAAAATACCGATACCTTAATTACTCCTAAATAAAAGTACACATTCCCCAAAAGACTACATACTTTTAAATCATAACTGTTAATGAAGCTATAATCATGCTCTTTCATAAACAATAACTTATAGTAATTTAAAAACTGCTACTTTTAAACAAGTAGCAGCGTGTAACTTTAATCTTTTATTATCATTAATTAACTTTATTACCAAAAACATAATAGCTATTTATTATCATAAATCTGAAATAAACTTTTTATATAAAGTTATAGGTTCTACACTAACCTTATTTTTATTTAGTGGTATGTCAAAAGAAACACCATCTTTTAAATTAATTTTAAATGACGGTATTTTAGGGTAAGTTTTTATATCATCACAATTATCATTTACAGAAGAAAGTGACTCATATTGCAAAGATAAATCTGAAATTTTATTGTTAAAAATTTTTAATTTAAGTTTCTCTATACCTTGCTCATTATATATGAAATCATAAATACTTTCTTTAGTAATAGCTATAATATGTTGGTTCTGAGGATCCTCACTTAAATCTACAAAAATAAAATCAGACTCAATTTCCATATTAAACTTCGCAAAATGATTAGCGATAAAGTAAGCTATATTATTTGTTCCTGTAAAATCATGATTATTTAAATATGTCATTTCTATACTACTTAAATATTTATAATTTTTTTCTAATAATTCAAATTTCATTATTAATTCCCCTTTAGAATTCATAATCTAGTTATAAGGCTATTTTTATACATTTTCTATACTGTTGCAATAAAAACCTACCCGAATTATCTTTCGGATAGGCTAAAAATCTTTAATCTTCTTCTGGCACATCATCAATGAATATCGGTGTAGTAATTTCTACCTCATGCTTTTCAGTCCACATACGATAACGTTTGCCTAATAATTCTGCTGCTTTTATTCTGTCTTTGGCACTAGGCTGTATTGTTTGGATTTCTTGCATACCGTCGCCTACATATACCAATATTTCTTCTTTTTCTTCGGCTCTAAGCACTCGTGTTAAGTAACGCATGATCTCATCTGCTTCTGCTATGCTTTCTTTTTGAATAATTTCTAAGTTGTCATCTATATATTGATTTATTCCGACATTTTCCAACATCTTATGGCTTCTAGCCTTTGCATACTTTTCGCTATAACCTACATTAATAGCCGATTGATAGGCGTTGCCAGTTCGAATGTATTCATCTGCGAATTGCTTTTGTTTTAGCGTTAATGACTTCATTTTATCCCTCCTAAAAATTTATTGCCTACTTTATTAATCTTGTTAAATAACGCATAACTCCGTAATTTTCGACCATGTTATCATTCTTTATTTCTTCTAAACGCTCATGTATATAGGATTTCACACTAATATTTTCCAATAATTTTAAAGCATTATCTCTTGCATATACTTTACTATATCCCACTTTTACGGCTGAATAATAAGGATTACCCGTTTCTATATACTCATCTGCAAAGCGTCTTTGTTTAGTTGTTAATTTTTTCATGTAATACCTCGTTAAACTATAAAATAAGCCCACTATAAAAGTAGGCTACATTGATTAAATATAAAATGGTTTACGACTATTGACGCTACCCATAAACTCAGTTGGTTGAATATTGTTTTCTCTCGTTAATCTATCTATATAATGGCTTAAATTACGCTGATTAAGTAGATAACTATTGTTATGTTCTTCTAGTTTCTGTTCTGCTTGTTTTAGTTCTTCTTTGAGCTTGTTATAGCGTTGTAAATCATCATAGTAAATATCAATATATTCATCACTTAATTTATCAGCTTCTTCTTGCATGCTGCTACAATTTTTAATAATAACCTGTTTCAGTGATTGCTTCATAACGCTTAAACGTTTTACTTTTGCTTTATACGTCGTTTCTTGCTTATCAATTTTTGTATATAGCTTATCAGCTTTTTCAACTTGGCCACTTACTACTAATTCTTGATAATCTTTATTAAGTTGATCAATCTTTTCTTTTTCGCTATTTACTTCTTGTTCTAGTGCTTGTATATCCTTTTGATAGCTTTCAATATTCTTTTTATGCACTTCAATTTGTTTTAATGTTTTCATGAATAGCCCTCCTATTTAAATAATTCAACATGCTTCGCTATTTCTTCTTGTCGTTGGTTAGCGTCTTTAATAGACATGATTTGTTGGCGTTTCTCATGCTTTTCTAAGCTGCTTAATTCTTTCTTTTGTTCTTGTGTTTGTGCTTTCTCTTTTGCTTGGCGTTCACTATAACTATATAATGCTAATCTTTGTGATTCCGATAATTCTAGCGCGTCACTTAATTTATTCATTTCATCATTGTTCATATTGTTTTAACCTCTTTTCGATTGGATTATTTGTTAGCGTTCTCGTTATTGCTTTTAAATGATTATAGGCTTGTTTTCTTTGTTTCAATGGCAAGCGATAAAGTGCTGCATCAGTTAATATTTTGAGATTGTAACTATCGATATTAAACTCATGACGATCTAACACATAAGATAAGAGTTCATCATTGTTCATCTGTTGAATTAAGTCAATGAATACCCCCATATCTGTATTTCGTTCTTCTTCGTGTTCTTTAATTAATCGCAGCTCTTTCTCTTGATTGAGTGTTAGGCCATAACCATTATTAATCTTTTTCTTTTGTTGTCTTTTTCTTACGTCGTCTTTATCCACTAAGTACGCATTAAATGACTTTTTGTTATGTTCTTCTTGCCTTTTCTCTCTTTTAGCTTGGACATAGTTATATAAATCAATTTTAAAGCGTCTAATAAGCTTATTATCACGCACCTTTGCATTTCTAATGTAATTCTTTATAAATATCTGTTCTTGCTTTGTATAACCCTCTAAAACAGCGTATAAATGATATAGGTTTCTATTACTTTTTCTGATGAACGCATTCAACTTCTCTTTTTCTTCAATGATGTACATAACTAAGCTTTCTAAATTTTGCGATTGATAGTAAACCATTTGAGTGACTGGATCACATACCATGTTTGGTGTATTACGTTCGTATAATGTTTCGATATAGTCCTCTATCATCTGCTTTTTATCTTCAATAAATTTAGGATTGTAAACTGTGAACAAAGTATCATCACTAATCATTTCAATTTCTTCGGTGTCTGTGTCTTGTTGATACGCTTGTTTTAGACTTGCCATACTATGTGTTACTCCTTTCTTAGAAGCGGAACGGGTACAAAACCCGTTACCACTTATGATTTAAAATCTTTTAATCTATAATCTGTACCATGCATTTTTATAATTTGTGTGTTTTTCATTAAACGACTAAATCTTTTTGCTTTATCGTCATTGTTAGAAAGTTCTAATGCTTCACGATTAGTTGTTATGATGTTGCTTTTACCTGTTCTCATATCTGTTAATGAAAATAGTTTTTCATTGCCATAATCGTTTACTGTTGTTCCGTAATCATCTATCACAAGCAAATCTACATCTCTAATCATTTGATCTAATTCTTTTTCAGTCATTGCTACATTCTTGTTATAGGTATTTCGATATGCTTTTACTAATTCAGTAACATCTAAGAATAAAGCTGTATAGCCTTTCTTTTTAACTTCTCTTACAACCGACATAGCTAAATGACTTTTGCCTATACCATAACTCCCTTGTAAAAGTAGCGACTTTGGTTGATCTGGTTTAAAGTTAGCTGCATACTTTTGTAGAATCTGCTTAGCTTCTAATAAGTTTTTATTAGTTGGTTTATAATTATCAAATTCAGCTTTTAATAAATCATCATTCATCATGGATTGCTTAAATACTTTTTCAATATTCAAGCGTTTTTGATTTGCTTTGTGTTGGCTTCTGCTTTGTTTTCCTTTCTCAATGGATTCACACTCGCACCCGTTTCTGATTATTTGAATTGTACCGTCTGACTTTCTGAATTTATGATAACTATATATGTTTTTGCATTTATCACATTTAAGGTTATATTGTTCTTCAATCAATTCACTACGCATTTTGCTTTTTAAATCAATATCATTAATACTTTTCAAGCATCTTCCCTCCTAAAATAAATCAGCGTATTGAGAGTTATCGAATGTTTTTGTAGATTCCGTTTTATTCTTACTTGCTTCACGTTGTTTTCTACGTGCTTCTATGTCGTCAATAGACTTAATACCGTCTTGATACCAACTTTTAAGAATACTGTTAGCATAGCTCCATTTACACACGTTATTTGTTGCCGCTTCTTTTAATGCTTCAATAACAATATTTTCATTACCTTTGAAATCATCTATCCAGTTTTCAATCTGATCCACTACAAATGGTTGAAGTATTCCAAATCCATTTTCTTGATAAAAATTGAATACATTACTATAAGAATGTGACGGTGGTTGTTGTTTAGTAGTGCTTGCACTACTACTACTACTGTTATTCTTTTCTTTGTTTTTCTTAATATTGTTTTTCTTAGTTCCTACATTTTGTACGTGTACGTTTTGTACGCTTTCATTTCGTACGTTGTCGTTTTGTACGTGTACGTTTTGACTGTGTACGAAATGATGATTAATTGTATATATTGATTTACTAAAACCATTATTTGTACGTTCTCTATGAACTGAAATAATATTTTTATCAATGAGCTCTTTTCTATGTTTATAAAATCTTTTTTCACTGATATTAAGCTCATGACATATCAAGCTAATACTTGGAAAGGCTACATCTTTACCACCAGCGTAAGAGGACAAGTAAGCATAAATGCCTTTAGCCTCAATACTCAAATTAGAATCTTTAGTAATAGTTTTATAAACATTCCCGTAGCCTCCTGTATAATCTATTAATCTATCACTCACGATTGTCCTCCTCGTTTGTTGTTAATTTTATAAGTAACCTCTTTCAAATAATTGTGTTCGTAGTGTTTTAAACCGCTTATAGCTTATTTGTAGGTCGTTGCATGTTTGCGTAGCACTAGGAATAATATTGTCCCCTACATGTGCCATGTAATAGCAATATAATGCTTTAGCTTCGATACTGATATCTTTGCTAGACATAACACTTTGTGTAATTACGCCGTAACCTTTCGAACACTTGATTTTATTAGTCATAAAATGCTATCCTTTCAGTAGTTTATTAGTTTTTTAACTGTTCGTTATCAGTGGTTTGGTCGCTTTCTGATAACGTTTCTTTTTTATCTAATTCTTTAAATTGCTCTAGTAAGCTATCAAATTCTTTTAAGTACATACACATTAAATCAATCGTTTGTGTATTTTGTATTCTATGTTCATGATATCTATAACCATGTGCTAAAATTTCATTTTTATTTAATACATGATTAGGTTCATGAGTAAAATATTCTTCATCAAACCATGTAAAAGATGTCATTACATCATTAATTTTTTCTTTAATTATTTCCATATCACTCAATATATTTTTAATTTCCCAATTCATTTTTATTCCTCCCACTCGAAATTGTTTTCTATTTGCTGCATAACCAACTCACAAATGAATTGTAATTGTTGTTCACGATTAAGCGTCTCTTTCCATTTTTGGTTGCCTTCTTCTACTAAATGAACATAAATTTGTCGTTTATCATTTATTGCACTATTTAATAACTCATATATTTCTTTGATTACTCGAACATCTTGATTATCCATTTTTAAATCCTCCTATTGCTTCATAGAGAAGCGGTTTATTATTTTGATACATTCTACTTAAATTCTTTTACTGTCTTGTAAATGCTCTCTATATGCTTTATAGAGATATGAATACTCTTCATCTCGAATATCATATTTAATCGCTGCAATCATACTTCCAAATAAGAAAAACACTAACGCATAATGTAATTCAGAATACATATTTAGAAATATAGTAATTACACAGATATAAGCGAGTTCATTCAGAAATCTAATCAATTTAAACACCACCTTAAAATTGAATTAATACTATCGTTCAATCACAAATTACTAACATGCGGGACTTAGATAATTTATTTTTTCTGTGATAGTAAAAATTCTTCAACTTCTTTGAGATCATAATAATAACTGCGTCCTTGCTTTCGTTTAGTTAGACCTAAACGTTCCCACTCGGTAATATCACTATGTGTACATCTGTATAACTTTCTTAATTCTGTTTGTGTAGCCCATCTCTTTTGTTGTTGCTCTATCTTTCGCTGCGCTATCTGTTCGGCAAGTTTTAAGATACCGTTTGCTAATTCTAAAGAAGCGGACTCACTTAGTATTGGTTGCTGTTCTGCCATATCCAACCCTCCATTATGAACTTTTTAGAACTAATAATTAAAAAAATATATCTTCCATAGTTATATTTGGAAAATAAGGCAATAATAATTCTTTAAATTTTTTCTTTTCTTCATCGGTAAAGCTAGACTTATTTGTCTCTTTGTTATAGTAACTTTGCTTTGAAATACCTAATTTTTGTCCCATACCTTCTTGCGTCAAATTTAAGTAATTTCTATAACCTTTGATTTTATTAATTGTCATTTTAACACCTCTATTCAAAACTTTTTAGAACTTACAAATACATATTATCATCTTACTTTTTACTAAGTCAATAATTTTTTGTACTTTTTAGAACTTTCTATTTAATTTATCCCTATTATTTATTATAATTAGTGTTGAGGAGGAAAATTATGTATTCGTATAATAAAGAAGAAGTAGGTAAAAGAATCAAATCTATTCGACAACAAAAAGGACTTACTCAAGAATCGTTTGGGGAATTGTTTGGAGCTAGCAAAGGAAATGTAGCAACATGGGAAAAAGGTATTTCTTTACCTAATGCAAGCAGATTAAGAGAGATCGCTGATTTAGTAAGTATAACTGTAGAAGAGTTACTCTATGGAGAATTTGTAGATAATTTTCAATTAGTTAAATTGTTAAATAATAACCCTAATGAACTAGAGATTATGATTAAATCTAATATTAAAGCTTTTTTCAACTTATTAGATGACTTTGAATATTATGAATATACAATCGTTATTCCAAAGTCGCAAAGATTTTATTTTGTTAAATTACAAAATCGAATTTTATTAGCTATTTCATTAGAAAATAAATCTACTTATCAAGAAAAAGATAATAAAGATAAATTAATTAATAGAATGACAGATGTAGTTATGCATAATTTACAAAATGATAATGATTCAATGAATGAAATGTTGTATAAATCTGATATTATAAATAATTTGGTTGCTCTTATAAACTTAGAATCAAAAGAATTTAAAAATATAATTCTCTTTTTAATAGATATTTTAGAAACTATTGGCAAGCAATATCCAAAAATACTTAGTTTCATGTTAAATAGAAAATTAGATATTCTATCAAATGAAATAAATGATTACTTTGTTATTAATAATACTACTAAAAATTCCAAAGAAAATATTGATGATGAAATTTTTGATAAGAATTTAGTAATTGATACAGTAAGTTATGAAAAATATAAATATTTACAAAATCAAATATTTGATTTAAAAAAATATATTAATAAAAATTTCTAACCTTTTTTTCTTTTGCTTACGAGTTCATACATACTATTTACACATTAATATAGCATTACATAGTCGTTTATATTTAAATTTAATTAAAGGAGAAAGATAGAATGTACTTCAATGATTGGAAAGTTACTATTAACGGAAAAGGATCACATGATGTTGTGACAAATGAAGATACTTTGTTAATTTTGCAAGATTATCAACATGTTGAAATAGCATTAAAATTAGTAAACGATACTATTCAAGTAAAATCATTAGGATATGGAGAGGATGTAAGCATTAACCCTACTACAAAAGAAATAACGGTTAATGTAACAAATTTATTAGAAGATGATGAGTAATTAATTAAAGGAGGTTGAGAGATGGAAAACTTAAGTAAACAATTAGTTGATAGTTTAAAAAATAAAAAAAGATAACCCCAGGCACATAGGAATGCTCAGTGCGTATGCACCTACCCCTTTTTGGGACCCAGCGTTAATCCTTCTCGAGTTATCTTAATCACATTATAAGTTACATTGCTTATTATTTCAAGAATAATTATTGGGTAGCTCGCCTACCCTCCCATAAATTCACTTACAACAATATTATTACTATTACCGCACCAATGAGTAACCATTCTCAAAGGTGTGTTCAATCCAATCAAACGCATGCGGGCAAGTAGAAAGGATTGATTTACAATGATTAAGAAATATAAAAAGAAAGACGGCTCAACGGCGTATATGTTCGTTGCATATCTCGGTGTTGATCCAATTACTCGTAAGCAGAAGCGGACAACAAGACGTGGCTTTAAAACTGAGAGAGAGGCCAAAATTGCAGAAGCTAAGCTGCAAACAGAGATACAAAGTAAGGGATTTCTAAATAATGATATTACGACTTTTAAACAAGTATATGAGTTATGGATAGAGCAATATAAATGCACCGTTAGAGAAAGTACATTTGTTAGAGTTAGTAATATGTTTAAAATAAAAATACTTAAAGAATTTGATAATATGCCTATTCAAAGTATTACTACGCCTTATTGTCAAAAAGTTATAAACTACTGGATAGAAAATTATAAGGATTTTAGAAATATTAAGGTATATGCTGCGAATGTATTTGAATATGCTGTTATGTTAAAAATAATACATGAGAATCCATTTAAATATACTAAATTACCGAAAAGAACAAGAAATAAAAGCAATGAGCATTTAACCTATTATTCTAGTGATGAATTAAAACAATTTCTAGAACTTATTAAAGACGATTTAATGTATTATGCTATGTTTCGACTTTTAGGATTTACAGGTATGCGTAGAGGGGAATTAATGGCTTTAACTTGGGAAGATATAAACTTTAAAAATAAAACAATCAGTATAGATAAAACTGTTACTATTGGACTTAACAGTAAAGAGATTATACAGCCTCCTAAAACTCATTCATCTATAAGAGTTATAAGCATTGATGATCGTACGCTTTCAATATTAAAAAATTGGCGCGTAGAACAACGTAAACTTTGTTTAATGCATGGACATAACACAAGTAATAAATCACAATGTTTATTTACCAATTTACGAACAAATAAACGTCTTCAAGTGCAGCACCCCAATAAAGCAATGGATAAAATATGTAAGAAATATAACTTTAAAAAAATTAAAATTCATGGTTTTAGACATACTCATTGTTCATTATTATTTGAAGCGGGCTTATCTATTCAAGAAGTGCAAGATAGACTCGGACATGGCGATATTAATACAACCATGGATGTTTATGCTCATATTACCGAAAAACAACGTGAAAAAGTTGCTGAGAAGTTTGCAAATTATATTAGTTTTTAACAATAACGTATTCAAAACGTATTCAATTTATAATTATTAAAAAAACAACAAGCTAGAAACCGCGTAGTTATAACGTTTCTAGCTTGTTTTCACAAGTTATTTATATTCTGGCACAATAACTCTCCAGCCATGTTTATCTTCTAATTTACCACTTTGGATGCCAATGTATGTGTCATATAATTTTTTAGTGATTTCTCCAGGTTCATTATTATTAATCACAATTTCTCTATCTTCATATTTTAACGTACCTACTGGAGAGATGACTGCTGCCGTACCAGAACCAAATACTTCTGTTAATTCACCTTTATCGTAAGCTTCGAATAATTCATCAATAGATACTTTACGTTCTTCGACTTCATAGCCTAATTCTTTTGCTAATTCGATAATTGATTTACGTGTAATACCAGGTAAAATACTACCATTTAACGCAGGTGTTACTAATTTGCCATTTTCAACGAAGAAAATGTTCATACTACCTACTTCTTCAACATATTTTTGTTCAACGCCGTCCAACCATAATACTTGATCATATCCTAAGTTATTCGCATTCGTTTGTGCTAATAAACTTGCTGCATAGTTACCTGCTACTTTAGCAAAACCTACACCCCCACGAACTGCACGTACATATTCATCTTCAACATAAATTTTTGTTGATTTTAATGTATCACCGCCGTAGTAAGCACCTGATGGAGATAAGATAATTAATAATTTATATTTTTTAGAAGCACGAACACCTAAAATACCTTCTGTAGCGAATACGAATGGACGAATATATAAAGATTGACCCTCGCCTTCTGGTACCCAATCACGTTCGATATCAACAAGTTGTTTCAAACCATCTAATAATAATTCTTCATCTACTTTAGGCATTTCTAAACGCGCTAATGAATCATTGATACGTTTGAAGTTTTGATCTGGACGGAATAATACGACCTCACCATTATGTTTATATGCTTTTAAACCTTCAAATACAGCTTGACCATAGTGTAAACTTTGTGCTGCTGGAGAAATTTCAAACGGTGCATAAGGAATAATTTTTAATTCTTGCCAACCGCCTTTTTCTTCATCATAATCTACACTTAACATATAGTCAGTAAAATATTGCCCAAATCCAAGATTTCCTTCTGGTTTTTCTTTAAGTGTGTCACGTTGTTCAAATTTAACTTTTTCTGACATGTTGAAGCCTCCTAATATATTTCATGAATAAGATTTAATATAAATTATAGCAATCTCAGATAGTCTATTCAATAAATTTTCTAAAAATTCAAACAAAATAAAAAATGAAACCCTTTTCTTTTTTTATTCTTTAAAAGAGAGTCAAATTCCAAAGGCACCTTTTTAATTATGAACTTATGTCTTTTCTTTAATCGTTCGTATCATTGTTTCTGTCATTTTAGCCAAATGATACTTTGGATTAAAGCCCCATTCTTTTCGAGAATAACTGGTATCAATATTATCTGGCCATGTATCTGCAATCGTTTGTCTTACTGGATCGACATCATAATCTAAGGTGAATTCTGGAATATATTTCTGAATTTCTTTCTTAATCATCTCAGGTTCAAGACTCATTGCGCTTAAATTATAACCATTGCGTGTTACAAGTTTCTTACTATCCGCTTCCATAAGTTGAATAATCGCATCAATGGCATCATCCATATACATCATATCCATATACGTATTTTTAGCGATATAGCTCGTGTAGTGACCATGTCTAACCGCTTCGAAATATATTTCTACTGCGTAATCTGTAGTACCTCCACCTGGCTCTTTGACATGTGAAATGAGCCCTGGAAATCTTACACTACGTGTGTCGACACCAAATTTTTTAAAGTAATATTGGCATAATAATTCACCTGTAACTTTATTTATCCCGTACATTGTTGTCGGTTGTTGAATCGTATTTTGAGGTGTGTTTTTCTTAGGTGTAGACGCACCAAATGCCCCAATTGAACTTGGCATAAAGAAATGTAAGTCATACATTCTTGCAGTTTCTAAAGCATTCATTAACCCACCCATATTTAAATCCCAAGCCTGCAACGGATTTTTTTCAGCTGTTACAGAAAGTAACGCAGCCATATGCATAAGTGTATCTGCTTTAAAATCTTTTACTACAGCCATCATTGCGTCACGATCTGTTACATCAAGTAATTCAAATGGGCTGTCACTAATCAATGAATGTGGTTCTAGCTCTCTAATATCAGTGGCTAATACATTATTTTTCCCATATAATTGTCTACATTTTAGTACCAATTCAGTTCCTATTTGTCCTAGTGCTCCTGTAATTACAATTCTCTTCATTGTCATTTCTCCCTTTGTCTTATATATCCTAATAGTGTCTTTTTAGAACTTCCCATATTCTTCGATTCACTATATTATAAAAATGCTTACATATATCATTAGATTGTACGTTAAAGTGATAATTTTATTCTTCTAATAAATTATTTGATTTAACTTACGTTTTGTTTGTTAATCATTTTTAAAATTATCGTAAATTATTTTTTTCCTTCTTATATCTCAATGTCTATAGGCTACTATAAACTTGTAAATTATTTTTAAAAGAAGGCGAATATGAAGAAATACTTTGTATCACTCTTATTGATTTTCTTTATACAATAAAAATACCGTATCAGCCATGTTTATGTTATCACTGATACGGTATCTATTTTTTTATACAGTATATGGTTAATTAGTTTGTTGAGCTTTTTTATAAAAGTATTGTGCCACCACTATATCTACAATAGCTAAACCTACTGATTTAAATACTGTCACTTCTTCTTCATCATCACGTCCAGATATTTTTCCACTTACAATATCTCCTAATTCACCATGTAGTGATTGCTCAGTAATAATACCTTCTTCTAATGGTACTTTTAAATCACCTGTTTCTTCCATTGCTGCTTCTGTAGACTCAACAACTATTTTATTAGCAATCAACATCGTTTCTGAAGGTAGTTCTTGCATTTCAGGTTTAAATGAACCTACTGCATTTAAATGAACGCCGGGATGTAATGAATGAGAATACACCGTTTTATTTGAATTTGTAGCTGTCACAACAATATCTGCGTTTTCCATGGCTTGATCTGCTTCATCGAAGACTTTTGTTGACACGTGATACGTTTGTTTCACAAATTCAGCCAATTTTTCAGCTTTGGATCTTGTACGACTCGAGATATGAAGCATTTCAATATCTCTCACTGCTAATATCGCTGCAATGAGCCCCTCAGCTTGATCTCCAGCACCAATCACACACAATGTTTTTGCATCTTCACGTGCTAAATATTTTGTAGCTACACCTGAAATGGCGCCAGTACGAATCTTAGTTAAATAACTACCATCAAGTACAGCAAGGGTTTCTCCTGTATCATAATCACTCAGCAATACGGATCCTGTAATTGTTTTTTTATCTAGTTTAGGATTATTAGGGGCGAAAGTGACTGTTTTAATACCGACAATATTTAATTCGTCTGATAAAGCTGGCATCACTAAATATCTATTTTCTTTATTAAAAGGTAATACATAACGTAATGGCGTTTCAGTTTTTCCTTCTGAAAACACCTGTAACGCGTGACCGACTTCTTCAATCACTTCTTTCATATCTAATAAGTTTTGTTGATCCTGTTCATTTAAAACGAGCATTTCATAGACCTCCACTGTTTGGATATTGTTAAACAATAGATTAGAAGTAGCAATCATCCAATTTAATCATTATATATTCTAATCAATTGAATATTAATATTTTTTATAGTTTTTATTAACTTATTATTGTGATGATATACAATTGATGATATCTTTATATTATAAATAAAAGGTACAGTTTACATAGTAAAGTGCCTTGCGATTTCATAACACTATGAAACTATTTATAAACTTTTGACACCCATCACTTTTCTTATGAGAAAAGTGATTTTTTTATATCTTACTATAAATGATTGTTGTAATACCTGTTTTTCAATCTATAACACCTTCATTATAATAGGTGGCTTTATTATCTAAAAATACTTTTAAACTGTGATTATAATATGTAAGTTTTTGGTCTGCTTCTTCGATGGTCATCCATTTTGTTTCTGAAATTTCATCTTTCATTTGTATATCTATTACTTCATTTTGAATTGAAGCTTTAAACATAATAAATAATGTATGTACATTCATTTGAGTGGATTTACCTTCATTAATACTTACGATATCTCCAATCTTAGCATTAAGACCTGTTTCTTCCATTACTTCACGTTTCAAAGCTTCAACTAGTGTTTCTCCCTTTTTTACCTTTCCTCCTGGTAATGACCACCCCCCGCCATCTGTATTATTAACAAGTAATACTTTTCTTTCTTGATTTTGTATGAGTGCATATACGACTTTTAAATCTTTCACAGTTTCACCTTCCATCATTTAGAATTTCAAATCGACTTACTGGCTGACCGTTTTTTTTAATATACGAATTAATTTCATATCCTCCATGTTTTTTTATTACTTTTTGTGAAGCATCATTATAAGGATTACATGTCATTAATACTTTATGTATCCCCATTTTATTTAGTCTATTTAGTGCTTCTTCTAACATGCTTGAAGCATAACCATTTCCTCTGTATGGTTTGGCGACGCCATAGCCTACATGTCCTCCGATATTTTTTAATTTATCATTAAGTTCATGACGAATATTTACTGCACCAACAATATCATCATTTTTAAAATAAAATAATGTTGTAGAAGGAACGGTATTCATATTTACGGGTGGATGATGCAATTGTTCTACCATTTGTTCAAAAGATTGATAATGTGCGACATCAATATTAGATGGAATAATTTTCTCATTGTTATCATACCAATATTGTAAATATCGAATTAAACTTTCTTTATCTTTATACTCTAGTTTTCTTAATTCAAGCATGTATACACCTCTTTTTTACAATTAGTGTACCACTAAAAATGAAAAACAATCCATTTATACATTAAAACTAATAGATTACTCAAATTAATTAAATGTTTATTTAATAATATTTAACCCTTTTCTAACTTTTAATACTTTAAATGCTTGATCTAACATTTTTTAGTGCGTGCGACATCATCACCTACGACATCGATAGCTTTAGATAATGTACCGCTTTGGAAATCAATTTTGTCTTGTAAGCCTAAATGTTTTACTATTCCTGCGCCTTTATCTATCACAACTGAACCATGTGCCTCATCATTTCTCTTTTGTTATTGATTCATCATAATTTATTATCATCATAATCATTTTATGTTATAAGATAATTCATTTAATATTTGATAGTGTGTCTTTTATTAAAATTACAATGAGTGACTACTGAGTTTTAGTAGAATTTGTTATACTAAAGTTCATAATAATTAGGAAGAAGTGGTCAATGTGTTTGATTGGTTTCAATTAGCCAGTGAAAAAGAAAATAGAATGATTCAAATGCGTCGTTATATGCATCAATATCCAGAGCCTTCTTTTGAAGAAACGTGGACACATAACTACATTCTCAATCAGTTAAGTCATTTAGACTGTGAGATTGTGTCACCTGTAGGACGAAATGGTATCAAGGCAACTTTTAAAGGGAAAGAAAATGGTCCAACTATTGCATTTCGTGCAGACTTCGATGCATTACCAGTCCAAGAATTAAACGACGTTCCATATAAATCTAAAAACGATGGTTTTATGCATGCATGTGGTCACGATGGTCATACTGCTATTTTATTAGGTGTTGCTGAAATTGTTCATGAACATCGCCACTTATTAAAAGGAAATGTTGTATTTATTTTTCAATATGGTGAAGAGATTATGCCAGGTGGCTCTCAAGAAATGATTGATGATGGCTGTTTAAACGATGTTGATAAAATTTATGGTACTCATCTTTGGAGTGGTTATCCCACTGGTACAATTTATTCAAGACCAGGTGCAATCATGGCTTCTCCAGATGAATTCTCGATTACCATTAAAGGTAAAGGAGGACATGGTGCTAAACCTCATGAAACAATTGATCCAATTGTAATTATGGCTGAGTTTATACTAAGTGCTCAAAAAATCATTTCTCGTACCATCGATCCTGTAAAAGAAGCAGTATTAACCTTTGGTATGGTACAAGCAGGTTCTTCTGATAGTGTTATTCCAGATTCGGCATTTTGCAAAGGGACAGTACGTACCTTTGATACAAAACTGCAAGCTCATGTTCAAGAGAAAATGGATAAGTTATTACAAGGTCTTGCATTAGCGAATGATATCACTTATGACATGGAATATATTAGAGGGTATTTACCAGTTCATAATCATGAAGAAGCTTATGAAACAGTTAAACAAGCGGCAAATGATTTACATTTACGTTTTAATAAATCAGAATTGATGATGATTGGTGAAGACTTTTCACACTATCTAAAAGTCCGACCTGGCGCATTTTTCTTAACTGGATGTGGCAATGCTGATAAGGGTATTACAGCCCCACATCACAATCCGCATTTTGATATTGATGAAGCAGCATTTAAATATGCTGCAAGCGAATTTCTTAAAATCTTAGAACTTGAAAGCGTTTTTTAATTCTTTGTTAAATATGTATCGTAAATCTTAGAATATAAACGATTGAAACAGCTCATAGATAGTATTTATCTATGGGCTGTTTTATTAATATTTTTTACTAAATAAAAGTACAGTGAACTTAAGTCTTATTTTCAAATAAAAAAAGACTCCCAATAAGGGAGTCTTCTATATCAAATAATAAATTATTCGAAGATTTCAGTTACAACGCCTGATCCTACAGTACGTCCACCTTCACGGATTGAGAAACGAGTACCGTCTTCAATCGCGATAGGAGCGATTAATTCTACTGTCATTTCAACGTTGTCGCCAGGCATTACCATTTCAGTACCTTCTGGTAAGTTAACAACACCAGTTACGTCAGTAGTACGGAAATAGAATTGTGGACGATAGTTAGTGAAGAATGGAGTATGACGTCCACCTTCATCTTTTGATAAAACGTATACGTCTGCTTTGAATTTTGTGTGAGGTGTAATTGAACCTGGAGCAGCTAATACTTGACCACGTTGTACATCTTCACGAGCAACACCACGTAATAAAGCACCGATGTTGTCACCAGCTTCAGCGTAGTCTAATAATTTACGGAACATTTCTACACCAGTAACAGTTGTTTTAGAAGTTTCTTTGATACCAATAATTTCAACTTCTTCACCAACTTTGATTTGACCACGTTCAACACGGCCTGTAGCAACAGTACCACGACCAGTGATTGAGAATACGTCCTCAACTGGCATCATGAATGGTTTATCAGAGTCACGTTCTGGAGTTGGAATGTAATCATCAACTGCTTGCATTAATTCTAAGATTTTTTCTTCGTATTGAGCATCGCCTTCTAAAGCTTTTAAAGCTGAACCAGCAATTACAGGTACGTCGTCACCTGGGAAGTCGTATTCAGATAATAAGTCACGTACTTCCATTTCAACTAATTCTAATAATTCTTCATCGTCAACCATGTCAACTTTGTTTAAGAATACTACTAATGCTGGTACACCAACGTTACGTGATAAAAGAATGTGTTCACGAGTTTGTGGCATTGGACCGTCAGCAGCAGATACTACTAAGATACCACCGTCCATTTGAGCAGCACCAGTGATCATATTTTTAACATAGTCAGCGTGTCCTGGGCAGTCAACGTGAGCATAGTGACGTTTGTCAGTTTGATATTCGATGTGTGCAGTATTGATTGTAATACCACGTTCTTTTTCTTCTGGAGCGTTGTCAATCATGTCATATGATTGTGCTACAGTGTCACCATTTTTAGCTAATACAGTTGCGATAGCAGCTTTTAAAGTAGTTTTACCATGGTCAACGTGACCGATAGTACCAATATTGGCATGTTCTTTTGAGCGATCAAATTTTTCTTTTGCCATTATTAAATCTCTCCTATTCTAGTTAAAGTTATTTCAATATTATCTCTCATGATAGTTACTCACTATCATGAGACATAATGATTGTTCTAAAAAGAATTCATAGTTCTTTTATAATGCATTTTGGATAAAAAATCAATTCATAAAGATGAATGCTTAATTAATAAGCTCAAGCTGTATTTTACCTAGATTTACTAGTTAAAACAAGTTATATTATTCACCTTTATTTTTTTTGATGATTTCTTCAGCAATTGATTTTGGAACTTCTGCATAATGGTCAAAGTACATAGTGTAAGTACCGCGACCTTGAGTGTTAGAACGTAATGAAGTTGCATAACCAAACATTTCTGAAAGTGGTACATAAGCGTTAACAACTTGTGCATTACCACGTGGTTCCATACCATCAACACGTCCACGACGAGCTGTTACGTCACCCATGATATCACCCATGTATTCTTCAGGCATTTCGATTGTAACTTTCATCATTGGTTCTAAGATAACTGGATCACATTTTTTAGCAGCTTCTTTAAGTGCTAATGATGCAGCAATTTTGAAGGCCATTTCTGATGAATCGACATCATGGTATGAACCATCAAATAATTTAGCTTTAACATCAATTAATGGATAACCAGCTAATACACCGTTTTCCATAGCATCTTTAAGACCAGCTTCAACTGATGGAATGTATTCACGAGGAACTACACCACCAACGATAGCGTTTTCGAATTCGAAACCTGCGCCAGTTTCATTTGGAGTGAATTCAATATGAACATCACCATATTGTCCACGACCACCTGATTGACGAGAGAATTTACCTTGAACTTGAGCAGATTGTTTAAATGTTTCACGATATGAAACCATTGGTGCACCTACGTTACATTCAACGTTGAATTCTTTTTTCATACGGTCTACTAAGATATCTAAGTGTAACTCACCCATACCACCGATGATAACTTGTCCAGTTTCTTCGTCAGTATGTGCATGGAAAGTAGGGTCTTCTTCTTGTAATTTAACTAAAGCTTGAGTCATTTTATCTTGGTCAGCTTTAGACTTAGGTTCTACTGATAAGTGAATAACTGGTTCTGGGAATTCCATTGATTCCAAGATAATGTCATTTTTCTCACCACATAAAGTGTCACCAGTACCTGTTTCTTTAAGACCTACAGCTGCAGCGATATCTCCTGAGTAAACAGTGTCAATTTCTTGACGAGAGTTCGCATGCATTTGTAATAAACGACCTACACGTTCACGTTTATCTTTTGTTGAGTTTTTAACGTATGAACCAGATGTTAACGTACCTGAATATACACGGAAGAAAGTTAATTTACCAACATAAGGGTCAGTCATAACTTTGAAAGCTAACGCTGCGAATTCAGCATTATCGTCAGCTTTTGCAATGACTTCTTCATCAGGATTTTCAGCACGATGACCTACGATAGGTTTAACATCTAATGGTGATGGTAAGTAATCAATTACTGCATTAAGCATTAATTGAACACCTTTGTTTTTGAATGCTGTACCACAAAGTACTGGGTAGAATTCTACGTCAGTAGTTGCTTGACGGATAGCATTTTTTAATTCAGCTACTGAAATTTCTTCGTCACCAAGATATTTTTCCATTAATTCGTCGCTAGTTTCTGCAACTGCTTCGATTAAGTTAGAACGAGCTTCTTCTGCTCTTTCTTTGTGATCTTCAGGAATTTCAATTTCTTCAATTTCTGTACCTAAGTCATTTGTATATTTGAAACATTTCATTTCAACTAAGTCAATGATTGCTTCAAATTCATCTTCGGCACCAATTGGTAATTGGATAGGTGCTGCATTTGCTTGTAAGCGATCATGTAATGTACTTACTGAATACTCAAAGTTTGCACCAAGTTTATCCATTTTGTTAACGAATACAATACGAGGAACACCATAAGTAGTAGCTTGACGCCAAACTGTTTCAGTTTGAGGTTCTACACCTGATTGAGCATCAAGTACAGTAACCGCACCGTCAAGTACACGTAATGAACGTTCAACTTCTACAGTGAAGTCTACGTGTCCTGGTGTATCGATAATGTTAACACGGTGGTCTTTCCAAGAAGCTGTTGTTGCAGCTGATGTGATTGTAATACCACGATCTTGTTCTTGTTCCATCCAGTCCATTTGTGAAGCACCTTCATGTGTTTCACCAATTTTGTGGATACGACCTGTATAATAAAGAATACGTTCAGTCGTTGTAGTTTTACCAGCATCGATGTGAGCCATGATACCGATATTACGAGTGTTTTTCAAAGAAAATTCTCTAGCCATTGTTTTTCTCCTTCCAGTTATTACTGAATAAGTACTATAGAATATGGCGATGCCCTAAGCATGAACCATTTTACTTGGTAAACCAATATGACGGAACACACTCAGGGTTAAAGCTTCAATCTTACCAACGATAGTGAGCGAATGCTTTGTTCGCTTCAGCCATTTTGTGAGTGTCCTCACGTTTTTTGACTGCACCACCTGTATTGTTAGCAGCATCTAAGATTTCGTTAGCTAAACGATCTTCCATAGTTTTTTCACCACGAAGACGAGCGTAGTTTACTAACCAACGTAATCCTAAAGTTGTACGACGTTCTGGGCGCACCTCAACAGGTACTTGGTAGTTTGAACCACCTACACGACGCGCTTTTACTTCTAATACTGGCATAATGTTGTTAATAGCTTCTTCGAATACTTCTAAAGCATCACGACCACTGCGTTGTTCTACAAGGTCAAATGCAGAATAAAGAATTCTTTGTGCTGTTCCGCGTTTACCATCTAACATAATTTTGTTAATTAATTTTGTAACTAACTTAGAGTTATGAATTGGATCTGGTAATACGTCTCTTTTAGGTACTGATCCTTTACGAGGCATTATAAAGTCCTCCCTTCCTATTATAATATATTCTTAAAAATTGATAGTAAAATTTACACAATCTTAAACTTAATTTTTAGGTTTTTTAGTTCCGTATAATGAACGTCCTTGTCTACGTCCATCTACACCTGAAGTATCAAGTGCACCACGTACAATATGGTAACGCACACCAGGTAAGTCTTTTACACGTCCACCACGTACAAGTACAACACTGTGTTCTTGTAAGTTATGGCCGATACCAGGAATGTATGCGTTGATTTCAATGTTGTTTGATAAACGCACACGAGCGTATTTACGTAACGCTGAGTTAGGTTTTTTAGGTGTCATTGTACCTACACGAGTACAAACACCACGTTTTTGAGGTGAGTTTAAGTTAGTAAATTGTTTCTTTTTACTATTGAAACCTCTGTTTAACGCTGGTGAATCTGATTTTTTAGATTTACTTTGTCTAGGTTTACGTACTAATTGATTAATAGTTGGCATTGAATGTCCTCCTCTCTTCATTTTTTAATTCCACACATCCAGGTGGTTCATTTTTAGGTTAAATAAAATTTAGTAAGTGTAAAAACTTACTAATTCTCATTCAATAACGCAACAATTGTCGCATTAACATTAATACCTACTGCTTTTCCTAAAGCCGATTTGCTTTCGAAATAAGTAATCGGTATGCTTTTATGATTGATTTGGCTAAATACTTGAGCTAATAAGTATATCTCAACATCTTTAGCAATAATCAATGATGCAACTTGATCTTTTTTCAACGCTTTTAACGTTTGTTTAAGACCAACTACAAAATGTTGTTTGTTAAAGCGTGCAACTTTTTCATTAGACATTAAATATCCTCCAAAGTTCTGCTTGCATCAACCTTTACAATAATAACACTTTATATAATAATTAGTCAACATTTTTTATCATTTTCTGTAAATATTAAAAGAAAAGAACTTGGAACAAATTAAAGTTCCAAGTTACTTTCACATTAATTACTCAGTCACTTCTGCTTCGTCAGCTTCAGCAACTGGAGTACTCACTTTATCGTATTTAACGTCACTATAACGTCTCATACCTGTACCAGCTGGGATAAGTTTACCGATAATAACATTCTCTTTAAGTCCAAGTAAGTCATCGCGTTTACCTTTAATAGCAGCATCAGTAAGTACACGAGTAGTTTCTTGGAATGAAGCCGCAGATAAGAAGCTTTCTGTTTCAAGAGATGCTTTAGTAATACCAAGTAATACTGGTTTTGCAGTAGCTGGGCGTTTACGTTCTTTAAACGCTTCTCTATTTGCATCAGTAAAGTTATGAATATCTACTAATGAACCTGGTAGAAGTTTAGTGTCACCAGCTTCAATAATTCTTACTTTACGTAACATTTGTCTAACCATTACTTCAACGTGTTTATCATCAATTTCTACACCTTGCATACGATAAACTTTTTGCACTTCTTTAAGTAAGTAGCTTTCAGTCGCGTTTAAACCAGCAACAGCTAAGAAGTTCTTAGGTTCAATAGAACCTTCAGTTAATACTTCTCCACGTTCTACTGATTGGCCAATTTCTACTTTAATTCTTGAAGTACCTGAAGCAAGATAAGATCGTGTTTCATTAGCGCCTTTAATCACAATTTCTTGTTGGCGATCTTTTGCTAATTTAATATCTTCAACGACACCTTCGATTTCAGTAATTACCGCTTGACCTTTAGGGTTACGTGCTTCAAAGATCTCTTGGATACGAGGAAGACCTTGAGTGATATCGCTTCCTGCTACCCCACCTGTATGGAAGGTACGCATTGTAAGTTGAGTACCAGGCTCACCAATTGATTGAGCGGCAATAGTACCAACTGCTTCACCTACTTCAACTTTTTCACCTGTAGCAAGGTTTTTACCGTAACATTTTTCACATACACCATGACGAGTATTACATGTAAATGCTGAACGGATATACATTTTTTCAATACCTGCATCTGTAATTTTCTTAGCAATTTCAGGTGTGATTAATTCATCAGGACGAATAATGATTTCATCCGTTTCAGGATGACGAATTGTTTCTTTAGAATAACGGCCTTCAATACGTTCGATAAATGGTTCAATCATTTCTGTACCTTCTTTAATATCAGAAACTAATAAACCACGGTCCGTACCACAATCTTCTTCACGAACGATAACATCTTGTGCAACATCAACAAGACGACGAGTAAGATAACCTGAATCGGCTGTTTTAAGTGCTGTATCGGCAAGACCTTTACGCGCACCATGAGTTGAGATGAAGTATTCTAATACTGTTAAACCTTCACGGAATGATGAAGTAATTGGTAACTCAATAATTTTACCTGATGGCGCAGCCATTAATCCACGCATACCGGCTAATTGTGTGAAGTTAGATGCGTTACCACGGGCACCTGAGTCACTCATCATAAAGATTGGGTTTGTTTTTTCAAGTGATTGCATTAATTCGCCTTGAATTTGATCTTTAGCATCTGTCCAAATTTCAACAACTGCATTGTAACGTTCATCTTCAGTGATTAAACCACGATTAAATTGTTTAGATACACGTTCTACTAATTTTTCGTGTTCATCTAAAATTTGTTGTTTATCTGGAAGTACTACGATATCAGATACACCAACTGTAATACCAGCTTTAGATGAGAACTTGAATCCTAAGTCTTTCATGCGATCAAGCATCATTGATGTATCTGTGATGCTAAATCTGTTAAATACTTCAGCAATAATATTACCTAAGAATTTTTTGTTGAAAGGTGCAGTAAGTTCTTGCTCTTCGAAGTAAGCTTTAAGACCACCTTCACCTAATTGTGTTGGATCAACAAAATATTTATCAGGTGTTTTATCTTCTAAGTTTTCTTGAGTAGGCTCATTAATATATGCAAATGAATCTGGAATGATTTCATTAAAGATCACTTTACCTACAGAAGTAGCTAAAATTTTATTATTTTGTTCTTCTGTAAATGTAGGGTTATTAAGTGAACGCGCATGTAAACCTATACGAGTGTGTAGATGAACATAACCATTTGCATATGCTTTAAGTACTTCATTTGTATCATTAAAGATTATACCAGTATTTACAGCATCTTTACGTTCTAAAGTTAAGTAATAGTTACCTAATACCATATCTTGTGATGGTGTAACAACTGGTTTACCATCTTTAGGGTTCAAGATATTTTGTGCCGCTAACATTAACATACGTGCTTCAGCTTGTGCTTCTTTAGATAATGGTACGTGTACCGCCATTTGGTCACCATCAAAGTCAGCGTTATAAGCTGTTGTTACAAGTGGATGTAAACGGATTGCACGCCCTTCTACTAAAGTAGGTTCGAAAGCTTGAATACCTAATCTGTGAAGCGTTGGCGCACGGTTAAGTAATACTGGGTGTTCTTTAATGACATCTTCTAATACATCCCATACTTCATCATCCATGCGTTCAATTTTACTTTTCGCATTTTTAATGTTTGTTGCGATTTCACGTTGAACTAATTCTTTCATGACGAAAGGTTTAAATAATTCAAGTGCCATTTCTTTTGGAAGACCACATTGATACATTTTTAAGTTTGGTCCTACCGCGATAACTGAACGACCTGAGTAGTCAACACGTTTACCAAGTAAGTTTTGACGGAAACGACCTTGTTTACCTTTTAACATATGTGATAAAGATTTCAATGGTCTATTACCTGGACCAGTTACTGGACGACCACGACGACCATTATCGATTAGTGCATCTACTGCTTCTTGTAACATACGTTTTTCGTTTTGAACGATGATACCAGGAGCACCAAGATCTAATAAACGTTTCAAACGATTATTACGGTTAATAACACGACGATATAAATCATTTAAATCACTTGTTGCAAAACGTCCACCATCTAATTGAACCATAGGACGAATTTCTGGTGGAATAATTGGTAGTACATCTAAAATCATCCATGAAGGATTATTTCCAGAATTTCTAAATGATTCCACAACTTCTAAACGTTTAATTGCACGTGTTAATCTTTGTCCAGTTGCTGATTCTAATTCATCACGTAATGCTTTTAATTCTTCATCTAAGTCAATTTCTTCTAATAGGTCTTTAATACCTTCTGCACCCATTTTTGCTACAAATTGACCTGGGTATTTATCATAATATTCTCTGAATTCAGCTTCAGATAATAATGATTTTTTCTCTAATCCAGTTGGACCTGGATCTACAACCACATAAGAAGCAAAATAAATAACTTCTTCTAATGATCTTGGAGACATATCTAATAAAAGACCCATACGACTTGGGATACCTTTAAAGTACCAAATGTGAGAAACAGGTGCTGCTAATTCAATATGACCCATTCTTTCACGACGAACTTTAGATTTTGTGACTTCTACACCACAACGGTCACAAACCATGCCTTTGTAGCGTACACGTTTGTACTTACCACAACTACACTCCCAGTCTTTTGTAGGTCCAAAAATTCTTTCACAGAAAAGACCATCTTTCTCAGGTTTCAAAGTACGATAGTTAATTGTTTCTGGTTTTTTCACTTCACCATATGACCAAGAACGGATTTTTTCAGGTGAGGCTAAACCGATTTTCATATAATGGAAATTATTTACATCAATCAAGGAGCCTACCTCCTTCAATTTAGATTAGCTGTGCTATTTGATTGATTTACATTTACTGAAACTGACATCACATACATAAGATGCACATCAGTGCGCAATCTAAATCTTGATGAGATTAAAATTACGCAACTCATGTTTATTCATCTTAAATTTATAATTTTATTATTCGTTAGTTTCTTTTTGAGTTTCTGGAACATCTTTTTGTTGTAAATCTACTTTGCGCTCAGTTGCATCTTCATCATCAACATCGGCCATTTCGATTTCATTATCATGTTCATCCATAACTTTTACATCTAAACCTAAACTTTGTAATTCTTTCATCAATACTCGGAATGATTCAGGAACACTTGGTCTTGAAATGTTTTCACCTTTAACGATAGATTCGTATGTTTTAACACGACCTACAGTATCGTCAGATTTATAAGTTAAGATTTCTTGTAATGTGTATGCTGCACCATAAGCTTCAAGTGCCCATACCTCCATCTCACCGAAACGTTGTCCACCGAATTGTGCTTTACCACCAAGTGGTTGTTGTGTAACAAGTGAGTAAGGTCCAGTTGAACGCGCATGCAATTTATCGTCAACCATGTGAGCAAGTTTAAGCATATACATTACTCCAACAGAAATACGATTATCGAATGGTTCACCAGTACGTCCATCATATAATACTGTTTTACCATCACGTGCCATACCAGCCTCTTCGATTGTAGACCATACATCATCGTCGTTTGCACCATCGAATACTGGAGAAGCAACATGAATACCTAAGTTTTTAGCAGCCATACCTAAATGTAACTCTAAAACTTGTCCAATGTTCATACGTGATGGTACACCTAGTGGGTTTAACATGATATCGATTGGACGTCCATCTGGTAAGTAAGGCATATCTTCTTCAGGAACAATCTTAGAGATAACCCCTTTGTTACCATGACGACCACACATTTTGTCCCCAACATGGATTTTACGTTTTTGAACGATATATACACGAACAAGTTGGTTCACACCTGGTGATAAAGTATCATCGCCTTCTTCACGATTAAATACTTTAACGTCTAGAACGATACCACCTGCACCATGTGGCACACGTAATGAAGTATCGCGAACTTCTCTTGCTTTTTCACCAAAGATGGCGTGTAATAATCGTTCTTCTGCAGTTAATTCTGTGACACCTTTTGGCGTTACTTTACCAACTAAGATATCTCCATCTTTAACTTCTGCACCGACGTATATAATACCACGATCGTCTAAGTTTTTAAGTGCATTTTCAGAAACGTTAGGAATATCACGTGTAATTTCTTCAGGTCCTAATTTAGTATCACGTGCTTCAGATTCGTATTCTTCAATATGAATTGAAGTATATACATCGTCTTTAACTAATCGTTCACTCATGATAACGGCATCCTCATAGTTATATCCGTCCCAAGTCATGAAACCTACAACGACGTTACGACCTAATGCCATTTCTCCTAATTCCATTGAAGGACCATCAGCTAAAATTTCATTGTATTCTACAACGTCACCTACAGAAACGATTGGACGTTGGTTATAACAAGTACCAGAGTTTGAACGTTTAAATTTAGCTAATGGGTAACGGTCTAATTCGCCTTCATGTTCAGTTCCATTTTCCTCAACTAAACGACGAACTAGGATTTCATTAGACTCAACATGTTCAACACGACCTCTATGTTTTGCAGTAATTGCTGCACCAGAGTCACGAGCTGCCACATGTTCCATACCTGTACCCACAAATGGAGCTTCAGGATTCATCAATGGTACTGCTTGACGTTGCATGTTCGCACCCATTAACGCACGGTTAGAGTCATCGTTTTCAAGGAATGGGATACAAGCTGTCGCTGCTGATACTACTTGTTTAGGTGATACATCCATGTAGTCCATTTTTTCTTTTGCCATAACAGTATTGTTACCACGGAAACGACATACCACTTCATCATCTAGGAAACGACCATTTTCATCTAAACGAGAATTGGCTTGTGCAACTACATAGCTATCTTCTTCATCAGCAGTTAAATAATCAATTTGATCAGTAATTGAATTTGTATCAATATCTACTTTACGATATGGTGTTTCGATAAAACCAAATTCATTTACACGTGCATAACTAGATAATGAGTTAATTAAACCAATGTTTGGTCCCTCTGGTGTCTCAATTGGACACATACGACCATAGTGAGAATAGTGTACGTCACGAACTTCCATTTGTGCACGTTCACGTGTTAAACCACCAGGTCCTAAAGCAGAAAGACGACGTTTATGTGTTAACTCTGCTAATGGGTTAGCTTGGTCCATGAATTGAGACAATTGAGAACTACCAAAGAATTCTTTAATTGAAGCAATTACAGGTCTAATATTAATTAATTGTTGTGGTGTAATTGAATCAGTATCTTGAATAGACATTCTTTCGCGAACGACACGTTCCATTCTAGATAAACCAATTCGGAATTGGTTTTGTAACAGTTCACCTACTGAACGTAAACGACGATTACCTAAATGGTCAATATCATCTGTATAACCAATACCATTCAATAAGTTAAAGAAATAACTCATTGAGGCAATAATATCTGCTGGTGTAATACATTTCACTTCTGAATCAGGTAATGCATTACCAATCACTGTTGTAGTGCGTTCTTCTTCATCATTTGGAACATACACTTTAATTGATTGAATTTCTACAGGTTCATCAATAACGCTACCTTCTAACTCGAACACTTCACTGTTTGCATTTGACTCTAAAACATTCATAATTTCGTCTAATTTACGACGATCTAAAACTGTTCCTTCTTCAGCAACAATTTCACCTGTTTCGCTGTCAACGATTGGTTCAGCTAATTTTTGGTTAAATAAACGATGTTTTAGGTGTAACTTTTTATTTGTTTTATAGCGACCAACACTTGCTAAATCATAGCGTTTAGGGTCGAAGAAACGTGAATATAATAAGCTTTTTGCGTTTTCAACTGTTGGTGGTTCACCAGGACGTAAACGTTCATAGATTTCTAATAAAGCTTGTTCAGTATTTTCAGTACTATCTTTTTCAAGCGTATTACGTAAGTATTCACTATCTCCTAATAAATCGATAATTTCTTGATCACTAGAGAATCCTAAAGCACGTAATAATACTGTTAAAGGTAATTTACGTGTTCTATCAATTCGAACGTAAACGATGTCTTTAGCATCTGTTTCATATTCTAACCACGCGCCACGGTTTGGAATAATCGTTGCGTCGTAATTTTCACGTCCATTTTTATCTATTTTTTCATTAAAATATACTGATGGTGAACGTACTAATTGTGAAACGATAACACGTTCTGCACCATTAATTACGAACGTACCAGTATCCGTCATCAATGGGAAGTCACCCATGAAAACTTCTTGTTCTTTAACTTCACCAGTTTCTTTGATAATGAGACGTACTTTAACACGAAGAGGTGCAGCATAAGTAGCGTCACGGTTTTTTGATTCTTCTAAATCATATTTTGGTTCACCTAATCTATAATCCACAAATTCTAAAGATAGGTTTCCAGTGAAATCTTCAATTGGTGAAATATCACGGAACATTTCTAATAAACCTTCTTTTAAGAACCAGTCATAAGATTTAGTTTGAATTTCTATTAAGTTAGGTAATTCTAATACTTCTGAAATTCTCGCATAATTTCTACGTTTACGATGTCTTCCATATTGGACAACTTGACCTGCCAAACAGATTCACCCCTCAAATATTGTGTTGAACTTATACACAAAATTTCACATAACAAGACAAAAAGAAAACGGCAACACAATTGATGACACCATTTTCGATTCTTCTCTTATTCTTGTTTATCGTGCTCAATTTGCGTAAAAGTACACACTTGTTGAACATAAATTTTTACATTTTATAACTATATCAGAATACCATTTTGAAATCAACCTTTTTGGCTCTTCAATATATAGTACCCTTTACTTTTGTTCACAGTTTCTACATTATTAAATATTTCTTCCATTTTCTTTTTAGCAGAAGGCATACCTTGCTTTTTCTGAATGACAACATAGAGTTCACCTTGATTTTTTAGCTTTTGATATGCTTCTTCAAAGATTCGATGAACAACATTTTTCCCAGCTCTAATTGGTGGATTTGTTAATACAAAGTCAAAGTATTCATTCTCAACTTGTGACAGACCATCACTTTCTGTAATGATGACATTATCAATTTGATTTTGCTTTTTGTTCTTTTCAGCTAAATGTAAAGCTCGATGATTCACATCCACCATAGTCATTTGATGGTGTGGTGACACTTTAGCAATCATTAAACCAATAGGACCATAACCACAGCCAACATCAATGATACGTTTACTTGGACCTGGTGGATGTTCATTTAAAAACGTTCGTACTAATAAATCAGACCCAAAATCTACTTTTCCTTTTGAAAAAACGCCCGCATCTGTCGTTAGTTTTAACTGAGATTTATGATAAAAGTATTGAATTGTTTTTTCATCACTTTGTACTTCAGGATTTTCATCATAGTAGTGACTCATGATTTCACCTCTTTATTTGTTCATCTATTTGATTAGAAAATGAATTAAAACCCCGTTATCAACAATAACGGGGTTTTAATTTCTCAAAGAATGCAAGTAATCATTAACGCTTTCACTCTAAAGTGACTAAGTTAAAATGATTTACTTATATATTAAGTTAAGATACTAGAATTATTTTAATTCTACAGTAGCTCCAACTTCTTCTAATTGTTCTTTAAGTTTTTCAGCATCTTCTTTAGCAACAGCTTCTTTGATTACTTTAGGAGCGTTGTCTACTAATTCTTTAGCGTCTTTTAAGCCTAAGCCAGTTGCTTCTTTAACTGCTTTAACAACTTTGATTTTTGAAGATCCAGCTGAAGTTAATTCAACGTCAAATTCAGTTTTTTCTGCGCCAGCGTCTCCGCCACCAGCTGCACCAGCTGCTGCTACAGGAGCTGCTGCTGTTACACCAAATTCTTCTTCAATTGCTTTTACTAAATCGTTTAATTCTAATACTGACATTTCTTTAATTGCTTCAATGATTTGTTCTTGATTAGCCATTTTATTATTCCTCCATTTATTTTAAAATTTTATGCGCAATTATTCAGCGCTTTCTTCTTTTTGTTCTCCAACAGCTTTAACCGCATAAGCGAAGTTGCGTACTGGAGCTTGTAATACTGATAAAAGCATAGATACAAGACCATCGTGTGAAGGTAATGAACCAACAGTTTTAACTTCTTCTGCTGAGATAACGTTACCTTCCATAACGCCTGTTTTAATTTCTAAAGCTTCATGTTCTTTAGCAAATCCTGAGATCACTTTCGCTGGAGCAACTACATCATCAGTAGTTGTAGCGATAGCTGTAGGACCAGTTAAGAATTCATCTAAGCCTTCGATACCTGCTTTTTCAGCTGCACGACGAACTAATGTGTTTTTGTATACTTTATACTCAACACCAGCTTCACGTAATTGAGCACGTAAATCAGTTACTTCCGCAACCGTTAAACCACGGTAGTCCACAATAACAGTTGAAACTGAATTTTTAAGTTGTTCAGCGATAACGTCAACTTGTTGTTTTTTAGCTTCAATAATAGCAGACATTCAGACACCTCCATTTTTATTTTTGGTGCTTTTTTAATAAAAAAAGCACTTTCTACCCACGGCAAAAAGTGCTTGAAAGATCATTATAATAATCATCACGTTCAAGTCAATTTTAGCCTCGGTAGGATATTGTTTTAAGTTAAAAATTAACTCCTACTGTCTTAGGTAAAATAATCACAATAAATAATATAACTTGTTTATTGTGATATGTCAATTGTTTTTTTTAAAAAAGACTGGAAGAAAATGTATCTTATCTTTTTCAAAATAAGCAATTATTATCTACCAGTCTATAATCTATTAATATATTTAAAATTAAAGTTTAAATGCTGAAGTATCTACTTTAACTCCAGGACCCATTGTTGTAGTTACAGCAACAGATTTGAAGTAAGTACCTTTAGCAGATGCTGGTTTAGCTTTAGCTAAAACATCTTGTAAAGCATTAAAGTTTTCAACTAATTTTTCTTCGTCGAAAGATACTTTACCAATCGTAGCATGTACGATACCTGCTTTTTCAGCACGATATTCAACTTTACCAGCTTTAATTTCTTCTACAGCTTTTTTAACGTCCATAGTTACTGTACCAGTTTTAGGGTTTGGCATTAAACCTTTAGGTCCTAATACACGACCTAATTTACCAACTTCACCCATCATGTCAGGTGTTGCTACTACTACGTCAAAGTCGAACCAACCTTGTTGGATTTTTTGAGCATATTCAGATTCACCTACGTAATCTGCGCCTGCTTCTTCTGCTTCTGTAATTTTATCACCTTTAGCGAAAACTAATACACGTTGTGATTTACCAGTACCGTTTGGTAGCACTACTGCACCACGGATTTGTTGGTCATTTTTACGTGTATCAATACCTAAACGGAATGCTACTTCAACTGATGCATCAAAGTTAGCGATACTAGTTTCTTTAGCTAATTTAATTGCTTCTTCAACACTATAGTATTTAGTACGGTCAACTTTATTAGCTGCTTCTTGATACTTTTTACCTTTTTTAGCCATTTATTGTTCCTCCTTTAGTGGTTTTAGCGGAATTTCCTCCCACGCTTACTTGTGTGATTTACACAAGTTAAGAGCAGATAACAGATGATGTCAATAATAAATATTAATTTACTAAAGACTAATCATAGACAATATATGTTGTCGTTTCTGTTACCTGCTATCGTCTATCAGTTTATTTCAAATTCAAACTAATTTTCATTTAATAATTATTGTACAGTGATACCCATACTACGTGCAGTACCTTCGATAATACGCATAGCTGCTTCTTCGTCTGCAGCGTTTAAGTCTTGCATTTTTGTTTGAGCAATTTCACGTACTTGATCTTTAGTTACTGTAGCAACTTTAGTTTTGTTTGGTTCACCAGAACCTTTTTCAACGCCAGCTGCTTTTTTAAGTAGTACTGGAGCCGGTGGAGTTTTAGTAATGAATGTAAATGAACGATCTTCATATACACTGATTTCTACCGGAATGATTAAACCTGCTTGTTCTTGTGTACGTGCATTGAATTCTTTACAGAATCCCATGATGTTCACACCTGCTTGACCTAATGCTGGACCAACTGGTGGTGCTGGGTTCGCTTTACCTGCAGGAATTTGTAATTTAACTACTTTTTCTACTTTTTTAGCCACGATGTGCACCTCCTTGATATCGTGATGTGGTCACAGGGCTCAGTTTTGCCCTCCCACTCATAAACATTTCGTGACGAAATGAGCGTTCTAAAAACGCGACCACATTATTTTAACATTAAACTTAATTGAAAATCAATAGTAAAATTTCATCTTTTTAAGCAAATCATACTTTATAATTTAAAATGATTATAATTTTTCTATTTGATCGAATTCTACTTCGACTGGTGTTTCTCTACCAAACATATCGACTAATACAGTTAATTTAAATTTATCTGCTTCGATTTCTTGAACTTCACCAACTTGATTTGCAAATGGTCCTGATTTGATGCGGACTTGTTCACCTACATCTAATTCTACATCAATTGTTTTTTCTTTAAGTCCCATTTGTTTTAAGATAAATCTCATTTCTTCAGGAAGTAATGGATTAGGTTTTGAACCTGCACCTGCTGAACCAACAAATCCTGTGACACCTGGTGTATTACGTACAACATACCATGATTCATCTGTCATAATAAGTTCTACTAAAACATACCCAGGAAATGTCTTTTTAACTTGTTTTTTTGCTTTCCCATCTTTAACTTGTGTTTCTTCCTCTTCAGGTATGACAACTCTAAAAATTTGCTCTGTCATATTCATTGATTCTACTCTTTTTTCTAAATTCTTTTTAACTTTATTTTCATATCCAGAATACGTATGCACTGCGTACCAACGCTTAGTCCCAACTTCTTCAGACATGTTGTCACTCCTTACTCTTATCTAAATAATTCAATTAAATTACCAATACCTACGTCTAATACCCAGAAAAAGACCATAAAGAAAATTACTGTAGCTACTACAATGACAGTATATTTAAAAAGTTCTTCTTTCGTAGGCCAACTTGTTTTTTCCATTTCGCTTTTAACGCCTTGGAAGAAACTTTCTTTATTCTTACTTGCGTCTTTATCTTTAGCCATAACCTTACCTCCATGCTCTTCAAAGTATATACTTATAAACTCATTACTTTGATTCTTTATGCATCGTGTGTTCATTACATCTGGAACAATATTTCTTCAGTTGTAATCTCTTAGCTGATGTTTCTTTTTTAGGTACATTATAATTTCTGCTACCACACATTTCACAAACTAAAGGTACTTTTCTCACATCAATTCACCTTTGCTCATATTAATACCAGTATACTATACATAAACTTATAATAAACTGTCAAACTCGTACTAAAATACTTAACATTTGTATTTTAATAAATATTGTTTCATTTTTATTTTACAACGTTGAATACTATTGTAAACTACTTTATCTTTTACATTTAGTCTTTTCGCTATTTCTGATGGGGAATAATCAAGTAGAAGTAAATTTGCAACTTCTCTTTCAAACATACTTAACTTCTTAAAACTATCTATCAAGTCTTCTTTACTTAATCTAGTTAAATATAGTTCTTCCGTCCTTTTTATCATTTGATTCAAACGATATTCTACTACACATTCATTGATTAACAATTGTTGACGTTGATTAAACGCATAACGTTTTCTCCAAAAATCTTTTTTTACAGAATAAACTAAACGATTTAAATAATGTTCGAATGGAACATTCGTATTAAAATTAAATGTGTGTAAAGCTAAATATATCTTTAACGAGGTATCTTGAATTAAATCTTCCAGTTCTTGATGATCTATACCTAGCATTCTAAACTTCATCATAAGTTTAGGACGTATCACATTCATTATATTTGCGAATAACTGTTCTTTCTCCAATGTATTTTGGCTATATTGAAAAGCTTTAAATATATCTTCTAGTTGTCGAAAATGATAAGTCATATACAAAACCTTTCTTTATAAGTTAGGCACATTGTATAAGACGCATCTTTTAAATATCAAGACTGTATTATTTATGTTTTTTACCATATCCTCGTCGTATTTTTTCAAATTCTGCAAGTACATCTTTTGATAACGAAATTCGAGTTCTTGGTTTACGTTCATTAAAATCATCTACTGATTTACTAACCGTCATTGCATTCTCTTTTAAATCTCGCCACATTTCTCTAGATGAAACACGATATGCACCTGCTCCAAAAATAGCATGTTGCTCGCTCATATCGCTAGTCACTACTGTAATATGTGTCGTATGTTTATTGTATAAATTATATACATAACGCTCAATATAGCTATCTGCAGTTTCTTTTTCTTTCGTAAAAACTGTTTTAACACCATGATACATGTATTCTCTTTCTATACCAGATTGTTCATATGCATCAAATACACATACAATCTCATCAGCGACAACTGCATTGTAATTGGCAATCACATCTAAGAGTTGTTCACGTGCTTCCTCTAAACTTTCTCTTGCTACTTTACTCAATTCCCTTGATTGACCAATCATATTGTAACCATCAATAATTAGATATCTATCTTTCATTGGGTGTCTCCAATTTGATGTCGTTTTCGATAGACTTCATACATCATTAAACTAGCAGCTACAGAAGCATTTAAGCTATTAACATGGCCTACCATAGGAATTTTAATATAGAAATCACATTTATCTTTAACCAATCTACTCATACCTTGCCCTTCACTACCAATTACGATAGCCAATGGCATATCAGCAGCCATATTGCGATAATCTGTAGCATTATCCGCTTCAGCTCCTGCTACCCAATATCCATTATCTTTCAGCTCATCAATTGTTTTTGATAAATTTGTAACACGCATCACTGGGACATGTTGAATCGCACCTGTTGACGCTTTTGCGACAGTTTGTGTGAGCGCAACAGAACGTCTCTTAGGGATAATAACTCCATCTACTCCACTTGCATCTGCCGTTCTAATGATCGAACCAAGATTATGTGGGTCTTCTAAACCATCTAAAATAATTATTGTAGAAAGGCCTTCTTTTTCTTTTTGAGATTGAATAAACTGATCAAAATCTGCATATTCGTATGGTGCAATCAGTGCAGCTACACCTTGATGAGGTGCATTTGCTAAATTATCTAATTTGGATTTTGGAACAGTTTGTATAATCAATTTCTGTGCTTTAGCATTTTTTAAAAGATCATTAATTTGCTGCTTTCTTATTCCTTCTTGTATCCAAATTTTATTTATTGTATGACCAGACACAATTGCTTCTTTAACAGCGTGTCTACCGACAATAACGATATCTTCCACTATGTTCACTACCTTTCATCAACAATTTGTACAATCGTATCAAGTAACGCATCTAATCGTTCATTTTGATGATCTAAATAAAGAAATCCTATAACAGCTTCTAAACCTGAACTTTTACGATACGTTTGTACATCTGTATTTTTAGCTTTCGTATAACTTTTAGCGTTACGGCCTCTTCTAACAATATCTAGTTCTTCTTCAGTAAACCATTCTTTTGTTATTAATACCTCGAGCGTTTGTGCTTGGCTTTTTGCAGACACATATTGTTTCGATACTTGGTGTAAGCGATTCGGTTTACTCTGTAATTTAAGCACAATGTATTCACGTACATGCTGGTCTAATACAGCATCTCCCATATAAGCTAACGTTAATGGGTTTAATAGCTTTGCATCCATATTAACCCCTTCTAAATCTTACACCTTGAGGCGTATCTTCAAGAATAATATTTTGTTCTTTTAGCATATCTCTAATTTCGTCAGCTCGAGCAAAATCTTTATTTTTACGTGCTTCATTACGTTCTTCGATAAGTTTTTCTATGTCTTCATCAAGTAATACATCATTTTCTTTTCCTTCTAATGGCACACCTAATACGTCACTAAAAATGTGATATACTTCTTTAAAGCGCTGAATCACTTTAGTAGATGTTGTATTTTCTAATACATATTTATTAGCTAATTTCGATAAATCATACCATGCAGTTACAGCATTTGCTGTATTAAAATCATCATCCATTACAGCTTCAAATTGTTTTAAAATATCATTAATTTGATCAATATAGTCTGTTTGTGTTTCTAAATCAGTTGTGATTGCTTCTCTTTCTTTAATTAATTGATAACTATTACGTATACGCTCTAATCCACTTTTAGCAGCATTCACTAATTCAACGTTATAGTTGATTGGACTTCTATAATGAACACTGATCATGAAGAAACGTAATACATCTGGATCAATTTCTTTAATAATATCGTGTACTAAAATAAAGTTACCTAATGATTTACTCATTTTTTCATTATCTATATTAATGAAACCATTATGCATCCAATAATTAGCAAAAGGCGCGTGATTGTGTGCTTCAGATTGCGCTATTTCATTTTCATGATGTGGAAATTGTAAATCTGATCCTCCTGCATGGATATCAATTGTTTTTCCCAATTCATGATAAGCCATTACAGAGCATTCAATATGCCATCCTGGACGTCCTTGTCCAAATGGGCTCTCCCAACTAATTTCTCCAGGTTTTGCCTTTTCCATAGCGTAAAGTCCAATGCATCCTCTTTTTGTTCACCTGCTTCTATACGAGCGCCAACTTTTAAATCATCAATAGACTGATGACTTAATTTACCATATCCATCAAATTTACGGGTTCTAAAATACACATCTCCATTACTTTCATATGCATAACCTTCATCTACAAGTTGTTTAATGAAGTCAATGATTTCATCCATATGATTCATTACTCGCGGATTAGATGTCGCTCTTTTAACATTAAGTGCCCCTACATCTTCATAGAATGCCTTGATATATCGATCAGCAATTTCTGGCACACTTTCATTTAATTCTTTAGACCGATTAATGAGTTTATCATCTACATCAGTAAAATTAGATACGTAATCAACCGTATAGCCTTTATATTCAAAATATCGACGTACCACGTCATAATTAATTGCTGGACGGGCATTACCAATATGAATGTAATTATACACTGTAGGTCCACATACATACATTTTTACCTTACCAGGCTCAATAGGCTTAAACACCTCTTTTTGACGTGTTAAAGTATTATATAATGTAATCATCTTTAATCTCTCCATTCTTAGCTTTTTCCAATTGTCGTTCTAGTTGCTTAATTTGTTCAAATAAAGGATCAGGCAAATTACGATGATCAAATGTTTTCCCAATTCGTTTTCCTTCTTGTTTAACAATATGACCTGGAATGCCTACAACTGTTGTATAACTTGGCACAGATTGTAAGACTACTGAATTCGCACCAATATTAACATTAGAATTAATTTGGATATTTCCTAAAACTTTTGATCCTGCTGCAATTAAAACATTATCTCCAATATCTGGATGACGCTTTCCTTTTTGTTTACCTGTACCACCAAGTGTCACGCCTTGATAAATAGTTACGTTATCTCCAATCGTACATGTTTCACCAATGACTACACCCATACCATGATCAATAAATAGACGTTTTCCGATTTTTGCTCCAGGATGAATTTCAATTCCTGTAAAAAAGCGAGATACTTGTGAAATCATTCTCGCCAAAACGTAGTGTTTTTTATTATATAATTTATGTGCAATTAAGTGACTCCATACCGCATGCAAGCCTGCATAAGTTGTGATTACTTCAAATGTTGTACGTGCTGCAGGGTCTTGTTCAAATACCATTTTTACATCATCTTTCATTCTTTTTATCAAGACGCTCGCCTCCCCATTTTCTATATATTATGAATATCTTACAGTCCATGTATAATAATTCAAATATTTAAAAAAAGCGCCCCTAACATTAACTGCTAGAGGCGCTATTGCACGGTTCCACTCTTCATTTTAGATAAAGTAAGTTGATGAACATACTAGTCTACCTTATCATACTCATTTCTATATTTAATTGAACATTCAAAGGTGCATTCGATATAGATAATGATATGCTCACAGCAACCGCATACTCTCTAACAACATTATCGTATATTTACTAATCCTTTAACTAACATATGTTTAATTTTATCATAAGAAGTTTTTTATAAAATTTCAAGTTTAAACATGTGTGTCTGACTTATTATATTAACATTGTTTTAAACATATTTTTTTAAACGAGATAGTACTTTTTCTTTTCCTAATACTTCAATTGTATTCGGTAATTCAGGACCATGCATTTGACCAGTCACTGCTACACGAATAGGCATAAATAATTGTTTACCTTTAATACCCGTTTCTTTTTGTACTTCTTTAATCGTTTTTTTAATTTCAGCAGCTTCAAATGGTTCAAGCGCTTCTAATTTACCATATAAATGAGACATTAATTCAGGAACTTGTTCGCCATTTAATACCTCTTGTTCTTCTTCACCTAATTCAGGCATATCATGGAAGAACATTTCTGATAACGGAACAATTTCTCCTGCATAACTCATTTCTTTTTGATAAAGACCAATTAATTTGCGTCCCCATTCTCTATCTTCTTCACTTGGATTTTCAGGAATTAAATTTGCTTTGATCAAGTGTGGTAAAGCAAGCTCAAATACTGTTTCTGTATCTTTTGTTTTCATATATTGGTTGTTAACCCAAGCTAATTTTTGTCTATCAAACATTGCTGGAGATTTAGAAAGACGTTGTTCATCAAAAATCTTAATGAATTCTTCTTTAGAAAAGATCTCATCTTCACCTTCAGGAGACCAACCTAGTAAAGCAATAAAATTGAATAACGCTTCAGGTAAATAACCTAAATCACGATATTGCTCGATAAATTGTAAAATTTGGCCATCTCGTTTACTTAATTTTTTACGTTGTTCATTTACAATTAATGACATATGCGCAAAACGTGGTGATTCCCAACCAAATGCTTCATAAATCATTAATTGCTTAGGTGTATTTGATACATGATCATCTCCACGAATAACATCAGAAATTTCCATATAGTGATCATCTACTGCTACCGCGAAATTATACGTAGGGACGCCATCTTTTTTCACGATAACCCAATCTCCAATATTATTAGAGTCAAAAGAAATTTCTCCTTTAACCATATCATCAAATGTATATGTTTTATCTTTTGGAACACGGAAACGAATAGCGGGTTTGCGTCCTTCAGCTTCAAATTGTTGACGTTGTTCTTCAGTTAGATGTGCATGTTTACCGCCATATCGTGGCATTTCTCCACGAGCAATTTGAGCTTCACGTTCTTCTTCTAATTCTTCTTCAGTCATGTAACATTTGTATGCTTTATCTTCATCTAATAATTGTTGAATAAGTGGATTATAGATGTCTGCACGTTCAGACTGACGATAAGGACCATGACCTTTGTCTTTATCGATAGATTCATCCCAATCTAAGCCTAACCATTTTAAGTTATCAAATTGTGAAGATTCTCCATCTTCAAGATTTCTTTTACTATCTGTATCTTCAATACGTACTACAAAATCTCCATCATAATGTTTAGCAAATAAATAATTAAATAATGCAGTTCTTGCATTTCCGATGTGTAAATATCCAGTTGGACTTGGCGCATATCTTACTCTTACGCGTTCACTCATTCGTTTCACTCCTAATTTTGTTATTCATTCTTTATAGCGAATGATTTCTTTCATTAGAAAAAAGTTATCCCAAACAATCTTTAAAGAATCGTTTTTGAATAACTTTAACTTCTAATCTATACTTAGATCAACTTCGCATTTCCTTATTATTGTAGCATTAATTGGCTGGTTTGATAAGTCTATTGCTGTTGTTGTTACGTTACTCATCAATATCTCATAGCGAAAAATGTTATACAATAATTTATAAATGAATACGTTTCACATGAAACCCTTTTCTCTATTCACTTAAGGACTCCTCTATAGTCTTAGCAAATATAATACGACCAGATGATGTTTGTAATAAACTAATGACTTCTAATTCAACCTGTTTACCTATAAGAGATTTGGCATGATCTACAACTACCATTGTTCCATCATCTAGATATCCTACCCCTTGGCCAGGTTCTTTACCCATTTTAGTTAATAAAATATTAAGTCGGTCACCTTGATGAACATTGGGTTTAATTGCTTCTGACAAATCATTAACATTTAATGCAGTAATCCCTTGAACATGACATACCTTATTCAAGTTGAAATCGGTTGTAATGACATGAGCATGATAAACTTGAGCTAATTCAACTAACAGTTTGTCAATATCACTATGAGATTTTTGAGGATGAATCACACGAGTTGGATAGTCTAAATCATAAAGTTGATTTAAAATATCTAATCCACGTTGTCCTTTTTCACGTTTGATACTATCATTAGCATCTGCAACTACTTGTAATTCATTTATAACTCCTTGAGGAATAAGAATTTCTCCATCTATAAATCCGCATTTAATAATATCTAAAATTCTTCCATCAATAATTGCACTTGTATCTAACAGTTTAGGTATGGCGCTGATATTATTTTTAGACATTGAACGTGCTATATTTTCTGGCAAAAACATAAGCATTTCATCACGCTTTTTCAAACCAAACTGGAATCCTAAATAACATAATAATAATGTAATAATAATAGGCACAAGGTGATTTAATATAGAATTTCCTATCATTTCTAAAATAAATGAAACCATTACTGAAATAAATAAACCAACGACTAATCCTAGTGTAGCAAACAAAATTTCAACTGCACTACGTTGCATAATCCAAATTTCAGCTTCTTTAAGTAATCGTGTTACTTTATTAATAAATAACCCAAATATTAGAAAGAATACAATCATCCCTATTAAACCATCAACATAATGATTAGTATAAATGGGATGGTTGTTCATACCTAAATCATTTAAAATTTCTGGAATTAACATGATTCCAAATGATGCACCAAGAATGATGTAGATTATAATAATAATTCCTTTTAATACCTTCATACGTTATCACCCCTTTAAATGCCTATGATGAGCGATTACTAAACGCATATGTTAAGGCATCATGTACCGTTGTCACACCAACGACCTGAACACCTTCTGGGAATGTCCATCCACCTATATTCGTTTGGGGAATAATCACTCTCTTAAATCCTAGTTTTGCCGCTTCTTGTACACGTTGCTCGATACGCGATACTCGTCTTACCTCACCAGTTAATCCCACTTCACCAATATAACAATCCAAACCATCTACGGCTTTATCTTTAAAACTTGAAGCAGTCGCTACAATAATACTTAAATCTACAGCCGGTTCAGTAAGTCTCACTCCACCCGCTACTTTAATGTAAGCATCTTGTTGTTGTAAAAGATAATTTTCTTTTTTCTCTAAAACAGCCATAAGTAAGCTAAGTCGATTGTGGTCGATGCCTGTGGCCATTCGTCTTGGATTATTAAATGTAGTAGGTGTTACTAGAGATTGCACCTCAATCAATAGTGGTCGTGTGCCTTCCATAGTAGCCACAATTGTTGATCCTGGAACATTTGTAGAGCGTTCTTCTAAAAACATTTCTGAAGGGTTTTGTACCCCTTTCAAACCACTTTGTTTCATTTCAAAAATACCCATTTCATTTGTTGAACCAAAACGATTTTTAACTGCTCTTAGAATTCGATAAGCATGGTGTTCATCACCTTCGAAGTATAAAACTGTATCTACCATATGTTCTAATAGTCTTGGACCAGCAATTTGCCCTTCTTTTGTTACGTGACCTACTATAAAAGTTGCGATATTCATTTGTTTTGCAATATTCATTAAACTTTGTGTACTTTCTCGAACTTGTGATACTGAGCCAGGTGCTGAACTAATCTCAGGATGATAAATCGTTTGAATTGAATCGACAACAAGTATGTCTGGGCGCTCTTGTTCCACGGTTTGATGAATAACTTCTAAATCTGTTTCAGCTAGTACATTTAAATTACTAGAGTCTTCCTCTAGACGATCTGCACGCAATTTCGTTTGATTTAGTGATTCTTCACCCGTGATATAAAGTACATTAAGTTTCTGTGATAACGATGCACAAATCTGTAATAATAATGTAGATTTCCCAATACCCGGGTCGCCGCCAATCAGTACGAGTGATCCACTAACAATTCCACCACCAAGTACACGATTAAATTCTTTAGAGTCCGTTTGAACTCTCGGTGTTGCCTCATGCTTAATACTATTTAATTTCTGTACTTTTGCTTGTGTCTCTTTTGCTTTTACGCCATGCTTTGGATTGGAAGTCTTTTCAATAATTTCCTCCATTTGATTCCAAGCACCACAATTCGGACATTTTCCCATCCATTTAGGAGACTGATATCCACAAGCCATACATTCGAAAATTACTTTTTTCTTGGCCAAAACTGCACCTCCGATTTTTTTGAACATATCTATTTTATATGTATCCAGTTATAATGACAAATTTAAATATATATATAAATGAAAAGAAGAGTCTAGGATTTAATGACTCCTAGACTCTGAATTTAAGCTCTTTTTATTCTTCTGTTGCTGGTTCTTTTGTATCTTCTATATTATTTTCTTGTTTATCATGGATATCATATTTGAATTCATTACCATCATGATCAATTGTGACTTCTTTTCCTTCAATTTGATTACCATCAAGTATCAATTCACTTAAATTATCTTCAACTGTTTTTTGAATTGCTCTAATTAATGGACGAGCACCGTATTCTGGATCATATCCTTCTTCGGCAATTTTTTCTTTAGCTTTATCAGTAACTACAATATTAATATCTTGTTCTGATAAACGTTTTGTTAATTTATTTACCATCATAGTCACAATTTCTTTAAGTTCATCTTTTGTTAATTTATTTACCATCATAGTCACAATTTCTTTAAGTTCATCTTTTGTTAATTTATGGAAAACAATAATATCATCTACACGGTTTAAGAACTCAGGACGGAATGAATTTTTAAGTTCTTTCATCATAGTTCTACGAATTGTTTCATAATCTTGTCCTTCAGATGCACCACCGAATCCAGCGAAACGTTGATCTTGTAGTTCTTGTGCTCCTACATTTGATGTCATAATAATAACAGTATTACGGAAATCAACTTGACGCCCTTTTGTATCAGTTAGATGTCCATCATCAAGTACTTGTAATAAGATATTAAACACATCTGGATGCGCTTTTTCAATTTCATCAAATAGGATAACAGAATATGGCTTACGTCTAACTTTTTCAGTTAATTGACCACCATCATCATGGCCTACATAACCTGGAGGCGCTCCAACTAAACGACTCACAGCATGTTTCTCCATAAATTCACTCATATCAACACGTATCATTGCGTCTTCTTCACCAAACATTGATTCAGCTAATGCACGTGCAAGTTCTGTTTTACCTACACCAGTTGGTCCTAAGAAAATGAAACTACCGATTGGACGTTTAGGATCTTTTAGGCCTGCACGTGCACGACGAACTGCTTTACTAATAGAAGTTACAGCATCGTTTTGTCCAATTACTCGATCATGTAATGTTTCTTCTAAATTAAGCAAACGATCTGACTCTGTTTCATTAATTCTAGTTAATGGAATCCCTGTCCATCCTGCAATAACTTCAGCAATATCTTCTTTAGATAATGATGTTGATTGTCCGCCTTGAGATGTCTTCCATTCATTTTTAGCATCTTCATATTGTTTTTCAAGTTTTGATTGTTTATCTCTTAAGTTAGCTGCATTTTCAAATTCTTGTGCATGGACGGCAGCATCTTTTTCATTTTTAACTTTTTCAATTTCTTGTTCAATCTCTTTTAAATTATTTGGAGTTGTGTGACTTTTTAGTCTCACTTTTGAACTTGCTTCGTCAATCAAATCAATTGCTTTATCTGGTAGGAAACGATCAGATACATAACGGTTACTTAATTTAGCAGCCGCTTCCAGTGCTTCATCAGAAATATTAATACGATGATGAGCTTCGTAGCGATCACGTAAACCTTTTAGAATAGCAACAGTATCTTCTACAGAAGGTTCATCAACTTGAATAGGTTGGAAACGACGTTCTAATGCAGCATCTTTTTCGATGTTTTTACGATATTCATCTAATGTTGTTGCACCTATGCATTGTAATTCACCACGCGCTAACGCTGGTTTTAAAATATTAGATGCATCAATTGCACCTTCTGCACCACCAGCACCAACTAGTGTATGCAATTCATCAATGAATAAAATGACATTACCTGCATGATGGATTTCATCCATGACTTTTTTCAAACGTTCTTCGAATTCACCACGATATTTAGTACCTGCCACGACTGTTCCCATATCTAGTGACATTACACGTTTATTTTTTAGCGTTTCTGGCACTTCATTATTTACAATAGCTTGTGCAAGACCTTCAGCAATGGCTGTTTTACCTACACCTGGTTCACCAATAAGTACAGGGTTATTTTTAGTTCTACGACTTAATACTTCAATAACACGTGTAATTTCTTTATCTCTACCCACAACTGGATCTAACGTACCGTCTTTAGCAATAACTGTTAAGTCTCGTGCTAGTCCATCCAATGTAGGAGTGTTGTTTGATTTATTTGCAGTTGCATTTTTAGTATTCATTTCAGGACTACCTAATGCTTTCACTACTTGTGCACGTGCTTTAGTAATATTCAAATCTAAGTTAGCAAATACACGTGCTGCTACTCCTTCATTTTCACGAATTAAACCTAATAAAATATGTTCTGTACCTACAAAATTATGATGCAATTTTCTTGCCTCATCCATTGATAGTTCAATGACTTTTTTAGCTCTTGGGGTATAGTGCAACGTACCTGAATGTTCTTGACCATGACCGATTAATTTTTCAACTTCTTCAATAACTTTATCTTCAGTAATATTAAAACTTTCAAGTACTTTAGCAGCAATACCTTCTGGTTCTTTCATTAATCCAAGTAGTAAGTGCTCAGTACCAATGTTCGAATGATTTAAACGAATTGCTTCTTCTTGTGCATGTGCTAATACACGTTGTGCGCGTTCAGTTAATCTACCAAATAACATATCGTTTACAACCTCCTAATTTGTATGTTTTCTTAATATATTTGCCCGTTTTTCATTTACAGATACGTTTTCATCTTCATCATTATATAAAAACGCAGATTGGATACTTACCATTAATTCATTAAACTTAAAGTTACTTAAATTTAAATATCCTAAATCTATGCCTAACTTAATTTCACTTAATCTATATGACGCTTCTTCCATTGATATCATACGGCTATTTTGTAATATTCCTAACGAACGATAAATACGGTCAAGCGTTTCTAATTCACTATATTGTGTTAAACGTTCACGAATTTGCATTTCTTCATTAATAATTTGTTGAACTACTTCTGTCAGCTGGTCAATAATATCTTCTTCTGTCTTACCTAATGTAAGTTGATTTGAAATTTGATAAATATGACCATAAACTTGTGAACCCTCTCCATATATACCTCGAATCGTAAATCCAAAACGATTAATTGTTTGTGCAATACGATTCATACGTTTCATTATAGATAATCCAGGTAAATGAAGCATCACACTTGCTCGCATTCCAGTCCCAATATTTGTAGGACAAGTAGTTAAATAACCTAAATCTTCATCGAAACTAATTTCTAATTGTTCATCAAGAATATCATCAATTTCTGAAGCCTTTTGATATAAATCTGTCAGAGATAAATCATTACCCATTGCTTGAATTCGTATATGATCTTCTTCATTAATCATAATACTTAAAGATTCATCGTCATTTAATAACACCGCTGAAGCTGGTTGTTTAATCAATTCTTTACTAATGAGATGTTTAGCCACTAACTTCATCTTACTTTGTTGGTCCATGGTATCTAAACGCATTAAAGATAAATTAGGTAGTGCATCTTGCACTTCATTGATTACTCTAAAACCTGCTTGTTCAGATGGAAACATTAAAGGATGAACATGATTTTCTAAATTACGTGCTAAACGAATACGCGAAGACATTACAATGGGAGATTCATCTGTTTCTTTCATCCATTCACTAATATGTGCATCCATATCATTCATCATGCTCCATCTCGCTTTCATGTTTCAAGGCTTTAATTTCATCTCTAATGACAGCTGCTTCTTCAAATTTTTGCTTTTCAATTAATATATTTAAGTAATTCGTTTTTTCTTCAATTTGTTTTTTTATTGCCAGTTTATGATGTGAAGAACGAGGCATCTTGCCTACATGTTCAAATTGTCCACCTTGTACTCGTCTTACAATATCAACAATATCCTCTTTAAATACTGCATAGCAATTTGCACATCCAAATTTACCTACATGAGCTATATCTTTCAATGTCATATTACATGTAGGACATCGTTTTTCTTCTTGAAATGCTACTTCATGAAAATTTAATCCGTGTTTAGTTGCTAAATGTTGTAAGATTTGTTTGACTACAAAGGCTTCTTCAATATCATCTTGAAACTCTGAATGTGACGCAGCATGTTCTTGTTGATTCCAAGGTTGCTCTCCTTGCGCACATTCTGAACACACCCACTTTTCAGAGGTACCATCTTTACTTTTTACTGTGAGTTTAACCTCTGCTTCATTTAAATGACAATTTTCGCAAAGCACACATAGACACCTCGCATTTCTTTATTATTTATTAATAGTAATTAATGATAGGTAATAATCGTTTGAGAATATTTGCTCTAATAATATCTCTAGAAACAACATCCATTGATAGTGTTTCACGATCAATAATCACTTGAATCATTCTTGCTTCTCTATCACTAATTAATCCTTTATCTAACAAACCATCAATTATATAATATGCTTGCTGTTGAGATATAGAAGGACCAATTAATTGCAATAGATGATTAATATAACCCGTTGCATCTTTATTTTCAATTTTCGTGATTCGGATATATCCTCCTCCACCACGTTTACTTTCTATTTCATAACCATGTTCATTTGTAAATCTCGTTTTAATAACATAGTTGAGTTGAGAAGGCACACAATCGAAACGTTGAGCAATATTAGCTCTTTGAATTTCTACCATATCTTCATTACTTTCTTCAAATAATTGTTTAATGTATTGTTCTATGATGTCAGACATGTTGTGCATGATTTACCACCCCTATTGACCTTCTTTGACTATATTATATGACCAACTTTGACCTTTTTCAACCAATTTGTTTTTTTTATTTAAAAATATTAATGTTACTTCTATTATTTTATTGTATTATATAAGATAAAGAGAATTTTAAAGGAGTAGAATCATGCATATTCTTATTGGGATCATTGGGATTATTGTCTTTTTAGCGCTGGCATTTTTATTTAGTTCAGATAAAAAGAATGTTCGTTGGCACTATGTTGGATTATTATTAATTATTCAACTTATATTCGCATTTATTCTTTTGAAAACGACTGCTGGTATTACAATTATCGGTGGTATTTCAAATGGATTTAACTATTTGTTACAAAAAGCTGCTGAAGGGGTTAATTTTGTTTTTGGAGGATTTAAATTTGTAGATCCAAAAAATCCACCATTCTTCTTTAGTGTCTTATTACCAATCGTATTTATTTCGGCATTAATTGGTATTTTACAATATACTAGAATTCTTCCATGGATTATTAATGTGTTAGGGTTCTTAATCTCTAAAATTAATGGTATGGGGCGTTTAGAATCATATAATGCAGTAGCAGCTGCGATTCTTGGCCAATCTGAAGTATTTATTTCATTAAAACAACAATTACCATATATACCTAAACAACGTTTATATACTTTAACTGCTTCTGCAATGTCTACTGTATCTGCATCTATTATCGGTGCATATTTTACATTGATTGAACCTAAATACGTTGTTACAGCGGTTGTATTAAACTTATTTGGTGGCTTCATTATTGCTTCTATTATTAACCCTTATACAGTTAATGAAGAAGATGATAAATTGCTAGTGGATGAATCAGAAACTAAAAAACAATCATTTTTTGAAATGTTAGGTGAATATATTTTAGATGGTTTCAAAGTAGCAGTTATCGTTGGTGCAATGTTAATTGGCTACATTGCAATCATTGCTTTATTAAATGGCCTTGTAAGTGGTATTTTTAGTTTAATTTCTGGCGGAGCAATCAAATGGGATTTCCAAACGTTAATTGGTTTTGTGTTTGCGCCATTTGCTTTCTTAGCAGGTGTTCCTTGGCAGGATGCAGTTAAATCAGGTTCTGTGATGGCAACAAAATTATTATCTAATGAATTTGTTGCTATGCAATCACTTGGAAGCTTGAAGGGTATTTCTGAACATGCAAAAGGTATTACGTCTGTATTTCTAGTTTCATTTGCTAACTTTAGTTCTATTGGTATCATTTCTGGTGCGATTAAATCACTTAACTCTGAAAAAGGTGATGTCGTAGCACGTTTTGGTATTAAGTTATTATTCGGTGCAACACTTGTATCATTTATTTCAGCTGCTATCGCTGGATTCTTCATTTAATAAGAAAAAGCTTGAGACTTTAATCTCAAGCTTTTTTTATTTAACTATATGTTCAATAAAATACTGAGTTATACGATAGTCATCTGTTAATTCTGGATGGAAAGACACCCCTAGGTATTTCCCTTGCTTAACAGCTACTATTTTATCACTAATAGAACTTAATATTTCTACATTATTTTCTACACTAACAATATGTGGTGCTCTTATAAAGACACCTTCTATATCTTTTGCAATACCTTTAACATCTAACTCAGCTTCAAAACTATCTACTTGTCTACCAAAGGAATTACGCGCAACAGTAATATCTAATTTTTTTAGATATCCTGTCTCACCTTCTACATCTTTTGCAAGCACAATAAGACCTGCGCAAGTTCCAAACATTGGTAAATCAGATTGTTGTAATTTTTCTTTAAAGCCATATAAATCCATAAGTCTTCTTAAAGTTGTAGATTCACCACCAGGGAGAATAAGACCATCAATTTCATCTAATTGTTCAACTTTCTTAACTGCTATACCTTCGTGACCACTTAATTCAATGTGACGAATATGTTCACGTACTGCACCTTGTAACGCTAATACACCAATCTTCATAAATTACCAACCACGCTCTTGCATACGTTCTTCTAATGAGATTTTATTTATATCTAAACCTTTCATTGCAGTTCCTAATTCAGCTGCTAATTTTCCAATTAATTCATAATCTTGATAATGAGTTGTAGCTTGAACAATAGCTTTTGCAAATTTTTCTGGAGCTTCAGATTTAAAAATACCTGAACCCACAAATACCCCATCAGCACCTAATTCCATCATTAAGGCAGCATCTTGAGGTGTTGCTACACCACCCGCTGCAAAGTTTACTACTGGTAAACGACCTTCTTCTTTAATTTGTTTTAATACATTATATGGTGCACCTAATTCTTTGGCATAAGTCATAATTTCATCGTCATTCATTACAGTTAGACGACTAACCTCAGAATTAACTTTTCTCATGTGACGTACAGCTTCTACAATATTACCTGTTCCAGGTTCTCCTTTAGTACGTAACATCGCTGCACCTTCGCCAATACGTCGTGCTGCTTCACCTAAATTACGGCAACCACAAACAAACGGTACAGTAAATTGATCTTTTCTTAAATGAAATTCTTCATCTGCAGGAGTAAGAACTTCAGATTCATCAATATAGTCTACACCCATAGCTTCTAACACACGTGCTTCTGTAATATGACCAATACGTGCTTTAGCCATTACTGGAATTGAAACAGCATTCATTACTTCTTCAACAATTTTAGGATTGGCACTACGTGCTACACCACCAGCTGCTCTAATATCAGATGGTACGCGTTCTAAGGCCATAACTGCTACTGCTCCAGCTTCCTCTGCGATTCTAGCTTGTTCAGCATTCACAACATCCATAATGACGCCGCCTTTTTGCATTTCAGCCATACCGCGTTTAACTCTTTCAGATCCTACAATTTTAGACATTTATAAAACCCCTTTTCAATTGATTAAATCCATTTTAAAATATAAACTGATGTTTAAAAAGGTACAATTTTAATAAAAAATTAGGGGTCAGATTTATGACGAAGAAAAAATCATTATATATTTCTTTATATGAAAAGCTAAAAAAACAAATTATTGAAGGTGTATATGAATCAAACGATAAATTTCCATCTAAAAGACAGTTGAGTCAACATTTATCACTTAGTCATACTACAATTGAGCATGCCTATCAGTTACTTTTAGATGAAGGATTTATATACTCAAAACCACGTTCAGGTTATTATGTTTCAGAAATTCAATCATTACCAGTAACAAATAGTTATCCTGAAATAAGTGATATATTAGAAACTGATAAGACTACACAGAAAAATACGTATCAGTATCAATTCAATTTAGCTGAAATTGATGCTGAACATTTTCCTAGCCATTTATTTAAAAGGTATGCTAAAGAAGTATTTGAAGAAGATCAACTTGCCCTTTTGAGTAAAGGAAGCGTTCAGGGAGAATTTAACTTAAGACAGCAAATTTCTCATTATTTATTTAATAGTAGAGGAGTATCTTGTCATCCAGATCAAATCATAATTGCCTCTTCAACTGAACAATTATTAAATATGGTCACTGATTTATTAAAAGATTCATCATTTATTATAGAACAACCTAGTTATCCACCAATTAAACATGTACTGGATAAGCATAGAATAAGTTATACACAAGCTAGAGTAGAAAAAGATGGAATTAATATCGATGAAGTCTTTCAAAAAAATAATGATATTTTATATATCACACCATCTCATCAATTTCCAACAGGATATGTGATGAGTTTAAAGAAGCGCACACAACTTATAAAATGGGCACAACAAAAGAAAGAACGATATATTATTGAAGATGATTATGATTCAGAATTTAGATATTTCGGAAAACCTATTCCAGCATTACAGAATTTAGATAAAAAACAAAAAGTAATATATATTAGTACATTTTCGAAATCGCTTTATCCAAGTTGTCGTATGGCATACATTGTCTTACCAAATAAACTGCTAAAATTATTCCGAGAGATGAAATATGTTGAAAGCAATACTGTGCCTGTACATCTACAACATATGGTAGCACAATTTATGGCAACTGGTAGCTTTGAACGTCATCTTAATAAAATGAGAAGAATATATAAAAATAAATTAACTTTTATTTTAGAAAAACTAACACCATATAAAGGACAATTGAAAATTGAAGGCGCACTAACAGGAATGCACTTCACACTTGTAGTTAAAAATAATTTAACATTAAATGAATGCATAAAAAGAACGAAAAAATGCAATCTTAAATTAACGCCTTATCCTTATAGCAACAAAAAAGCACAACCTCCTACCTTCTTAATTGGCTTTGGAGGTATCCCAGAAGAAAAATTAGAGAAGCATGTTAATGCGCTTATTAAAGCACTTACTGTTTAAATAGAAGAAATAAGTTCTGACTCATTTTGGATTGGTAGTCATTGAACGTGAACTTTTTTAAGAAAGTCACTATGCTAGCAATCCTTAGTGTATATTCATTTAGTCATCTTTTAATTAGTTATATATAGATATATATTTTAAAATAAAAAAAGAGACCTCACGGTCTCAATATCA
>NZ_KV813746.1:0-12830 GCF_001813735.1 Staphylococcus sp. HMSC068C09
CTATTTTGTTAGGAATTATGTCCCAGCCTCTTGTTGCTTAATCATATATGTGAATTGAAAGCTAATCAATCTGATATGAAGTAACATATTTTAAGTAATATGATATATTTTTCTTCTAATTCTTGTCTCATTTGTTCTAAACTTGCTGAAAAACCGCATCACTTATGATAAGCGTCTGCGTATCGGTTAATGATGCGGTTTTTAATTATATAATTTCATTTAATAAGGTAATGAACAGTTTTTTGATAAATGTTATTCTTCTAAAATTCTTTTTAATTTACACACTAAAAAATATCCTCCTTAACAATAATAAGTTATTTAAATTATTGATTAAGGAGGATATTTTTATATCTATTTATTTCTCAATCTAGAACTAGATTTTTATCGTGCTTTCAGTTCATTTCCTGTCATCCATTTATGATTTTTAATGATTTTACCATTATCTTTGGATTTGTAATCAACTACGTAAACAGTCGTCTTTTTCACGTTATCTATATTGGCTGTAGCACCTTTCATACCGGACATATGACTTGCTTCTAATTTAACAGTATCGCCTTTACTAAATCCATCTTTAGGTGCATCTTTGATCTCTTCGTTTACGACCCATTTATGATTGTTTACTTTTTCATTTCCATTTGTGGGTTTATAACTTACAACATAGGCATATGTTTTATACGCACCTTTTACAGTAGCTTCTGCACCTTTCATACCTGGCATATGCCCTGCTGTAATCGTTACTTTATCTCCTACTTTAAATTCACCTTCATTAGTCGATGTCATATCTTCAGGAACTTTACTTTCATCATTATGCTTCATATGGCTCTCACTTTTTTGGTCATTAGTGTCTTTATCTTTTTTCATCATATTAAAATCTCCCTATTGATTAATTTGTTACTTTTACTTGACCCATCATTCCATTATCTTCATGCTCAAGTATATGACAGTGAAACATGTATGTTCCAGTATTTTTAAATACAACCTCTATTTTAGCTTTTTGTCCAGGTTCCAAAGATATAACATCCTTTTTACCCCTCATATCTTTTGGAGGTTTCTCACCATCCACAGATAAAACTTTAAATTGCGTTCCATGGATGTGGAAAGGATGTTTCATACCACCCATTTTATCTTTGACATTTTCAATTTCCCATACTTCTTTCTGGTTTAACTTTTGTGTAAAATCTATTCTGTTAGGATCGAATTTATTACCATTAATGGTAACATGATCATTCATACCTTCTAATTTTATTTTTTTACTTACTTTTGGTGTATTACCTTTGTTAGAACTTTTCTCTTTGTTACTAATCGGTAAAATTACAGTTTTATCATTATCGACCAGACTGATTTTCTCGCCTTTCATTTTAGATAAATCTATTACTATTTCTTTTCTCTCTGAAGGAGCTAAATTAATTTCTTTTAATTTTTTAGCGTTTTTTAATTGACCGCCATCTGAAGCAATATACTCAAAACTTTGATTATTACTTAGCTTAAGATTTAAATCTCGAGCATTAGAACCATTTAAAAGTCTCAAACGTATTTTCTCTTCTTTTGCTGTCAGTTTGGGGTTTACTATTCCGTTCACAAGAACAGTATCACCTTGAGTGCCATCTTTGTCTTTCGTTTTTGAATAATTTAATTTTTTAGATACAAATGTTTTATCTTGGATTATTATAGGCAAATCATTTTTTCCATAATTACTAGGATAATTATTCTTTTTACTATCTTCTATATATAATAATCCTGATAAGCCATTATAAACTTGTTTAGCTGTATTTGGAGAGGGGTGGGGGTGATACCATAACGTAGCAGAATCTTGATTAACCTCAAATTTTATAGTTTTTTCTTTTCCTGGTTTTATAACCTGAGAAGGCCCTCCATCCACTTTTCCATTTACTTCTAATCCATGCCAATGAAATGTTGTATTTTCATCTAAGTTATTTATTAACTTAATTTTAACTTTATCTCCTTTTTTTAATTTTAAAGTTGGTCCAAGTAAATTTCCATTGTAGCCTAGAGTATTAGAAAAATTATTTTTGTAAAACTCTGTCTTTCCTTTCTGAGCTTTTAATGTATAATTTTTATAACCATTGTTATCTTTTTTTGACTCTGCAACTTCAGGAAATATTATTTCATTTTTTCCTTGTGAAGAATTTAATTTCTTTCTTTCGTCATGATGTTTCATATTCATCATATCCATTGTATTTTTCTTATCTTCTTTCATGTTCATCATGTCATTCTTACTTTCTGCGAAAGTATCATTAGACGCAATAATTATTATGGAAAAAATTATAATTAAAATTGCAAAAACTTTATTATACATAAGGTTTACCTCTTTTATTTTAATTTTAATGTAAAAGCATTAATCGCTACTATAACTGTACTTAAAGACATTAATATTGCTCCTACAGCTGGTGATAATATTAACCCGATAAAAGCTAATGCGCCAGCTGCTAAAGGTACAGCAACAATATTATAACCTGCACCCCACCATAAGTTTTGCACCATTTTTTTCATAGTATTATTTGAAAGAGTCAAGAAATGAATGATATCTGATGGATTACTTTTAACAAGTATGACATCACCTGAATCCACTGCAACATCTGTGCCTGCACCAATTGCTATACCAATATCGGCTCTTATAAGACTCGGCGCATCGTTGATACCGTCTCCGACCATCATGACTTTATTACCGTCACTTTGATAATCTTTTATAATGCTTTCCTTATCTTCTGGCATGAGTTGTGCGTGGACATCACTAATACCTAATTCTTTTGCGACAGCGTGTGCCACTTCATTATTATCACCTGTAAGCATGACTGGTGTAATATTTCTTGATAGTAAATCAGCTACCATTTGTTTTGAGCTTTCTTTAATTTGATCTCCTTGAGCAATCATGCCAATGACTTGTTGATCCTCAATTAAATAGCTGATTGAATTACCTTGTTGAGCTAATTTAGTAAACAAGTCATCGTCATAATTAAGTTTATGTTTATCAAGATAAGAGACATTTGTTATTTTATATGTTTTATTATCAATTAGACCTTCTAATCCGACACCCGGAATATTATTAACGTCTTGTGGATTAGTAAATGAAACATTTTTACTTTTCGCAAAATCAACAATACTTATAGCTAATGGGTGATTAGATTGACTTTCTAATGAGGCGAAAAGGCTTAATATTGTATCATTACTCAAATCATTTTTAAAGCTCTCATAATGATTCACAGAAAAGTTACCCTCAGTTAAAGTACCAGTTTTATCCATCATTACATAATCGATATGTTGAGCTATTTCTACAGACTCTCTATTTTTAATAATTAAACCATTATGTGCACCAATTGAAGTCGAACGTGCAGTGACTAAAGGTATTGCCAAGCCTAAAGCATGTGGACAAGCAATGACTAACACAGTTACAAGACGTTCTAATGCAAAATCAACATCATTTTGAATGAGCATCCAGACAATAAAAGAAATCACGCCAACAATTACAGCAAAGTAGAATAAATAACCCGCTACTTTATCAGATAACAATTCAGCACTAGATTTATCATTTTGTGCTTGATTAACAAGTCCCATCACTTGAGAAAGATATCCATCTTCTCCCACAGCTGTAACCTTGACTTGTATTGTTCCAGACCCATTAATAGAACCCCCGATGACGTTGTCATTTTGATTTTTTTGTACTTTTTTAGATTCTCCAGTGACTAGGGATTCATCTATAGATGTTTGTCCTTGAACGATAATACCATCTGTTGGAATGCTTTCTCCGGCTTTTACTTCGACGATATCATCAGTCATGATGTCTGATATTTTAACTTCTTCGCGTTGGCCATTATCCATAACTTTAATCGCACTATTAGGTAACAGTTCTGCCATTTTCTTTAAAGCATCTCCAGCATTTCCGACAGCATTCATTTCTATCCAATGTCCTAATAGCATAATTAAAATTAAGGTTGCTAATTCCCAAAAAAAGTCCATTGTATGACCAGTTGCACTACTAAAGTTATTCATATAAAAAGCATACAAGCTATAAATATAAGCTACTGAAATACCTAGAGCAACTAAGGTCATCATGCCTGGTTTTTTTTCAGCAATTTCATCTTTACCACCAGACAAGAACGGTTTACCACCATAAAAGAATAAAATTGTACTTAATATTAACACTACCCATTCAGAACCTGGAAATGTGAATTGAAAAGGTAAGTTAACACCCATCAGTGGCGATAAAAGAATGATAGGTATTGCAAAAATTAATGAAACAAAAAACTTAACTTTAAAATTTCCATGATGATGTGCATGGCCACTATGATGATGTGAGGCATGGTTATCATGATGCATTTGATTGGAATGATTCATGTGATTTTGATGATTATGCGCTTCACCATTATTATTCAAATTAACCCCTCCTAATAAAAATGTTATAGTAAAACTACTTATACTATAACATATACCCCCCTAGGGTATAAATAGTTTCGATTTATCTCCATTTATGGATTTATTTATATCATTCTGAAAATGATGTCTACACGTCCTACATTAGACCTTGTCATCGATGTTTAAAACAAGGTTTTAATTAAAAAATCTCATCTGAACTATCGCATGACAATACACTCTGACCAAGGTTAGCATTATCAACACAAATCATATATTACTATTCTTAAAGAAAATAACGCACTTCAAAGTAGGTCTAGAAAAGCAAATTGTCTAGATCATTATTTAATGAAGCCAGTAAATGAATTCATAATAAACTCATTTACTGGCTATTTTTCTAGTATTTATATTCAGTCTTTTCAAACTATATTAATCATTTTTTGATTCTCAAATTCTACGCCACAATAGCTGCATTTTATTAAAGATATTATATATTCAATCAATTTCAGAGTGAGTTATATACAACCTCATTTTTAGTTTTATTTATAATATGATTCTGCACATAGGTTAATGATGCGGTTTTTAATTAACGTCTTTTTGTTATAAGTCTTAAAGAAATACTAAATAAACACATTATTTTCCTTAATTGAAACGAAAGAATGACAAATTCCATACTATTACATTGGAATTTGTCGTTCATTTATTAGAAGCATATATTTTACAGACTTCTAAATTAATTGTTACAACAACAATTATTATCCTGTTGCTCTTTTTCATTTTTTTCATTTTTTTCTTCAATTTCTACAGAACAACAAGATTGTTCCTGAGGTTTTAATTTTTTTAATACGTCTTTGACTCCCATTATCTCACCTCCTTTAAATAACGATGTTCACCATCAAACCTGTAGAAATAGCTACAACTAAAATGGCGATAACGAATGAGATTACAAATTTTTTCTTGAATAGTTTCGATAATAATACAACTTCTGGAATACTTGCACCAGCACCACCAATGATCAAAGCAACAACTGTCCCAAGCGACATTCCTTTTGAAGCTAATGCTTCAGCTATAGGTAACATGGTTTCAGGTCTAATATACATAGGAATACCTATAATAGAAGCAATAAATACGGATATAATGCCACCTCCACTCGCATATTTAGTAATAAATGTTTCGGGTACAAAGCCATATATAAAAGCACCAATAAATACACCGATAAATAAGTAAGGAATCATTGGATATAAGAATGCCCAAGCATCATTTAATGCTTGTTTAAAATGAGATCCATGTTTATTAGCGAAAAACCCATCGCCTTTAACATTTACACCTTTATAACTTTTAGATAAATTCATTTTTGAAAATACTAGACCCGTTAAGACACTAAAGATTGCTAGTACAATAAAATAAACAACAGCAACTTTCCAACCTAATAAGGCCCATAACATAAATATCATTAAGGGATTCATTAAAGGTGACGCAATTAAAAAACTCATTGCAGGACCAAATGGAACTTTAGAATTTAATAAACCTGCAAGTATAGGAATTGTAGAACAAGAACAAAATGGTGTCATCGCACCAAAAGCCATTCCCAAAATATAATTAATAGCTTGATTAGGTTTACTTAAAAAGTATTTTATTTTTTCTTCTGAAACTATCTGCTGGATGATACTTACAATAAAGCTCACGATGATAAATAGTATGAATAGTTCAAAAAACAACATCACAAATGTTTTTATAAATTCCATAATTGAATCTAACATGAGTATAATGCCTCCAAATTTAATTAATCAATATTTCTTGATGTATTAATCAAAAAAAATTGATTAATACTACATTAAAAAAGATACTTAAAGTATCTTACAACAAGTATCTTCATTTAAAACAACCTGTATTTGCTGCTCATTAATTTTATAATAATTCCATGTGCCATGCTTTTCAGCAATAAGAACATTTGCATCTACTAATTTTTTTAAATGATAAGAAAGTTTAGATTGTTTTATATCTAATAACTCTTCTAAATCACATACACATAATGATTTATTGAAGCTTTGGCTAATTTGATTTAGTATTTTTAATCTGATTTTATCGGCAAGTGCATTAAACATATTTTCATAAAAGTCAAATTGTTGATCTTCACTCATATCAGTCTTTGCTTTAATAACTTCCATAAAAGACCATCCTTTTTATAATATTTCATTGAGTTTATATTATCTTTATTTCAATTCTTGAATTGCTTGTTTATAGTTATTTTTTGTTGATTCTCCATACTGATTAATGTTCCCTTTAAAAAACTCCTTTTCCATATATATTGTAGCTTCTTTTAAATTGATTTCTCTTGATAGCATAACAAGATTTAAATAACTTACAAAATAACCAACAGTTAAAGTACTTGCATGGTTTACTCGCAATCAAGCACGCCTCCTTATTGTCAACGTAGTTTTATATCATTTAATACATCAATTTTTTTTGATGTATTAAATGTAAATCAATATCCATATTATCGCAAGAAGAAAACCTATAATTTTACATAAACTTAGGTATTGCTCACAGAAATACTAAAATAATTTTTTATAAATTGTATTATTAAGAATTAAATTTAGTAAAATTTTTAAAACTCAAATAAAAACATAGACATCCATCTATATAGATGTTAGTCTATAATAGTAAATTAATTAATGAGGTGAGTATAATGTTAAATATTGAAATATACGAAGAAGCTATGTGCTGTTCTACTGGGGTATGTGGTCCAGAACCGGATGAAACACTAATAAAAGCGAACCAAATCAATGAATATTTAAAACAAAATCAAATAGAAGTTCAACGTTATAATATGAATAATAATCCGAATGAATTCATTAAAAATCAAGAAGTTATTCGTTTAATTCAAGAAAAAGGTGATGAAGTTTTACCAATCACTTTTATAGAAGGCGGTATAGCTAAAACGGGCGCTTATATTACCCAAGAAGAAGCCGATGAAATCATTACAGTTAATCAAATGAGAAATGGAGGATGCTGTGGTGGAGATGGATGCTGTTAAATACTTAAATAAATTGAATTTAGATAACATTGAGTTAACAAAATATTTGTTTTTTACTGGTAAAGGTGGCGTAGGCAAAACAACGATATCAAGTTTTATTGCTTTAAACTTAGCAGAGAATGGAAAGAAAGTAGCTTTAGTAAGTACTGATCCAGCTAGTAATTTACAAGATGTATTTCAAATGGAATTATCTAATAAATTAACTAAATATCAACCTATACCTAATCTCTCTATAGCCAATTTTGACCCGATTGCTGCTGCAGACGATTATAAAGCACAATCTATAGAACCTTATGAGGGTATTCTACCAGAAGATGTGCTTTCTGAAATGAAAGAACAGTTAAGTGGTTCATGTACAGTTGAAGTAGCAGCATTTAATGAATTTACAAATTTTTTATCCGATAAAACTTTAGAACAAGAATTTGATTTCATTATATTTGATACAGCTCCTACAGGTCACACCTTGAGAATGCTTGAATTACCTTCTGCATGGACAGATTATTTAAATACAACGAGTAATGACGCTTCTTGCTTAGGTCAATTATCAGGTTTAAATGAAAATAGAGTTAAATATAATTCAGCACTTGAAAAACTACGTAACCAAGATGATACGACCATGATGTTAGTTGCGAGACCTACTCATTCTTCTATATATGAAATTCAAAGAGCGCAACAAGAATTACAACAACTGTCAATTTCTAAATTCAAAGTAATCATTAACAACTATATAGAAGAAAGTCACGGTTTAATTTCGAGTCAGATGAAATCGGAACAAGATAAAAACATTAATCATTTTACTGAATGGTTAAATAACAATCATGCTTATTACGTTCCATATAAAAAGCAGAAAGAAGAAGGTATAGAAAGTTTAACGAATCTATTAAATGATGATAACTTAATTGAAAATGATGACTTTATTGTTGAAGATCATCCGCAATTTAATAAATTAATCGATGAAATTGAAAATAGTAAAGTTCAATATTTATTTACAATGGGAAAAGGTGGCGTTGGTAAAACGACAGTAGCAACGCAATTAGCTACAACGTTATCTAATAAAGGATATCGTGTTCTTTTAGCAACTACTGACCCTACTAAAGAAATTAATGTTGAAACTACAAGTAATTTAAATACTGCTTATATTGATGAAGAACAAGCATTAGAAAAGTATAAAAAAGAAGTACTAGCCACAGTGAATGATGATACACCACAAGACGATATTGATTATATTATGGAAGATTTAAAATCACCTTGTACAGAAGAAATAGCATTTTTCAAAGCCTTTAGTGACATTATGGAGAATCAAGACGACATGGATTACGTCATTGTAGATACAGCTCCTACAGGCCATACTTTGCTGTTACTTGATTCTAGTGAAAATCATCATAGAGAATTAAAGAAAAAATCAACTCAAACTACCAGTAATGTTGAAACATTATTACCTAAGATTCAAAATAAAAATTTAACACAGATGATAATCGTAACACTAGCAGAAAAAACACCTTATTTAGAATCTAAACGTTTAGTAGAAGATTTAAATAGAGCTAATATAGGCCATAATTGGTGGGTTGTTAATCAATCGTTAGTTACGCTAAATCAACGTGATGACCTTTTTAGTAACAAAAAAGAAGATGAATCATTTTGGATAAACAAGATTAAAAATGAAAGTCTTGATAATTATTTTGTCATACCTTATGGGGGGTTATCATAATGAAAAAAATTGTAATCATCGGTTCAGTTGCTGCCGGTACAAGTGTCGCGGCTAAAGCAAGAAGAAATAGTGAAGATGTGGAAATTATCGTTTTTGATAAAGATAATGATATTTCGTATTCAGTATGTGGTATCCCCTACTATATAGGCGGTAATGTATCTGATATTGATGAACTCACGCCAAGAAATGCTAAATGGTTTAAAGAGCGCTTTAATATAGATATTTATACAAAATATGAAGTGAATCAGATAAATGATACTGATCAAACAATAACTGTTACCAATTTAGTAAATGATGAAAAGATGATTCAAGAATATGACGAATTAGTATTAGCAACAGGCTCATCGCCTAAGGAACTTCCTCAATTAAATAGCGAAGAATATAACAATGTATTTAAAGTTAAGAATATTAATGATGCGAAAGCAATTTATAATTATATTGAGAGCAATGATGTTCAGAATATAACAATCATTGGTGGTGGATTTATTGGTCTAGAAATGTTAGAACAATTATCTAACTACAATACTTCAATTATTCAACGCAGTACTTTTATGCCTCATTTAGACTACGATATCAGTTTTATGATTCAAGAATATATTGAAGATAAAGCTAACGTATATACCTATAATGAAATAGATAGTATTGATTATGATGAAAATCATACAATAAATAGAGTAAGCTTAAAAACTGGCGAATTAATTGATACAGATTTAATCATTATTGGGATTGGTGTCACACCAAATACTAAATTAGCTAAAGAAATTGGTATTAATATTGGAAAATCTGGAGCAATACAAACCAATAAGTATTTTGAAACAAATATTCCTCACATATATGCAATTGGTGATGTAGCAGAAAGTTATAATTTAATTACTGGTGACCCTATATATAGACCGCTAGGTTCTACAGCAAATAAAATGGGACGTATTTTAGGAGATCGATTAACTGGTGGAAATCTAGAACATAAAGGCATTTTAGGAACAGGCATTGTTCGTATATTTGATATGACAATTGCCCAAACAGGCTTAACTGAAAAAGAAGCTATTGATTTAGATATTGATATTGACGTATTACACAATGTGAAACCGAATCGTCCAGAATATATGCAAGGCCAAGAAATGGTAATTAAAGCTATATTTGATAAAAACAATTCTAAATTACTGGGTGCTCAAATTATTGGGTATGAAGGTGTAGATAAGAGAATAGATGTACTAGCTACTGCTATAACGTTTGGCGCCCATGCAGAAGATTTATTTCATTTAGATTTAGCATATGCGCCTCCTTTTTCTACAACTAAAGATCCTGTTATTTATACAGGGATGATTGGACACAATATTACTCGAGGACGCAAAATTATAACGCCTGAAGAAGTCATAAAACAAAATAATGACTTATTGATTTTAGATGTACGTTCTCCAAAGCAATTTGAAGTTAATCATGTTGATGGAGCGATTAACGTCCCATTGAAAATATTGAGAAGTTATGCAAAAACATTAGATAAAAATCAAAAGATAGTGACTTATTGTAATAAAGGTACTACTGGGAATGCTGCACAAAACGTACTTATTAATTTAGGTTTTAAACAAGTGTTTAATTTGTCAGGTGGTAATAAAAATTATCAACGTTATAAAAGGTTTCAAGTAGAAAGGAAGAAGAAAAATTGAATTATAAAAAAATTTCACAATACTTAAAAGTGATTGCTGATAGTAGCCGCCTTGAAATATTAGACTTGTTATCTTGTGGTGAATTATGCGCTTGTGATTTATTAGAGCATTTTTCTTTTTCTCAACCCACATTAAGTCATCATATGAAAGTATTAAAAGACAATAATTTAATTACATCCAGAAAAGATGGTAATAAAATTTTATACAAATTGAATCATGACGTATTGGATGACGTTACATCACGACTGACTCTATTGAGTTCCAGTGCTGGCCCATGTATATGTGAAACAGTAGAGAAAGGTGAGTGTTAATGATGACGATATTAGCAATCACAATATTTGTATTAACGTTAATTTTTGTTATATGGCAACCTAAAGGTCTAGATATTGGTATTACTGCATTAATTGGTGCTGTAGTTGCTATAATCACTGGCGTTGTAAGCTTTCAGACGTACTAGAAGTTACTGGAATTGTTTGGAATGCGACTTTAACTTTTGTTGCAGTTATTCTTATTTCACTCATATTAGATGAAATTGGATTCTTTGAATGGTCTGCCATACATATGGTAAGAGCATCAAAGGGTAATGGCTTGAAAATGTTTATCTTTATCATGCTCTTAGGTTCAGTTGTAGCAGCCTTCTTCGCAAATGATGGTGCGGCTTTAATACTGACGCCTATTGTTTTAGCAATGGTACGTAGTTTAGGATTTGATAAAAAAGCGATATTCCCATTTATTATTGCTAGTGGTTTTATCGCAGATACTACGTCTCTTCCATTAATTGTTAGTAATTTAGTTAATATTGTTTCTGCTGATTACTTTGATATTGGATTTGTTGAGTACTTCAGTAAAATGATTATACCTAATATATTCTCTTTAATCGCAAGTATTCTTGTCTTATGGCTTTATTTTAGAAAGTCTATCCCAAGAAAATTTGATGCAGTAAATATTAGAGAACCAAAAGAAGCGATTAAGGACAAAAAGCTTTTTAATATCTCATGGATTGTACTCACTGTATTGCTAGTTGGTTATTTAATAAGTGAGTTTATAAATATTCCAGTATCAATTATTGCTGGTATCATTGCTTTAATATTTGTATTATTAGCACGTAAGTCTAAGGCTGTGCATACGAAACAAGTAATTAAAGGTGCGCCATGGAATATTGTTTTATTCTCTATTGGTATGTATCTTGTGGTATTTGGTCTAAAAAATGTGGGCATCACAACGCTTCTTAGTGATGTACTAACAAATATTTCAAATTACGGCTTATTTAGTGGTATCATGGGCATGGGCTTTATAGCTGCATTCCTTTCATCCATTATGAACAACATGCCAACTGTTTTAATAGATGCAATAGCGATTGGTCAATCTCAAACAACAAGCATACTCAAGGAAGGCGTGATTTATGCGAATGTTATCGGATCTGATTTAGGACCTAAAATAACACCAATTGGTTCGTTAGCAACACTTCTCTGGTTACATGTGCTTACTCAAAAAGGTGTTAAAATTTCTTGGGGACAATACTTTAAAATCGGTATTATTATAACGATTCCGGTATTATTTATCACACTGTTAGGGTTATATCTAACACTTATTATTTTCTAAAAAAAGAGGAAACTATTTATGGATAAAAAAACAATTTACTTTATATGTACAGGTAATTCATGCCGTAGCCAAATGGCTGAAGGTTGGGGTAAAAAAATCTTAGGTGACGAATGGCAAGTATATTCTGGCGGTATTGAGGCACACGGTGTCAATCCGAAAGCAATCGAAGCGATGAAAGAAGTCGGAATTGATATCTCAAACCATACTTCTAATTTAATTGACAACACTATACTAAACCAATCCGATTTAGTAGTAACTCTATGTAGTGATGCTGATCAAAACTGTCCTGTATTGCCGCCTAATGTAAAAAAAGAACATTGGGGATTTGATGATCCAGCAGGCAAACCTTGGTCAGAATTCCAACGTGTTAGAGATGAAATCAAAGCAGCCATTGACTCATTTAAGGCTAGATAAATTTTAGAGGCTGGGACATAATTCCTAACAAAATAGC
>NZ_KV813747.1:0-586 GCF_001813735.1 Staphylococcus sp. HMSC068C09
TTTTTTGAATAAGCACGGCTTTAAATCGTTTAAGAACATGAAGTATTTCTATTTCCATATCTTCTAATAAGTAATATGTATCAATGGAATTGTTGAAAGATGTTTTGGCTTTTAATAATACAGATTTAATAAGTTTAATTTCAGTTACAGAAAAGTTACTTAAATAAGTTTGTATACTTTGTGGTAGTTCTTCGAGTAATTGAAATTTTAAAGCGTCATCATTAAATTTTGAATAATAGTGATTTGAATGACTTGTGTGATTACTAGGAGATGTTAATTTCTTATCATTCAAATCATACGTATCATTACTATTAGTCTTAATGTAATCAGTATCATTATAATCAGTATCATTAGGGTCTAAAATTTGGGATTCTGGAGTCCCAAATTTTGAGATTCTGGAATCCCAAAACTCGGGATTCTGGAGTCCCAAATTTTGGGACTCCTTGTTATCATAGGTTGCAGATAAAGTTTGAATATTTTTTTCTACACTAATATTTGTTTCTATATCATGTAAATATAATTTATTGGGTCTATTAAAACCTGTACGGATTTGTTCAAGTAATCCTACTTCTTGAAGTTCTTTTTT
>NZ_KV813748.1:0-894 GCF_001813735.1 Staphylococcus sp. HMSC068C09
TTATACTATAAATTCAACTTTGCAACAGAACCGTATTATGGAATAGAGATGTTGGTAACATTTATACAGGATCATTATACTTAAGTTTAATTTCGTTATTACAGAACCACACATTCCAACCAGAAGAGAAAGTATGTCTATTTAGTTATGGTTCAGGAGCAGTAGGAGAAATCTTTAGTGGTTCAATCGTTAAAGGATATGACAAAGCATTAGATAAAGAGAAACACTTAAATATGCTAGAATCTAGAGAGCAATTATCAGTCGAAGAATACGAAACATTCTTTAACAGATTTGATAATCAAGAATTTGATTTCGAACGTGAATTGACACAAGATCCATATTCAAAAGTATACTTATACAGTATAGAAGACCATATCAGAACATATAAGATAGAGAAATAAACTAGTGGCCGATTGTGCTTGATGAGCTTGGGACATAAATCCTAACTCGAAATAAATAAGCATATCACTAAACTGATTTTTTAAAGTTTACAGTGATATGCTTATTTTTTTATCTTACGATTTTGTACGTGCATGCTTGCCTAGGGTATGGCTCGAGCCATTAGTCTCTCGCACATACTATTCCCTCAGGCGTCAGCACTTACAAAATCGGTTGTAATTTTCATTTTTATACGCATTCTTACTGAGATTATACTAATAAGAGGAATAGTAAAAGCAATTCTAAGTAAAATTGCAGATAAGAGGTTTGTTAAAAGCAGTTCTCAGTAAAATTACAGATAAGAGGTACGTTAAAAGCAGTTCTAAGTAAAATTGCAGATAAGAGGTACGTTAAAAGCAGTTCTAGGCAAAATTGCAGATAAGAGGTGCGTTAAAAGCAGTTCTCAGTAAAATTGCTGATAAGGGGTAAGTTAAAAGCAATCCTAAGTAAAATTGC
>NZ_KV813748.1:994-11998 GCF_001813735.1 Staphylococcus sp. HMSC068C09
TAAAAGCAATCCTAAGTAAAATTGCAGATAAGGGGTACAGAAAAACTAGACTTGATTACAAAATGGAGCTTGGGACATAAATGATTTTTTAAAAATGAGATGAGACGTAGATTAACTCCATAATCAATACGAATCTATCGACTTCTTTATTTATGATATTCATCTCTTTTTAATGGAAATAAAAGTGCGATTAATGTGATAATACAGTTACGTTAATTAAAAAAATAAAAATGCAAGGAGAGGTAATATGCTAACTGTATATGGACATAGAGGATTACCTAGTAAAGCTCCGGAAAATACAATTGCATCATTTAAAGCTGCTTCAGAAGTAGAAGGTATAAACTGGTTGGAGTTAGATGTTGCAATTACAAAAGATGAACAACTGATTATCATTCATGATGATTATTTAGAACGGACTACAAATATGTCCGGGGAAATAACTGAATTGAATTATGATGAAATTAAAGATGCTTCTGCAGGATCTTGGTTTGGTGAAAAATTCAAAGATGAACATTTGCCAACTTTCGATGATGTAGTAAAAATAGCAAATGAATATAATATGAATTTAAATGTAGAATTAAAAGGTATTACTGGACCGAATGGACTAGCACTTTCTAAAAGTATGGTTAAGCAAGTGGAAGAACAATTAACAAACTTAAATCAGAATCAAGAAGTGCTCATTTCAAGCTTTAATGTTGTGCTTGTTAAACTTGCAGAAGAAATCATGCCACAATATAACAGAGCAGTTATATTCCATACAACTTCGTTTCGTGAAGACTGGAGAACACTTTTAGATTACTGTAATGCTAAAATAGTAAACACTGAAGATGCCAAACTTACTAAAGCAAAAGTAAAAATGGTAAAAGAAGCGGGTTATGAATTGAACGTATGGACTGTAAACAAACCAGCACGTGCAAACCAACTTGCTAATTGGGGAGTTGATGGTATCTTTACAGACAATGCAGATAAAATGGTGCATTTGTCTCAATAGAAAGTTAGAGGTGAGTCTTACGTTTCAGTGACGGTAGACTTACCTTTAACATGTTACATACTAAAAAATTAATTTGAATAAGAAAGAGAGACATATATGAAATACGATGATTTTATAGTAGGAGAAACATTCAAAACAAAAAGCCTTCATATTACAGAAGAAGAAATTATCCAATTTGCAACAACTTTTGATCCTCAATATATGCATATAGATAAAGAAAAAGCAGAACAAAGTAGATTTAAAGGTATCATTGCATCTGGCATGCATACACTTTCAATATCATTTAAATTATGGGTAGAAGAAGGTAAATACGGAGAAGAAGTTGTAGCAGGAACACAAATGAATAACGTTAAATTTATTAAACCTGTATACCCAGGTAATACATTGTACGTTATCGCTGAAATTACAAATAAGAAATCCATAAAAAAAGAAAATGGACTCGTTACAGTGTCACTTTCAACATACAATGAAAATGAAGAAATTGTATTTAAGGGAGAAGTAACAGCACTTATTAATAATTCATAATAAAACAGTGAAGCAACCATCGTTACGGATTGCTTCACTGTTTTGTTATTCATCTATATCGTATTTTTTATTACCGTTCTCATATAGCTCATCATACACTTTACCTGAGATTTTGGCATTGTAGCTAGCCATTCCTTTATCTTGTACATCTTTAACATTAATAGCCATCATCATGTTTGGATTATCTTTATCATATGATATAAACCACCCAATTTGTCTGCCAGTTTCTCCTTGTTTCATTTTGAGTTCTGCAGTACCGGATTTGCCAATTAAGTTTGCATAAGATCTATAAATATCTTCTTTATGTGTTTTATTTACGACTTGTTGCATACCATCAGTTAATAGATTGATATTTTCTTTGGAAATAATATTTTTCTTCCAAACTTTGTTTTTCGTGTCTTTTAATAAGTGAGGTGCGTTAATATTGCCATTATTTTCTAATGCGCTATAGATTGAAAGGATCTGTACTGGGTTAATCAGTATTTCACCTTGTCCGTAACCTGAATCAGCTAATAATATTTCATTATCTAAATTTTTGTTTGAAATTTGAGCATTATAAAATGGATAATCACTTGGTATATCTTCACCAACACCTAGTTTTTTCATGCCTTTTTCAAATTTCTTACTGCCTAATTCGAGTGCTACTCTAGCAAAGAAAATGTTATCTGATGATTCTATTGCTTGTTTTAAGTCGATATTACCATTTACCACTTCATATCTTGTAACGTTGTAACCACCCCAAGATTTATCTTTTTGCCAACCTTTACCATCGATTTTATAACTTGTTTTATCGTCTAATGTTTTGTTATTTAACCCAATCATTGCTGTTAATATTTTTTGAGTTGAACCTGGTGAAGTTGTAATCTGGAACTTGTTGAGCAGAGGTTCTTTTTTATCTTCGGTTAATTTATTATATTCTTCGTTACTCATGCCATACATAAATGGATAGACGTCATATGAAGGTGTGCTTACAAGTGCTAATAATTCACCTGTTTGAGGGTGGATAGCAGTACCTGAGCCATAATCATTTTTCATGTTGTTATAAATACTCTTTTGAACTTTAGCATCAATAGTTAGTTGAATATCTTTGCCATCTTTTTTCTTTTTCTCTATTAATGTATGTGCGATTGTATTGCTATTATCGTCAACGATTGTGACACGATAGCCATCTTCATGTTGGAGCTTTTTATCGTAAAGTTTTTCGAGTCCCTTTTTACCAATAACTGCATCATCTTTATAGCCTTTATATTCTTTTTGTTTTAATTCTTCAGAGTTAATGGGACCAACATAACCTAATAGATGTGAAGTCGCTTTTCCTAGAGGATAGTTACGACTTTCTGTTTCATTAGTTGTAAGATGAAATTTTTTTGCGAAATCACTTAAATATTCATCCATTTTTTTAACGGTTTTAAGTGGAACGAAGGTATCATCTTGTACCCAATTTTGATCCATTTGTTGTTTGATATAGTCTTCAGAAATACTTAGTTCTTTAGCGATTGCTTTATAATCTTTTTTAGATACATTCTTTGGAACGATGCCTATCTCATATGCTGTTCCTGTATTGGCCAATTCCACATTGTTTCGGTCTAAAATTTTACCACGTTCTGATTTTAAATTTTCAATATGTATGCTTTGGTCTTTCTGCATTCCTGGAATAATGACGCTATGATCCCAATCTAACTTCCACATACCATCTTCTTTAACAAAATTAAATTGAACGTTGCGATCAATGTTACCGTAGTTTGTTTTAATTTTATATTGAGCATCTACTCGTTTTTTATTTTTAGATACTTTTTTTATTTTACGATCCTGAATGTTTATATCTTTAACGCCTAAACTATTATATATTTTTATCGGACGTTCAGTCATTTCTACTTCACCATTATCGCTTTTAGAAATATAACTGCTATCTTTATAAACTTGTTTGAAATTTTTATCTTCAATTGCATCAATAGTATTATTAATTTCTTTATCTTTTGAAGCATAAAAATATATACCAAACCCGACAACTACAACTATTAAAATAAGTGGAACAATTTTTATCTTTTTCATCAATATCCTCCTTATATAAGACTACATTTGTAGTATATTACAAATGTAGTATTTATGTCAAAATAATGTTATAATTTTTGTGATATGGAGGTGTAGAAGGTGTTATCATCTTTTTTAATGTTAAGTATAATCAGTTCATTGCTCACGATATGTGTAATTTTTTTAGTGAGAATGCTCTATATAAAATATACTCAAAATATTATGTCACATAAGATTTGGTTATTAGTGCTCGTCTCCACGTTAATTCCATTAATACCATTTTACAAAATATCGAATTTTACATTTTCAAAAGATATGATGAATCGAAATGTATCTGACACGACTTCTTCGGTTAGTCATATGTTAGATGGTCAACAATCATCTGTTACGAAAGACTTAGCAATTAATGTTAATCAGTTTGAGACCTCAAATATAACGTATATGATTCTTTTGATATGGGTATTTGGTAGTTTGTTGTGCTTATTTTATATGATTAAGGCATTCCGACAAATTGATGTTATTAAAAGTTCGTCATTGGAATCGTCATATCTTAATGAACGACTTAAAGTATGTCAAAGTAAGATGCAGTTCTACAAAAAGCATATAACAATTAGTTATAGTTCAAACATTGATAATCCGATGGTATTTGGTTTAGTGAAATCCCAAATTGTACTACCAACTGTCGTAGTCGAAACCATGAATGACAAAGAAATTGAATATATTATTCTACATGAACTATCACATGTGAAAAGTCATGACTTAATATTCAACCAGCTTTATGTTGTTTTTAAAATGATATTCTGGTTTAATCCTGCACTATATATAAGTAAAACAATGATGGACAATGACTGTGAAAAAGTATGTGATAGAAACGTTTTAAAAATTTTGAATCGCCATGAACATATACGTTATGGTGAATCGATATTAAAATGCTCTATTTTAAAATCTCAGCACATAAATAATGTGGCAGCACAATATTTACTAGGTTTTAATTCAAATATTAAAGAACGTGTTAAGTATATTGCACTTTATGATTCAATGCCTAAACCTAATCGAAACAAGCGTATTGTTGCGTATATTGTATGTAGTATATCGCTTTTAATACAAGCACCGTTACTATCTGCACATGTTCAACAAGACAAATATGAAACAAATGTATCATATAAAAAATTAAATCAACTAGCTCCGTATTTCAAAGGATTTGATGGAAGTTTTGTGCTTTATAATGAACGGGAGCAAGCTTATTCTATTTATAATGAACCAGAAAGTAAACAACGATATTCACCTAATTCTACTTACAAAATTTATTTAGCGTTAATGGCATTCGACCAAAATTTACTCTCATTAAATCATACTGAACAACAATGGGATAAACATCAATATCCATTTAAAGAATGGAACCAAGATCAAAATTTAAATTCTTCAATGAAATATTCAGTAAATTGGTATTACGAAAATTTAAACAAACATTTAAGACAAGATGAGGTTAAATCTTATTTAGATCTAATTGAATATGGTAATGAAGAAATATCAGGGAATGAAAATTATTGGAATGAATCTTCATTAAAAATTTCTGCAATAGAACAGGTTAATTTGTTGAAAAATATGAAACAACATAACATGCATTTTGATAATAAGGCTATTGAAAAAGTTGAAAATAGTATGACTTTGAAACAAAAAGATACTTATAAATATGTAGGTAAAACTGGAACAGGAATCGTGAATCACAAAGAAGCAAATGGATGGTTCGTAGGTTATGTTGAAACGAAAGATAATACGTATTATTTTGCTACACATTTAAAAGGCGAAGACAATGCGAATGGCGAAAAAGCACAACAAATTTCTGAGCGTATTTTAAAAGAAATGGAGTTAATATAATGGATAATAAAACGTATGAAATATCATCTGCAGAATGGGAAGTTATGAATATCATTTGGATGAAAAAATATGCAAGTGCGAATAATATAATAGAAGAAATACAAATGCAAAAGGACTGGAGTCCAAAAACCATTCGTACACTTATAACGAGATTGTATAAAAAGGGATTTATAGATCGTAAAAAAGACAATAAAATTTTTCAATATTACTCTCTTGTAGAAGAAAGTGATATAAAATATAAAACATCTAAAAACTTTATCAATAAAGTATACAAAGGCGGTTTCAATTCACTTGTCTTAAACTTTGTAGAAAAAGAAGATCTATCACAAGATGAAATAGAAGAATTGAGAAATATATTGAATAAAAAATAAAATTGTTGTGTTTACAACAATACATAGAAAACAGAGGAAACAATCAAGTCGTTGAATATTTCCGGTTCTGTTGCAAAGTTAAAAATCATGTAATATTTATACTGAAAAACGAAAAATAATTAATACTAACAAAACTCTTTACTGTTAAAACAATATTTGCTTTTATAGTTTTGTATAGATGTGCATATAATTTTAACTTTGCAACAGAACCTTTTCTTATATATCCCCTTAATACACGCTATTTTAACCGACAATTTTTCCAAAGTGTTGCATTTTCCAACGACGTAAAACTTTTAATGGTACCGAACGTGGGTATAACTTGTTACATTATCAAATGTAACATTTTAAATATGCTTAATTTGAGGTATCGATTTAATGTAATTGCTCACAAATCATCAACACACTACCCATACTTTAAGCGATATAAATTAATGAAATAGGGGGAAATGTCTTGGCAAAGCTATTATACAAACTAGGAAAATTTATAGCTAAGAACAAATGGCTAAGTGTTATAGGATGGCTTGTTATACTAGGTGTCATTATCACGCCATTAATGATAAACTCACCGAAGTTTGACAGTGACATCACTATGAACGGCCTTAAGTCATTAGACACAAACGATAAAATTAGTAAAGAATTTCATCAGGACAGTGAGAAAGCCTCGATGAAAATAGTCTTCCATTCTAATAAGAATGATGGACTCAATAATAAAGATACTAAGAAAGATATTGAAGATGCTTTAGACAATATCAGACAAAATGATGATTATATCCAAAATATCTCTAATCCATATGACAGTGGACAAGTTAATGATGAAGGCGATACTGCTATCGCTAATGTAAGTTATGTAGTTCCACAAACTGGATTAAAAGATTCTTCTAAACATATCATCGACAAAGAATTAAAAGATGTAACTGACAACCACAATGTGCAAATTGAAAAAACTCAAGGTGGCGCTATGAATGCTGAACCTGGTGGTACATCAGAAATTGTCGGTATTGTCGTAGCATTCGTAATCTTACTTATTACCTTTGGTTCACTTATCGCAGCTGGTATGCCAATTATTAGTGCAATCATCGGTTTAGGTTCAAGTGTTGGTATCATCGCATTATTAACATATATCTTTGATATTCCAAACTTCACTCTTACACTAGCTGTAATGATAGGTTTAGCTGTTGGTATTGACTACTCACTCTTTATTCTATTTAGATTTAAAGAACTTAAGAAAAAAGGTGTCGATACTGTAGAAGCTATCGCAACAGCAGTGGGTACAGCAGGTAGTGCTGTAATATTCGCTGGTCTTACAGTTATGATTGCTGTTTGTGGTTTATCACTTGTAGGAATCGACTTCTTAGCGGTTATGGGATTCGCTTCAGCGATTAGTGTGTTATTTGCGGTATTAGCAGCATTAACACTATTACCTGCCCTAATCAGTATCTTCCATAAAAGTATTAAAATTAAAGATAAACCATCTAAAAGTAAAGACCCTAAAGATCATCCTTGGGCAAAATTTATTGTTGGTAAGCCAGTTATCGCTGTTATTGTAAGTTTAATTATTTTAATTTTAGCTGCTATACCAGTCAGTGGCATGCGTTTAGGTATTCCAGATGATAGTTTAAAACCAACTGACTCATCAGAATACAAAGCCTATAAATTAATCTCAGATAATTTTGGCGAAGGTTATAACGGACAAATTGTCATGTTAGTAAATACAAAAGATGGTGGAAGTAAAAGCACTATCGAACGTGACTTAAATAATATGCGTAGCGATTTAGAAGACATTGATAATGTTGATACAGTTTCAAAAGCACAACTAACCGACAACAACAATTACGCATTATTCACAATCATTCCTGAAAAAGGACCGAACTCACAGTCAACAGAAAATCTAGTATATGATTTACGTGATTATCATAGCCAAGCGCAAGAAAAATATGACTATGGCACTGAAATTTCAGGACAAAGTGTTATTAACATCGATATGTCAGAAAAACTAAACAACGCTATTCCAGTATTTGCAGGCGTTATCGTTGTATTAGCATTCTTCTTATTAATGATTGTATTCCGTTCAATCTTAGTTCCATTAAAAGCAGTACTAGGCTTTATCCTTTCATTAATGGCTACACTAGGTTTCACAACATTAGTCATTCAACATGGCTTTATGGGTAGCTTATTTGGTATTGAAAACACAGGACCATTACTTGCATTCCTTCCAGTAATCACAATTGGATTGTTATTCGGACTTGCCATCGACTACGAGCTCTTCTTAATGACACGTGTACATGAAGAATACAGTAAGACTGGCGACAATGATCATTCAATCCGTGTAGGTATCAAAGAAAGTGGACCTGTTATCGTAGCTGCTGCACTTATTATGTTCAGTGTATTCATCGCATTCGTCTTCCAAGATGACAGTGCAATTAAGTCAATGGGTATCGCATTAGGTTTCGGTGTGTTATTCGACGCATTCGTCGTACGTATGACATTAATTCCAGCATTGACGAAACTCTTTGGTAAAGCTTCATGGTACCTTCCTAAATGGTTAGGTGCAGTATTGCCAAACGTTGACGTTGAAGGTAAAGCTTTAGAAGAAGATAAACATCACGACACATCTTCTGAAAAAGGTCATGTCAACGATAAAAATAATGAATACGCTAGACAAGACAAAGATAACTATGTTTATCAAAATGACAAACGTAACCACAATCGCAATTATAATGACGAAGATTATAACCGTTCTGTGCATTTAGATAATCATCATGACCAGCATCATCGCCAACATCATTATGATAATCAACGTGATGATATCGACTATGAATCACTTTATACTCAAGATGGCGACCATACTCATCATGATGAACGTAATTATAATGATCGACACTATCAAGACAATTACGATAGTAACGATGATTATCGTCATAACAATCATGATCATCAAAATGATAACCATGATTATCATGATTCAAATTTCGATAAAACAACAAACTTATACAAAGAATTAACTGATAGCAATATTGATCAAGATGTATTGTTCAAAGCATTAATGTTATACGCTCGTGAAAACAACAAAGGTGTTTACGATAGATATAACCGATCATCTCAACATCGTCATGATGACGAGCTTAGAGACTAATATTAAAAAGGAGGAAACACGTTATGTTAAAACGACGTAGTTCGAAATTCTTAGGACTACTAGCTACACTAGCCTTAGCCATAGTGCTAAGTGCTTGTGGTAATAGTGGTAGCAGTAGTGGTTCATCAGACGATAGTCAAACATCACTTGGTAATAAAGAAATCGAAATACCTTATATCGCGAGTGATAATTCAACACCACGTTCACTAGTTATAGCAGAAGTATTGAAAAAAGCAGGTTATGATGTAACAACTACACCAGTAACAGCAAGTGGCCCGTTATATGCTGCTGTATCAGAGAACTCTGATTCATTCCATGAATCAGGTATCTTCCCTACTACTGATAAAAGTTACTATGATAAGTTCAAAAGTAAATTAACAATTTATGATGATAAACATTTAATTGATAACGCAAAAGTAGGTTTAGCCGTGCCTAAGTACGTGCAAGATGTCGACTCAATTAGTGACTTAAAAAACAGTGACTTCGGAAAATCTGTAGATTGGACAATTCAAGGCACAGACGCACGTAATGGCGTTATGCAAGAAACTAAAGATGAACTTGATAGTGACAACTTGGATAAATATAGCTTGAAAGAAAGTTCTGACCAAGACCAATTCAAGAAAATTCAATCTGCTTTTAAACAACAAGAACCTATCGTCTTCACAGCAATGGAACCTAGCTGGTTCTCTAAAGAATTAGACGTTAAAATGTTGAAAGATCCAGACAACATTTATGGTAATAATAATCAACATATTGACTTAGTATTTAACAAAGACTTTAAAGAAGCACATCCAGCTGCATACACAATTGCAACACGTATGGCAGATGATTGGAGTAAATCTGACGAAGACAAATTAGCTAAAAAAATCTTTGTTGATAACAAAAATCCAGAACAAGTAGCTAAAGACTATGTAGATGATAATGATAATAAAGTAGATGAATGGTTAGAAGGTATTGAGACTAACTAATTACAAAGTTAAGAAAGACAAATAAAGAATATGCTCGTTTGGTGTAGCATATTTAAAACTCATAATGCAAATTTACAGTAGCAAATCGAGTTGAGAAGGCGCTTAAGACAAACTCTTCTCAATCGTAGCTATTATTGCGAGGGGGTGAAACTAAACTCAGTTTCGCTCCCACTTTTTTATATCGCTCCTATAGTATTAAACGTTTCAAATAACTTATTTACTCTTTTTTTATAAACAAATTTAAACGTAGTATCAGTTATTATGTTTGGAAAAATCAACTTTATTGTGATAAATTACTCTTATTACGTCAGGCTATCTGACTAGATTAAATAAATAGGAGAATCAGATAATGCCGTCAGCAAATCAAAAGCGCATGATTAAACATATTCATGAAACAGTGTTTATACTTTTACATGATTATCATTTTGATGAAATCACGGTTCAAAAAATATGTGATATTGCAGAAATCAACCGCAGTACGTTCTACAGATACTTCCAAGATAAATATGAATTACTCTACACTTTACCTGACTTTATTACACAACAAATTATAGCTAAAGGTGACACATCAGCAGACATTACAACCCCTGAATCATTTGAAGACTTTATCTATTACATTGGTAATAATAAAAAGATTTTTAAGCATCTATTAGTTTCGTCTCGACAGGCAGATGTATTTAGAAGTTTAACGAATGTGAGTCGCGAAATGATGTTAAATAACTCAACTCGTAAGCGTAACCCCTTAGCGCAAAAGATTAGAGAAAGTAAACATCCTGAAATTGTAGCTGACTTTTACAGTAGTGGTGTAATAGAAGTACTACGACGTTGGGTAGAAAATGACTATAACTATACAGTTGAAGAAGTGTTTGAAACATTAAATAATGTGCTTGAAACATCATTATATTGTTATGATAAATAAAAGCAATCTCACATAAATTAAGAGTGAGATTGCTTTTTTGTCATTTGCGTTTTTTAACGTCTACTGTCTTATAAACCATAAAAATACTATTAGCTATGATTAATAATGCTAGAATGACCATTGGCCAAATACCTATATTAATCATATTAAATATGATTCTGTTGCAAAGTTGAATTTATAGTATAATT
>NZ_KV813749.1:0-243 GCF_001813735.1 Staphylococcus sp. HMSC068C09
ACGTTTTGTTTCATACGGAATTTCTTTTGTCTCTGTGATTGGATCACCATCGACTGGTCCGTATTTTGTTACATCATCCACCGGAGGTGTTACAACTTCTCCTGTATTTGGATTTTTGATACCTGGTTTACCTGGTACATCCTCTTTGCTACCTTTCGGTGCGTTTGGATCGAATTCATCTTTGTGACCTTGTGGTACTGCTTCGCCACCATAATGTACGATTTCATCCACTGGATCTTTTGT
>NZ_KV813750.1:0-357 GCF_001813735.1 Staphylococcus sp. HMSC068C09
GAGTCCGGGACATAAAGTATCTAGATAAGTGAAAAAAGACAATTTCTATTGAAATAATATAGAAATTGTCTTTTTTATAATTTTTTTGATTATTTTCAGCTCGTTGAGCTGTTACTTTTCTTATATTAAGTGCCATTAGCACAAATCCTAGTTCTCTTTTGGCTTTATTTATCCCTCGAACGGACATTCGAGTGAAACCCAAAATAGCCTTCATAAATCCAAAAACAGGCTCCACATCAATTTTTCTTTGACTGTAGATGGTTTTTATTTTTGGTTCTGAAAGCTTTTTATTAATTTGGGCTTTAAAATATTCCCAATTATAATTTTTCATTATTTTTTTATTCGTTTTTGAATTGT
>NZ_KV813751.1:0-3974 GCF_001813735.1 Staphylococcus sp. HMSC068C09
TATACTATAAATTCAACTTTGCAACAGAACCCATTTTTAACTGTTAATGTGAGAAACAACCAACGAACTGTTGGCTTTTGTTTAATAACTTCAGCAACAACCTTTTGTGACTGAATGCCATGTTTCATTGCTCTCCTCCAGTTGCACATTGGACAAAGCCTGGATTTACAAAACCACACTCGATACAACTTTCTTTCGCCTGTTTCACGATTTTGTTTATACTCTAATATTTCAGCACAATCTTTTACTCTTTCAGCCTTTTTAAATTCAAGAATATGCAGAAGTTCAAAGTAATCAACATTAGCGATTTTCTTTTCTCTCCATGGTCTCACTTTTCCACTTTTTGTCTTGTCCACTAAAACCCTTGATTTTTCATCTGAATAAATGCTACTATTAGGACACATAATATTAAAAGAAACCCCCATCTATTTAGTTATTTGTTTAGTCACTTATAACTTTAACAGATGGGGTTTTTCTGTGCAACCAATTTTAAGGGTTTTCAATACTTTAAAACACATACATACCAACACTTCAACGCACCTTTCAGCAACTAAAATAAAAATGACGTTATTTCTATATGTATCAAGATAAGAAAGAACAAGTTCAAAACCATCAAAAAAAGACACCTTTTCAGGTGCTTTTTTTATTTTATAAACTCATTCCCTGATCTCGACTTCGTTCTTTTTTTACCTCTCGGTTATGAGTTAGTTCAAATTCGTTCTTTTTAGGTTCTAAATCGTGTTTTTCTTGGAATTGTGCTGTTTTATCCTTTACCTTGTCTACAAACCCCTTAAAAACGTTTTTAAAGGCTTTTAAGCCGTCTGTACGTTCCTTAAGGAATTCCTTAGTGCTTTCATAGATTAAACTCACATCACGCTTTAAATCGCTTATTTTAGACTTTAAAGACTTGTTTTCTTCAAGCAACTCATTATAATCATTTACATTTTCATTAAATCGCTCTACAAGACCACTATATTTTTCTTTAACTTGCCCATGTTCTTTACTTAATTTTTTATATTCTCTCGCCATATCAGTACTCATGAGATTTCTAACATGCTGTTTTAACCTATCGTTATCTCTCGCAGCAGTCACTAAGTTTTTATAATCACGCTCCGATATAACAACATTTTTGGTTGGTTTCTTTTCTGTTTTCATTATTTCTTTTCCCAAACCAAACATAGACTTTTCACCCGTTGGCACTTCAACACTTTTCATGTGTCGTTTCGCTGGTACTTCTAAATCTGATTTAACTTTATCGCTATAAGCAGTCCATTCATCTTTTTTAACTGCTAAATTTTTTTCTAGAAAATCAATCTCTTTTTCCAAAGTTTGTTTTTTAAATTTAGCTGTCTCAATATGTTTACGGTCAGAGCCACGTTCACCACGCTTCAACTCAAAACCCTGTTTTTTCATATGCTCGGGGAATTTATCTTGTAGCCATAACAGTTCTTGACGATTAAACACATTTTTTCCTTGCAGTTTTCCATCACGCATAGGCACAACACCTAAATGCATGTGAGGGGTTTGCTCATCATTATGAACTGTTGCATAAGCAATATTTTGCTTGCCATATCGTTCGGAAAATAATTTATAACTTTCCTCAAAAAATCGTTTTTGTTCTCCTGGATCCAGTTGCTCAAAAAAATCTCGGTCAGATGTTACTAGCAACTCATTTACAAGAACAGCATCTTTCCTCGTTTTTCTTGTACCTGTTTTTTGTGATTCAATAATTTCTTTGACACGTTCGTTGTAATCAATATTTTTATCATTTTTCAAATCATAATTTTCACGTGTTCGCTCATGGTCAATATCATCATTCGTTCTACTTTTTCGCTCTCTTTGATTATGAAATTGCATGCCTTTTAGTCCAGCTGATTTCACTTTTTGCATTCTACAAACTGCATAACTCATATGTAAATCGCTCCTTTTTAGGTGGCACAAATGTGAGGCATTTTCGCTCTTTCCGGCAACCACTTCCAAGTAAAGTATAACACACTATACTTTATATTCATAAAGTGTGTGCTCTGCGAGGCTGTCGGCAGTGCCGACCAAAACCATAAAACCTTTAAGACCTTTCTTTTTTTTACGAGAAAAAAGAAACAAAAAAACCTGCCCTCTGCCACCTCAGCAAAGGGGGGTTTTGCTCTCGTGCTCGTTTAAAAATCAGCAAGGGACAGGTAGTATTTTTTGAGAAGATCACTCAAAAAATCTCCACCTTTAAACCCTTGCCAATTTTTATTTTGTCCGTTTTGTCTAGCTTACCGAAAGCCAGACTCAGCAAGAATAAAATTTTTATTGTCTTTCGGTTTTCTAGTGTAACGGACAAAACCACTCAAAATAAAAAAGATACAAGAGAGGTCTCTCGTATCTTTTATTCAGCAATCGCGCCCGATTGCTGAACAGATTAATAATAGATTTTAGCTTTTTATTTGTTGAAAAAAGCTAATCAAATTGTTGTCGGGATCAATTACTGCAAAGTCTCGTTCATCCCACCACTGATCTTTTAATGATGTATTGGGGTGCAAAATGCCCAAAGGCTTAATATGTTGATATAATTCATCAATTCCCTCTACTTCAATGCGGCAACTAGCAGTACCAGCAATAAACGACTCCGCACCTGTACAAACCGGTGAATCATTACTACGAGAGCGCCAGCCTTCATCACTTGCCTCCCATAGATGAATCCGAACCTCATTACACATTAGAACTGCGAATCCATCTTCATGGTGAACCAAAGTGAAACCTAGTTTATCGCAATAAAAACCTATACTCTTTTTAATATCCCCGACTGGCAATGCCGGGATAGACTGTAACATTCTCACGCATAAAATCCCCTTTCATTTTCTAATGTAAATCTATTACCTTATTATTAATTCAATTCGCTCATAATTAATCCTTTTTCTTATTACGCAAAATGGCCCGATTTAAGCACACCCTTTATTCCGTTAATGCGCCATGACAGCCATGATAATTACTAATACTAGGAGAAGTTAATAAATACGTAACCAACATGATTAACAATTATTAGAGGTCATCGTTCAAAATGGTATGCGTTTTGACACATCCACTATATATCCGTGTCGTTCTGTCCACTCCTGAATCCCATTCCAGAAATTCTCTAGCGATTCCAGAAGTTTCTCAGAGTCGGAAAGTTGACCAGACATTACGAACTGGCACAGATGGTCATAACCTGAAGGAAGATCTGATTGCTTAACTGCTTCAGTTAAGACCGAAGCGCTCGTCGTATAACAGATGCGATGATGCAGACCAATCAACATGGCACCTGCCATTGCTACCTGTACAGTCAAGGATGGTAGAAATGTTGTCGGTCCTTGCACACGAATATTACGCCATTTGCCTGCATATTCAAACAGCTCTTCTACGATAAGGGCACAAATCGCATCGTGGAACGTTTGGGCTTCTACCGATTTAGCAGTTTGATACACTTTCTCTAAGTATCCACCTGAATCATAAATCGGCAAAATAGAGAAAAATTGACCATGTGTAAGCGGCCAATCTGATTCCACCTGAGATGCATAATCTAGTAGAATCTCTTCGCTATCAAAATTCACTTCCACCTTCCACTCACCGGTTGTCCATTCATGGCTGAACTCTGCTTCCTCTGTTGACATGACACACATCATCTCAATATCCGAATAGGGCCCATCAGTCTGACGACCAAGAGAGCCATAAACACCAATAGCCTTAACATCATCCCCATATTTATCCAATATTCGTTCCTTAATTTCATGAACAATCTTCATTCTTTCTTCTCTAGTCATTATTATTGGTCCATTCACTATTCTCATTCCCTTTTCAGATAATTTTAGATTTGCTTTTCTAAATAAGAATATTTGGAGAGCACCGTTCTTATTCAGCTATTAATAACTCGTCTTCCTAAGCATCCTTCAATCCTTTTAATAACAATTATAGCATCTAATCGGTTCTGTTGCAAAGTAAAAAAATATAGCTAA
>NZ_KV813752.1:0-276 GCF_001813735.1 Staphylococcus sp. HMSC068C09
TACATGTGAATATTAAAAATGATGGAGTGATTTCACATGAACACATTCGTTTTCGGCGTGATTACAAAGCGATTAGAAGAAATAGGTTTTAATGTACACAAGGTGTTTAAAATGCCCGAAAAACAGGCACTATTTGAAGATTTGTACCATTATGTGAGATACGTTAAACCATGCAAGGCTGAACTAACAATGGTGGCATTAGATAGTGATGAATTGATTCATTACGGTTCTGTTGCAAAGTTAGATTTATAGTATAATTTTAACAAAAAGGAGTCT
>NZ_KV813753.1:0-16455 GCF_001813735.1 Staphylococcus sp. HMSC068C09
GTAATGACTTACATGGTCGTGGCGCAAATCAATTAGACCAAAACAACTTTGTTAATACACCACATTATAATCGTGATGACTATGAGAGTTATAATCATCCAAAATTCTCAAATCAAGCTACTCGTGATACTAATCAAGAGATTGATTATAAAACTTATTATAATGATCCGAGATTTAAGTCTCGTAAACGTTTTATTGTTAGCTTTATTACTGGTGCAATTATTGGCTCAACTATTGGACTTTTAACTAAAAATAAAGCAAACCAAAAAATTGATGATTTAAAAGCAAAAGAACAAGAAGTTAAAGATAATTATTATAGTATTAAACAACAAACAGAAGAAACAATTGATAATGTAAGACATAAAATTGAAGACTTAAAAAATAGAAAACATACAGGTATTTCTTCCGATGAGCTTGCAGCACAACGTCGTGCAATTCAATCAGAAACATCAAGTAACTTGGCAGATGAATCACCACAAGCGCAAGAAATACAAGAAGCCAAAAAAGAAGCAATCGCTAAAGATGAAAAACAAGAAGAAACAGATGCACTTGCAGCACAACGTCGAGCAATTCAATCAGAAACATCAAGTAATTTAGCAGACGAATCACCACAAGCGCAAGAAATACAAGAAGCCAAGGCTGAAACTATAGTAAAAGAAAATAATTATTTTAATAATGAACATAATAGTGCGGAAGAAATTGTAGCACAACAAAATGCTATTAAAGCTGAGTTGTCAAATAACTTAGCAGATGAATCACCACAAGCGCAAGAAATACAAGAAGCCAAAAAAGAAGCAATCGCTAAAGATGAAAAACAAGAAGAAACAGATGCACTTGCAGCACAACGTCGAGCAATTCAATCAGAAACATCAAGTAATTTAGCAGACGAATCACCACAAGCGCAAGAAATACAAGAAGCCAAAAAAGAAGCAATCGCTAAAGATGAAAAACAAGAAGAAACAGATGCACTTGCAGCACAACGTCGAGCAATTCAATCAGAAACATCAAGTAATTTAGCAGACGAATCGCCACAAGCGCAAGAAGTACAAGAAGCCAAAAAAGAAGCAATTGCTAAAGATGAAAAACAAAAAGAAACAGATGCACTTGCAGCACAACGTCGATCAATTCAATCAGAAACATCAAGTAATTTAGCAGACGAATCACCACAAGCGCAAGAAATACAAGAAGCCAAAAAAGAAGCAATCGCTAAAGATGAAAAACAAGAAGAAACAGATGCACTTGCAGCACAACGTCGAGCAATTCAATCAGAAACATCAAGTAATTTAGCAGACGAATCACCACAAGCGCAAGAAATACAAGAAGCCAAAAAAGAAGCAATCGCTAAAGATGAAAAACAAGAAGAAACAGATGCACTTGCAGCACAACATCGTGCAATTCAAAATGAATCAGCAATAAATCAATTATCTAATCCAGCAAGAAGTCATCAAACTCAAAACAGCGAAAATGAGTCACAAGCTTCTAAAATTGCATCGGCAGCTAGAACTAAGCAAACTAAGTTAAAAGATAATAAAGATGTAGCAAGTAATACTCGAAAATTATTTGAGGAGGCACCAATAACATCTTCTAAATATGATAAAGTGCCTAATTTGATAACTAAAAATCATAAGTCATTTAATAAAGATGAAGAAATAACAAAAAATAAACAAACTCACCATGATGCTAAATTTGAAAAAGGAGTTATTACTCACCAACATCAACCATCTCAATCAAATTCAACTCAAAAAAATAAAAAACATAATCAAAAACGTAAAAATCAGAATCGCAAAAATCAAAATAAAAACAAAACGCCAAAGCAACAACAAAGAGCTGAAAAAGCAAATAGTAAAATAGAAAAACGTACATTTAATGATTAATCTTTTTAAAAGAGCAGTGTAATATTTTACATTGCTCTTTTAATTCTTTATATAGTATTATTAATTATATTAATTTTAATAATTCAGAAATATCAGAAAATTTATTTGATTTATAGTTGAATATTTTTAATGTAATTGTTAGAATACTATCTAAATACAATTATTTTACCGCTTTAAAGTAATATAATTCAGTATAGTAAAATTTATTGAGGTGAGTATGAATGTCTACAAAGTTAGAACAATATAGGGAAGAGATAATTTCAATTAATAATCAAATTCTAGACTTATTATCAAAAAGAGGGGAATTAGCCCAAAAAATAGGAGAAGAAAAAATTAAGCAAGGTACTAAAGTTTATGACCCTCAACGAGAAAAAGAAATGATTAATGAATTAATGGATCGTAATAACGGACCATTTAATGATAATGTAATTAAACAATTGTTTAAAGAAATCTTTAAAGCGTCTACTGATTTACAAAAATCAGAAAATGAAAAACACTTATATGTTTCAAGAAAATTAAAACCGGAAGATACAATTGTAAAATTTGATAACGGTGGAGTTATTGGTGATGGAAATAAATCATTTGTATTTGGTCCATGTTCTGTTGAATCTCAAGAACAAGTTGATGCAGTAGCTCGTGATTTACAAGCCAAAGGTGAGAAATTCATTAGAGGCGGTGCATTTAAACCAAGAACATCACCATACGATTTCCAAGGATTAGGAATTGAAGGGCTTAAAATATTGAAAAATGTTAAAGATAAATTCAATCTTAATGTTGTTAGTGAAATTGTAAATCCAGCTGATTTCGAAATTGCTGATGAATACTTAGATGTCTTCCAAATTGGTGCAAGAAATATGCAAAATTTTGAATTACTTAAAGAAGCTGGACGTACAAATAAGCCAATCTTATTAAAACGTGGTTTATCAGCTACTATTGAGGAATTTACATTTGCAGCTGAATACATTGCTTCTCAAGGTAATAAAAATATTATTCTATGTGAACGTGGTATTCGTACTTATGAAAAAGCTACTCGTAATACACTTGATATTTCTGCCGTACCTATCTTAAAACAAGGTACTCACTTACCAGTAATGGTAGATGTTACACATAGTACAGGACGTAAGGATATTATGTTACCGACTGCAAAAGCAGCACTTGCAGTGGGTGCAGACGGAGTAATGGCAGAAGTACATCCAAATCCATCAGTAGCTTTAAGTGATAGTGGTCAACAAATGGATTTAAATGAATTTGATAAATTTTATAATGAATTAAAGCCATTAGCTGACATGTACAATTCTAAACAACTTAAATAAAACATCATACTTTAATTTACTAGCTATTCATTTTACTAAAATATAGGGCAATATAGAAAGTTTTATATTTAACTTCTATATTGTTCTTTTTTAGTTAAAACGAATAGTTTTATTTTGATTTTATTAAATCTATTAACTAAAATTTGACACAATTGTGAATATAAGTCTTATATATTTGACACATAACCAATTTATGATAAACTTTGAAAATGAAATGAAAACACGTTATAATAATAAATGAAACGCTTACAAGGAGGAAATTATGACGGTAACTATATATGATGTAGCTAGAGAAGCTCGTGTATCTATGGCAACTGTATCACGAGTAGTTAATGGCAATCAAAACGTAAAACCAGAAACACGTAAAAAAGTAAATGATGTTATTCAAAGATTAAATTATAGACCAAATGCTGTTGCAAGAGGACTAGCTAGTAAACGTACAACTACAGTAGGCGTTATTATACCAGATATCTCTAATATTTATTATTCTCAACTTGCTAGAGGTATTGAAGATATTGCAACAATGTATAAGTATCACTCTATCATTTCTAATTCAGATAATGATTCAGAAAAAGAAAAAGAAATTTTTAATAATTTGTTAAGTAAACAAGTAGATGGCATTATCTTTTTAGGTGGTACAATTTCTGATGAAATCAAAGATTTAATTAATCATTCTTCAGTTCCAGTAGTAGTATCTGGAACAAATGGTAAAGATGACAATATCGCATCTGTTAATATCGATTTTGCTAAAGCTGCCAGAGAAGTTACAGAACAACTTATTAAAACAGGCGCAAAAGATTTTGTACTTGTAAGTGGAGATTATTCTAAAAAGGCTCAAGAAGATGTACTAAGTGGTTTGAAAGATGCTTTAAACAAACATCAATTAAAGTTAAATAACACTATAGAATTATCAGGTTCAGAAAGCTATAAAGACGGAGTGAATGTTTTTGAAAAATTAAAAAATAATTTACCTGATGCTATATTATCTATTAGTGATGAACAAGCAATTGGTATTTTGCATAGTGCTCTTGATGCTGGAATAAAAGTTCCAGAAGAACTACAAATCGTTAGTTTTAATAATACGCGTTTGGTAGAAATGGTTAGACCTAAACTATCTAGTGTCATTCAACCATTGTATGACATCGGAGCAGTAGGTATGCGTCTTCTTACTAAATTTATGAATGAAGAAGACATTGCAGAACCTAATGTAGTTTTGCCACATAGAATTGAATATCGAAATACTACTAAATAAAGTAATGTAGAAAAAAGGATAAAATGAATAATTTTATCCTTTTTTAATATATAAGTTACTATAATATAATTATGTAAACCTTTTAATATTGCTAAATTTATTTTGAATGAAATTAAATATTTTGTAAACGCTATCAAGTATTCGACATATATTTGTTTGTTAGTTATTATAAAGTAGTAAGATGATTTGGTAGTTATTTCTAAATATCTTATTACATAAAATTTATTTTAAACAAGGGGTTGAAATAATTTGGCACATTTATCAGATTTAGATATTGCTAATCAATCAGAATTAAAACCAATTGGAGACATTGCAAAAAAAGCAGGAATACCTGAACATGCTTTAGAGCAATATGGACACTACAAAGCTAAAATTGATATTAATCAAGTTCAATCAAAAGAAGAAAAAGGTAAAGTTGTCTTAGTAACTGCAATGAGCCCTACACCAGCTGGTGAAGGTAAATCAACTGTAACAGTAGGCTTAGCTGATGCTTTTAATGAGTTAAATAAAAATGTAATGGTTGCTTTACGTGAACCTGCTTTAGGGCCAACTTTCGGAATTAAAGGTGGCGCCACTGGTGGGGGATATGCGCAGGTTTTACCTATGGAAGATATTAATTTACACTTTAACGGCGATTTCCATGCAATTACAACAGCGAATAATGCATTATCAGCATTTATAGACAATCACATTCATCAAGGTAATGATTTAGCAATTGATGTACGTCGTGTTGAATGGAAACGTGTACTTGATATGAATGATCGTGCATTACGTAATGTCATTGTTGGGTTAGGTGGACCAACTAACGGTGTTCCACGTGAAGATGGTTTCAATATCACTGTAGCATCTGAAATAATGGCGATTTTATGTTTAGCTCGTAATATTAATGATTTAAAAGAAAAAATCAGTCGTATTACAGTTGGTTATACTCGTGAGCGTAAACCAATTACTGTTGCAGACTTAAAAGTTGAAGGCGCTCTTGCAATGATACTTAAAGATGCAATTAAACCTAATTTAGTACAAACTATTGAAGGAACACCAGCACTTGTACATGGTGGACCATTTGCTAATATAGCTCATGGTTGTAACTCGATTTTAGCAACTGAAACTGCACGTGATTTAGCAGATATTGTTGTTACAGAAGCAGGATTTGGTTCAGATTTAGGCGCTGAAAAATTTATAGACATCAAAGCACGTGAAGCGGGCTTTGAACCTTCTGCAGTTGTCCTAGTAGCTACTGTTCGTGCATTAAAAATGCATGGAGGTGTTGGTAAAGATAATCTAAAAGAAGAAAATGTTGAAGCAGTTAAAGCTGGTATTGTTAATTTAGAGCGTCATGTTAATAATATTAGAAAATTTGGAGTAGAACCTGTGGTTGCTTTAAATGCGTTTGTACATGATACTGAAGACGAAACTGAGGCAGTTAAAGCTTGGGCTAAAGAAAATAATGTACGAATTGCCTTAACAGAAGTATGGGAAAAGGCGGTAAAGGTGGCGTTGATCTTGCTAATCAAGTTCTTGAAGTCATCGATCAACCACAAGAATTTAAATTCTTGTATGATTTAGATCAATCATTAGAAGAAAAAATTGAAACAATTGTAAAAGAAATCTATGGTGGTTCTTCAGTAATGTTCAGTAAAAAAGCAAAAAAACAATTAAAAGAATTTACCGACAATGGATGGGGCAAATATCCAATCTGTATGGCTAAAACACAATACTCATTTAGTGATGATGCAACCGCTTTAGGTGCACCAACTGATTTTGATATAACTATCAGAGAATTAGAAGCTAAAACAGGCGCTGGATTTATTGTTGCATTAACAGGTGCAATTATGACAATGCCGGGATTACCTAAAAAACCAGCGGCATTAAACATGGACGTCACTGATGAAGGTCATGCAGTAGGATTATTCTAATTTAGATTAAAAAAAGCGTTTGAGACATTTACTGTCTCAGACGTTTTTTTTGTTTTACCAACAAATTTCATCATTTTGTTGGTAAAATTGCATGTGAAAAAACAAGCGATTTAGCAACAAAACCAAGTAAAAAACGAATTTCAGGTAATTTAAATGATATATCGATATTTTGTGTTATTACTATCATATATTTATTTTAAAAGGTTCTTAAATTCAATACTCATAAATCATTTAAATTAATATAATGTGTGATATAAGATATTAATTGGTTCATTGAGGCTTAGTTAATAAATGATCATAAATAGTATATTGTTTTGCCTGTTGATATGTCTTTTTACTGATTACCCCTTCCACTAGCATTCGTTTTAATACATAATGCTGACGGTCAATACTAATTTTAACTTCGTTATAAGACTTCAAATCACCATTATCTTCATACGGTGTATACGTATAAGGGCTTTGCAATAAGCCAACAAGATAAGCAGATTGTGCAACATTTAACTTGGAGGGGGGAACGTTAAATAAACTATAGGAAGCAGACGCAATTCCAGTTATATTTGCACCATTATAATCGCGTCCAAACGGTACAATATTTAAATATGTATAAATAATTTCATTTTTAGATAATATTTTTTCAAGACGCATCGCTAATATAATTTCATTTGCCTTACGACTATATGTTTTTTCATTTGATAAGACTTGATTCTTTATTAATTGTTGTGTAATTGTACTTCCGCCAGAACGAGAATTTAAACTTAAAACATCTTGTATCATTGCTCTTATTAACGCTTTTGGTAAAATTCCATCATGTTTAAAAAATAATGTGTCTTCAGAAGATATTAATGCTTTAATTACGTTTGAATTTACATGTTTTGGACCTACGATGAGAGAGTTTTGAGAATGATCATACTCAGTTAAAATATTTTTATCGTGATTCAAAATCTCATCACCTGAAAAGTGTAGTACGCGATGTTTTAATTCAGTATCACTTATATTTGAAGCTTCTTGAGTGAGATGATGAAAATAAGTGGCAGTACCAAGAACAATAAGTATAGAACCTAAAACTACAATACTCAAAAGGCCTACCATAATATGTTTTATAAATTTATAATTTTTTTCAAACGTTTTAAATTGAGCATCTTTAAATAATAATTTCATGGTAGTCCTCCTAAAATTTAAATACAGTATATCATATCTAGCATATTTGACTTTTAGAAGAGGTTTTTTTATAATTATTATCAATTCAATATGTATTGAATAAGAGGAGAAGTAATATATAAATTAACTTAACAGAGAGTTAGTGGATGCTGTGAACTAACATGTGTTTATATATGAATACACCTCATACTTATTTATTCAACGTTTATTAATGAGCGTATCATTAATAGAGTAAACAATTCTACTTGAATTGTTAAGTATGGTGGTAACGTGCATAAGCGCCCTTACATTGTTGTGAGGGTGCTTTTTTATTTAATAAAAATAAATTTTATAGGAGGATATAGCTATGTCAAATGCATTACTAGAAGAATTACAATGGAGAGGTTTAATTTATCAACAAACTGATGAACAAGGTATTGAAGATTTATTAAATAAAGAACAAGTAACGTTGTATTGTGGTGCAGATCCAACTGCTGATAGTTTACATATTGGTCATCTTTTACCATTTATGACATTACGTCGATTCCAAGAACATGGTCATCGTCCAATAGTACTTATTGGTGGAGGCACTGGTATGATTGGAGACCCATCTGGTAAATCTGAAGAACGCGTATTACAAACTAAAGATCAAGTAGCAAAAAATGTCGAAGGCTTAAGCGCTCAAATGCATAAATTATTTGAATTTGGCACAGATAAAGGAGCCGTACTCGTTAATAATAAAGATTGGTTAAGTCAAATTTCACTAATAAGTTTCCTACGTGATTATGGTAAACATGTAGGTGTCAATTATATGCTAGGTAAAGATTCAATTCAATCACGATTAGAAAATGGGATTTCATACACAGAATTTACGTATACTATTTTACAAGCAATTGACTTTGGCCACTTAAATCGTGAACTTAATTGTAAAATTCAAGTTGGTGGTTCTGATCAATGGGGTAATATTACAAGTGGTATTGAGTTAATGCGACGTATGTATGGTCAAACAGAAGCTTATGGTTTAACTATTCCATTAGTGACAAAGTCTGATGGTAAAAAGTTTGGGAAATCAGAATCTGGAGCTGTTTGGTTAGATGCTGAAAAAACAACACCGTATGAATTTTATCAATTTTGGATTAATCAATCTGATGAAGATGTTATTAAATTCTTAAAATACTTTACATTCTTAAGTAAAGAAGATATTAATCGCCTTGAACAATCTAGAGATGAAGCACCACATTTACGAGAAGCTCAAAAAGCACTTGCTGAAAATGTAACAGAATTTATTCATGGTAAAGAAGCACTTGATGATGCAATTAGAATTTCAGAAGCATTATTTAAAGGTGATTTAAAATCTTTATCAAGTAAAGATATCAAAGCAGGGTTTAAAGAAGTACCTCAAGTTGAAGTTTCTAAAGCAACAACTAACATTATTGATGTTTTAATTGAATCTGGAATTGCTTCCTCAAAACGACAAGCAAGAGAAGATGTAAACAACGGAGCAATTTATATTAATGGTGAAAGAGAACAGTCTGTTGATCACAACTTAACTGATGAAGATAAATTTGATAATGAATTTACAATTATTCGCCGTGGTAAGAAAAAATACTTTATGGTAAATTATAAATAATCTTATCTGAGAAGGATATATTGAAAACGAGGTTAATCCATTATTTTGGATTAACCTCGTTATTTATTATCGAATAAATTGACTATTATTATCTTCAGAATTATATGATTGCGAAGATATTGCTTTTTGATTTTTAAGAGTGACTGATACGTCTTTAGTTTTACCATCACGTATAACAGTCAACTTCACGGTTTCACCTGGCTTTTTATTTTGATATAAGTATGTTCTTAAATCAGTATCATCATCTACTTTTTTACTATCTACTTTAGTAATGATATCGCCAACTTTTAATTCACTAGAGTGGCTAACTTTTGCTACATACACACCAGTATCACGATCAGTTTTTAATTCTTTTTTATAAGAATCTGGAATATCACTTAAGTTAAGTAACCCTATTCCAATTGAAGGACGTTCTACTTTACCATGTTTAACGAGTTGTTCAATTGTAACTCTTACTTCATTACTTGGGATTGCAAAACCAATACCTTCAACTTGGTCAGCAGCAATTTTCATTGAATTAATACCTACTAAATTACCATTAACATCTACTAATGCACCTCCAGAGTTACCAGGATTAATTGCTGCATCTGTTTGTAGCACATTCACTTTAGTTCCACCAGAAGTGGTATTAGATTCAATTGTACGTTCATTTGCAGAAATAATACCTGATGTTACTGAGTTAGCAAATTCTAAGCCAAGTGGGTTACCCATTGCGAAAACACTATCGCCAGTTTGAACTTTAGAAGAATTTGCGAATTTCATTGCTTTAATTCCTTTTTGAGAATCAATTTTTAAAACTGCAATATCTGAAACTGCATCTGTACCTACAAGCTTTGCTTCTACTTGTTTACCATTATGTAATTGTACTTTAATTTGTGATGCACCATCAATAACATGATTATTAGTGACGATGTAAGAAGAATTGTTGTTAATTTGATAAATAACACCAGAACCGATACCAGCTTCTTGTGCTTTAGTTGATTTACCTTGTAATAAATCGTCAAAACTTGTTACCTTTTGCATATTGATGACACCTACAATAGCAGGAGAGACATCTTTGATCATGGCATTAACCGATTTATATTTATCACTTTTACCGTCTAACACATTGCCACCTTTATCATTTGTAGCCTGTTGGACTTGAGATCCACTACTATTTGAATCATCTCCATTCATAAGTCGATTAACTCCTAAAACAATTAATGCTCCTATGATACCAGCGATTAGAGCAATAATAATAATTCTAAACCATGGAAATTTCGGTTTAGGTGGACGTGAATGTTGATAATCACTGGATTGAAAATATTGATTATATTCTGTCATATGAAACCTCCGTATTTATTTTAACCATTATCTCAATTATGAAGAAAATATTTAAATATTTCTAGTAAATAGCTATCAGACTTAAGATGTATCTTTTAAAATCTTGTTCACGTGATAAGTTAATGATAAAATCGACTAAGTGTAGAAACTTAGAAGTAGGTGACAAAATGTATAAATTTATTAGTAAATTTTTAGAATTAATAATCGTAAAAATGGCACGTTCATTACATATTGTAGGTAAAGAGAACATTCCTAAAGATAGTAAATATGTTGTGACTTGTACCCATGAAAGTTATAATGAAGTAATTTTATTAGGATTAGCTTTAATTCCAAATGAAATTCATTATATGGCTAAAAAAGAATTATTTAGTAATAAATGGGGTGGCAAATTTTTAAGATCTTTAAATGCTTTTCCAGTAGATCGAGAAAATCCGGGACCTAGTACGTTAAAGCAACCTGTTAAATTATTGAAAGATCATAAAACAGTAGGTATCTTCCCAACAGGTCATAGAACTTCAGTTGAAGGCGCGCCTTTAAAACGTGGAGCTGCAACGATTGCTATGCTAGGTAAAGCACCAATCTTACCAGCTGCTTATGTTGGACCAACGAAGTTACATGGTTTAGTCACTGGTCAAGCGATGATTAAATTTGGTAAACCTATTTATCAGTCTGACATACCTAAAGATTTAAAGCGTAACGAAAAAATTGATTTTCTAACTAAAGAAATAGAAAGACGTACAGCACAGTTACAACATGAACTTCATCTTATTCAAGCACGTCTTTAATAGATATTGATAGCATTATTCATCAGAAGATTTTCTAAATAGAGAATCTTCTTTTTTTATAAATAATTGATAAATGGATGATAGGAGTACCATGAGTGAAAATGACAAGTTTTAAGAAATCTATTTTCCGTTAGTACCATATATTATCTAATGTATTGTTCTTGTTATTTTGACTTTAATCATTTTTATTTAGTCAATGTGGAAAGATTATTTAATAAAAAAAGGATTTGAAGTAAAATACCAGTTAATTATCTCAATCAATAATAAAAATCACTTATAATATCTTATTAAATATATATATATACGTTTTAATCTTTATTGGTTAGAGCGTATCTTTTTTATATTGTCATCACATTGTCTATTTATATAAAATAAACATATAGCGTAACCGCTTACAAATATGGTAGATTATATATTGGACTAAATACATAAAAAATATAATTTTTAATAAATAAAGGAGGATAAAAGATGTTTAAATTCTTTCAAAATCTCGGAAGATCGTTAATGCTCCCTGTAGCTGTTTTACCAGCAGGAGCAATCATAACCGGGATAGGTAACTTACTAAACGCACTTCATGTTCTTCCCACAGTAGCCATGTTCTTTTCAATTGTAGGAACAGCTATTTTAGGACAATTAGGATTAATTTTTGCTATCGGTGTAGCTATTGGTATGGCTAAAAAGAACGATGGGGCGGTTGCTTTGGCAGGTGCGTTAGGATATGCTATGGTAACGAAAGTATTAAATCCAGAAAATGTGGCTACGTTATTTAATATAAAAGAAAAAGCAGTTAACTTAGGCTTTACAAAAATGGATAATTCTAATGTATTTCTTGGTATATATTATCGGGTTAATTGCAGCATATTCTTTTAATAAATTTAGTGAAGTTGAATTACCTATGGCCTTGTCATTTTTTAGTGGTAAACGATTAGTACCTATTATGACTGTATTTTTTAGTACCATATTAGCAGTTATACTATTATTTATTTGGCCTATGGTCTTTTCAGGCATTGTTGCATTTGGAGAATGGTTAGTAGGTTTTGGTTCATTCGGGGCATTTTTATATGGTGTCTTTAATCGATTACTTATTCCTACTGGTTTACATCATGCATTGAATGCAGTATTTTGGTTCGATACAGCAGGAATTAATGATATTGGTAAATTCCAAACAGGTGTAGATGCAGTAAAAGGTATAACAGGACGTTATCAAGCAGGTTTCTTCCCAATTATGATGTTTGGTATACCAGCAGCAGCACTTGCAATGTATCACAGTGCTGAGACAAAGCAACAAAAGCAAGTATGGGGATGGTTTTTAGCAAGTGCTATTTCAGCATTTGTAGTAGGCGTTACAGAGCCAATTGAATTTGCATTTATGTTTGTTGCACCTGTACTTTTTATCATACATGCCTTATTAACAGGACTTTCATTACTTATTGCATCTCTATTTCATTGGACCGCGGGATTCTCATTTAGTGCAGGATTAATTGATTATGTTTTATCGCTAATTAATCCAATCGCTAATCACCCTTTAATGCTATTAGTTCAAGGTATTGTATTCTTTATTTTATATTATGTTATTTTTAGAATTATGATTAAAGTATTGAATTTAAATACAATAGGACGTGGTGATAACTTACTAGCTGATCCGGTAGTAGAAGAAACGACGACTACAGATAAATCAAAAAGTGGAAAATATCATCAACCAGCTACACAAATATTAGAAGGTTTAGGTGGAAAATCTAATATTGATAGTTTAACAAATTGTGCTACACGACTTCGCTTAGAACTAAAAGATAATACGATTATTGATGAACAAAAAATTAGAAATGCTGGAGCTGTTGGGGTGACGAAAAATGGCCACCATTCAACACAAGTAATTATTGGTACACATGTTCAACAGGTAGCAGATGAAATTGAAAAACAGTTGAAATAATTCAATAGAAACAATAAAAGCGACAATATATGTCCAAATCATTTGTTACACTATAGTCCTATTGATAAATATTGTTTATATAAAAGAGCTAATGCTAGATTTTAAGCATTGGCTCTTATTTTTATTACATTGACTTTATATAAATGTTCGTTATGATTATAAGTATCAGAATAGTCAAAAAATGGAGAGATGTCGATGAAATCAATTTTATTTGATGTAGATGGTGTGTTTTTAAGTGAAGAACGTTGCTTTGATGTATCTGCCTTAACAGTAGAAGAACTATTAAAGAGTGATGACTTTTTAGGTTTAGATAGCGCTCAAAATTTTAATTATATGAATGATGAATTAATTGAAGATATAAGAACACGAGTATTTTTAAATGATCAAATTTTAAATCAATTAAAATCTTTAGGCCTTAATTCTAACTGGGATATGCTATTTGTTGTATTTAGTATTCACTTCATCCATCTCTTGAAACAGTTGGATTCAGAAACAATTAGACAAGTGACTCATGTTGAAACGTTTTCAGTTGAGACTCTACGTGAATTACAATCTTATAATGATCAATTTAAAGTTAATTATGCAGTACCGTTAAAATTTATTCAAAATAGTCAAAGTGGTAAAGAGAATATTTATCTTGAATTAGAAGGTTATGCAAAAGATCAATTAAATATTGAAAATGCTAAATTATTTAATTTAAAAAGTCCACTTTGGAATTTAGCTAGAGCAGTATATCAAGAATGGTATTTAGGAACAACTTTATATGAAAAAGTAGAAAAACTTACTCCTTTGTCTATTCCTAAATCTGGTTTTATTTATGAAGAAATGATCTTACGTCCTGTGGAAGAAATTAAAACTTTATTAAATGATATAAAACAAGCAGGTTTTAACATTGCCATTGCAACTGGTAGACCAAGAACAGAAACCATTGTTCCATTTGAATCCTTTGGTCTTAAAACTTTTTTTAATGAAAAGCATATTGTTACAGCGAGTGAAGTATTGAAAGCTGAGTCAGTATTTCCAAAAGAAGGGTCACTAGGTAAACCTAATCCATTTAGTTATATTGCAACTCTTTATGGAAACAATGAGAGAGATTATTTGCACTATATTCAAAATCAAACACATATTGTTAATGAGGATGATGTATTTATTGTTGGTGATTCATTAGCGGATTTATTGTGTGCTAAAACGATTGGGGCAACATTTATAGGTACTTTAACTGGTTTAAGTGGGAAAGGAGCAAAAGAAGAGCTAGAGCAACATGGTGCTGATTATATTGTTAATCATATTTGTGACATTAGACATATTCTACTTAATAAATAATAAAAAGAAGGGAACGCCGAATATTATCGTCGTTCCTTTCTTATTTATTATATTGATAAAGTTGTACCGTAGATTTTATCAAAATCACCAATCTCATATAATTCTTTAATAACTTGTTGAGTAATAGGTTGATCTACTGACAGAATCATCATTGCTTGTCCACCTTCAGAACTTCTTCCTAAAGACATTGAAGCAATATTGATATCATGTTTACCGAGTAGTTGACCTGTTAAACCTACCATTCCTGGTAAGTCTTTATGATAAGAAATAAATTGATAAGCATTAGGTTTAAAATCTACTGAATAATCATTAATTCTTACAATACGTGCACCAAATCCGTCTATTACAGTTGCACCAATTTTCACCTCTTCATGTTCACTTATCAAATTAATTTGAATATAATTGCTGAATGTCCCCTGTGAAGCACGATTTTCAATATGATGAGTGATACCTTGTTCGTTTAATAATGCAATAGCATTAATTAAGTTCACGCGTTCACCTAAATTTTGTTTTAAAATTGACGTTACGATTGATCGAGTAATTAAATCAGCTTCTTTTTTAGCATGTTCTCCGTTAAAAGTCACTTTAATCTCTCTAGGCGCATCATCTAATAATTGAATTGCCAATTCACCTGAAAGCTGGCTAATACGAAGCCATTGTTGTGTCTTCTCATCAATATGGTTTAAGTTTAACTTAGGTGCATTGACTGCGTTTGTAACATTACCATTTTCTAAAATATCAATGATTTCTTCAGCAACTGATACAGCTACTTTTTCTTGTGCTTCAATCGTAGATGCACCTAAATGAGGAGTTACAATAATATTTTTATGATCGAGCAGCGGTGAATCTAGAGGAGGTTCATTTTCAAATACGTCTAATGCTGCTCTAGCAATTTGATGTTGATTTAAGGCATTAAGCAAGTCGTTTTCATTAATAATTCCGCCTCTAGCTACATTAATAATTTGTAACGTTGGTTTAGCTTGATTAAAGAAATGAGCATCGATAATACCTTTTGTTTTAGGTGTTAATGGTGTGTGAACGGTAACAAAATCTGAACGTTGAGCAATTTCATCAATTGTTGCTAGTTCAATTCCAAGTTGCTCTGCTTTTTCTTTAGTCAAAAAAGGGTCATAAGCTAAAACAGTCATACCAAAACTTTTTAATCTTTTTGCTACACCTAAACCAATACGTCCTGCTCCAATGACGCCTAATACTTTTTGATATAATTCAACTCCTTTAAATGCTTTACGATTCCATTCTTTATTCTTTAGTGATGTGTAAGCTTGCGGTATATTTCGTGCCATTGCTAGAATCATAGCAACTGAGTGCTCAGTAGCAGAAATCGTATTTCCATCGGGAGCATTTACAACGAGTATACCGTTTAGAGTTGCTGATTTTATATCAATATTATCCACACCTACACCGGCTCTTGCAATAACTTTTAAGTTTGAAGCATGGTTAATAATAGATTCTGTGACTTGAGTTTGACTACGTACGATTAACCCTTGATAGTTAGGAATAATATCGACAAGTTCTTTTTCAGTTAAACCAGACTTAAAATCAACGTTAAAATCAGGATGATGGATTAAACTTTGTAAACCTTTTTCTGAAATTGGATCTGAAACTAAAATATTATGCGTCATGTTGAATTACCTCCGTAAATTTTAGCGTAGCTTTGCCAATATAATTGACTTTACGATAATCTGTAAGAATGATTTCTAAAGCTGAAACAACAGATAAAATATCAAAAGGTGACACTTTTCCCATGTGACCAATTCTCAAAATGGTTCCTTTTAGTTTGCCTTGACCACCAGCAATAGTAATATTAAATCTTGATTTTAGTGTTGATTTAATATATGTTAATTCGTCTTTATCGTGAGGGATAAAAGAAGTAACAGTAGGAGAGGCATATGAGTCTTTAGTAACTAATAAATTTAAATCTAATGCTTTTAAACTTTCTCTTAAACCATCT
>NZ_KV813753.1:16555-160113 GCF_001813735.1 Staphylococcus sp. HMSC068C09
AATGCTTTTAAACTTTCTCTTAAACCATCTCTAATCAAGTAATGTCTGTGAATGGTATTGTTAAATCCTTCTTTTTTAATAAGTGCAGCATAAGCGTTAACCGCTCTAAATAATCCAACATTTGGTGTGAATGGAGTAGAATTTTGTTCAATAGAATCAAAGTACTTATTTAAATTTAAATAAAAACGTGGTGTTTTAACTGCTTTAAATCGCTCTTGTGCACGATGATTATAAGCAACAAAAGATAGGCCAGGCGGTAACATTAAAGCTTTCTGGCTACCTGACACGAGTACATCAATATTGTCTCTTTCTAAATCGACATCAACGGCACCAATACAACTTACGCCATCGACAACGAAGTAAATGTCTTGATTGAATGCTTTAATCACTTTTCCTAATTTGTGTATAGGGTGAAGTACAGCAGTAGAAGTCTCGCAAAATTGGGTGAATACAGCAGTAATATCATGTTTAAGTGAATGTAAATATGTTTCAAATGCTTCAATGTCGACCGCTTTTCCCCATTCAACATCATAAACATGTACATTCTTATAATATGTTTCAGCAATTTGTTTAAAACGATTGCCAAATGCACCTGATACAATGACTACAAAATGATCCTCGGGATTGACTATATTTAACATACTAGCTTCTAAGACGCTAGTACCACTTGAAGTAAGAATCATTACTTTATTTTTAGTTCCAAAAATAGGTTTTAAATGATTAAATGCTTCTTCTGCGATAGCTTCAAAATCTGAAGAACGATGGCCTACCATTGATAAATTAAGTGCATGTGTGATTTCATCAGGTACAGGGGTTGGTCCAGGTGTTAATAATAAGGGTTCATAATAATACATCGTAAATCTTCCTCCTGATATAAGATTTTTTAATTTTACCAAATATTCTGAAAATTTAAAAGTCTAAAATAAAAAGCGGCAGTTAAATCGACCGCTTTTAGTTCTAATCTTGAATGGTTGCTTGAATTTCTATTTTAACGTTGTTTCGAATTGAGTTAGATATCATACAATGATGATCAGCAATATCTAATAGTTTAGGAAGTCGTTTATTAAGATGCGTTTTTTCTTCTTCTGTAAGAGATATTGTTGGATAATGAGTGATTTTTTCCATTTTAAATTTTCCATTTTCAAACACTGCGCTTCCAATTGACTTAATTTCTAAATGAATATTAGTAAATTTAGCTCTTTCAAGTGTAGCAGCTAAAGAGATAATATAACATGATGAGGCTGCTGCAACTAACATTTCATCGGGATTTGTCCCAGTTCCATTACCACCAAGTGAAGAGGGAATAGAAATTTGCTCAGAAATTACATCGCCATTAACTTTACCGATTTCTTCACGACCTCCACGCCATGACGTATGAACTACAAAATCGTGTTTAACCATTATTATTGACCTCCTATATCATTATGGTAATTTAAGTGTAGTTGAACATATAATTAATTTAAAGGATGGTATTTAAAAATGAAAATACAAAAGCCTAATACATCATTTCAAATCGTTGCACACCGTGGATTATCGCAGAAATATCCTGAAAATACGGTAGAAGGTTTTAAAGCAGCCCTTATGCAACATATTGATATGTTAGAAATTGATGTACATTTTACAAAAGATAAACAATTAGTAGTCATTCATGACGATTCCATTGACCGCACATCGAATCAAAAGGGTAAAGTAAAAGATTTTACTTTAGAAGAATTAAAACAATTTGATTTTGGAATCAGACATGGTGAAACTTTTAAAAATACTCGTATTTCTACTTTTAGCGAAGTACTTTCTTTATTTAAAAATTACTCTAAAACATTACTTATTGAAATAAAAAAACCAGAACAGTATCCTGGCATTGAAAAAGCGTTACTTGAGGAACTCGATAAATTTCAAATTCCCTCTCATAGAGTCATTATTCAGTCATTTGATGTGGAAAGTGTTAAAAGAATGTCTGAATACACAAAGAAATATGCACTGGGTGTTTTAATAAGTAAAAAGCAATACTGGTACAAACAACCTGATTTTGAAAATATAGCTTCTTTTGCACAATTTATAAATCCTAACTATAAATTAATAAATAAAAAATTTATCAAGCGTGCTCATGAACATCATCTTAAAGTAATACCTTATACAGTAAATAACATGAAAGATGTGAAAAAATTGATTCATTTAGGAGTAGATGGAATTATCTCAGATATACCAGATGATATATTTAAATTATAAATAAAAAACCACCCTGACCAAAATGGAAAGGGTGGTAGAATATTAATCAACTTATCTTGAGTAGTACTCAACGATTAATTGTTCATTAATTTCAGCTGGTAATTCACTACGTTCTGGTAAGCGAACGAAAGTACCTTTTAAGCTGTCAGCATCGAAATCTAAATATTCTGGTACGAAATTGTTGATTTCAACAGATTCTTTAATGATATCTAAGTTTTGTGATTTTTCACGAACTGAGATAACTTGACCAGGTTTTAAAGTGTATGATGGGATGTCAACACGTTTACCATCAACTTCAATGTGACCATGGCCAACTAATTGACGAGCTTGACGACGTGTACGTGCTAAACCTAATGAGTAAACTACTGCATCTAAACGGCTAGCTAATAAAATCATGAAGTTTTCACCGTGTACACCGTGTTGTTTACCAGCAATATCAAATGTGTTACGGAATTGTCTTTCAGTCATTCCATATAAATAACGTAATTTTTGTTTTTCACGTAATTGTAAACCATATTCTGATAATTTTTTACGTTGATTTGGACCATGTTGTCCTGGTGCGTAAGGACGTTTTTCTAATTCTTTACCAGTACCACTTAATGAGATACCTAAACGACGAGATTTTTTCCAGTTAGAACCTCTGAAACGAGCCATAATAAGACTCCTCCTTTTTCTTTTTTGTTGGAATGAATAAACAAAAAAGAGTGTTGTATGCTCATTAAGATATATTGTTTTATGTGTCTTCACCTTATAGCTACAGTTACATGACACGTCCACATCGGGAACAACATAGAGCTTAATAATATACAACTGCTATTTTCGTTAATTCACACAAAATTCATTGTACCATTATTTTTTAAAGTGTCAAGGAATCATTTAAATTTATTATTTTGATAATTGGTGTTCTAAGATAGAAACTATCTCTTCAAGTCCTTGTTGATCGCCTTTACTAAATCGTTGTGTAATAGGCGCATCTATATCTAACACGCCGATTATTTCATTATCAACATGAATTGGAACGACAATTTCAGATTTACTATTAGCATCGCAAGCGATGTGACCAGGAAATGTATTTACATCATCGACAAGTTGTGTTTGGTTATTTGCAACAGCAGTTCCACATACACCTTTTCCTATAGAGATATGCACGCAAGCAGGATGCCCTTGGAAAGGACCTAAAATAAGTTCATTATTTTCAATTAAATAAAATCCTACCCAATTGATTTGATCTAAGTTGTCATTGAGTAAAGCTGAAGTATTACTTAAAATTGCAATTAGATTTGTTTCATCTTCAATAAGACTTGCAAGTTGTTTACCTAATAAGTTGTAATTTGTTTCTTTAATTGTCGTCATATAAAAACCTCTCTATGTAATATTTTGATTATTAGTATAAATGTAAAAATTTTTTCAATCAATTCTTTGAATTTTATTTTAATGACGGGATAAGATACGTTATAATAATGATAATATAGGAGGAGAATGAGATGGTTTTATACATTATATTAGCAATTATTATTATTATATTGATTGCTGTCGGTATTATGTTTTATTTACGTTCTAACAAACGTAAAATGGTTGAGCAAGCAGAAGAACGTAAATTAAAAGTTCAACAGTTACCTTTTGAAGATAATTTAGAAAAGTTATCAGCTTTAAACCTTAAAGGTGAAACGAGAACAAAATACGACGCGTTAAAACAAGATACATTAGATCACACTAATAACTATTTAGCACCAGTAGAAGAAAAAATTCATGACGCTGAGCTTCAACTTGATAAATTCCAATTTGCAGGAGCTCAAACTGAAATTGATGACGCTCATGAATTAATGGATAGATATGAAGCTGGTTATCAGTCACAAGTAGATGAAGTAAATGAAATTCTTTCTCTACATAAAGATAACGAAGCAATCTATGAAAAATGTAAAACAGAGTATCGTGAAATGAAAAGAGATGTTTTAGCAAATAGACATCAATTTGGAGAAGCGGCAGCTCCTCTTGAAAAACGTATTGAGGCTTTTGAACCAGAACTTGATCAGTATGACATGCTGAAAGAAGAAGGTAACTATGTACAAGCTCATAATCATATTAATGGATTAAATGACTCTATTAATGAAACAAAAGGATACATGGATGAAATTCCAGATTTAATTAGAGAAACTCAAAAAGAGTTACCAGGACAATTCCAAGATTTAAAATATGGTTGTAGAGATTTAAAAGTAAATGGTTATGACTTGGATCATGTAAAAATTGATGGAACATTACAAAGCTTAAAAACTGAATTAAATTTTGTAGAACCTATGATTAGTCGTCTTGAATTACAGGAAGCTAATGATAAATTGCAACAAATTAATGATAAGCTTGATGAAATGTATGATTTAATTGAGCATGAAGTAAAAGCTAAAAATGAAGTTGAAGAAACAAAAGAAGATATTACAAATGAATTATTCAAAGCGAGAGAAATGAACTATACGCTTAGAACAGAAATCGACTATATACGAGAAAACTATTTCATTAATGAAAGTGATGTTCATAGTATTAGACAACATGAAAATGAAATTCAAAATCTAGTTGTAGTATATGATGATATTTTAAAAGAAATGTCTAAATCTGCTGTGAGATACAGTGAAGTAAAAGATAATTTAGAATACTTAGATGAACATGTAAAAGTGATTAATGAAGAACAAGAAAAATTACAAAATCATCTGATTCAACTTCGAGAAGATGAAGCTGAGGCTGAAGATAATCTATTAAAAATTCAATCGAAAAAAGAAGAGATTTATCGTCGACTTCTTGCTTCAAACCTAACAAGTGTGCCAGAGCGATTTGTTATTATGAAAAATGAAATCGACCATGAAGTAAGAGCGGTCAGCGAACAATTTAACGAACGTCCACTTCATGTTAAACAACTTAAAGATAAAGTTTCAAAAATCGTAATTCAAATGAATACGTTTGAAGATGAAGCGAATGATATATTAGTCAATGCAGTCTATGCAGAACGATTAATTCAATATGGAAACAGATATCGTAAAGATCATCATAGTGTAGATAAAAGTTTAAACGAAGCAGAACGTTTATTTAAAAATAACCGTTATAAGCGCTCAATTGAAGTATCAGAGCAAGCACTTGAAAGTGTAGAACCTGGTATAACAAAACATATTGAAAATGAAGTGATTAAAGGATAATACATTTTTATAGTTAGAGAATGACCTAGACATCCACATATTTCTAGGTTGTTCTCTTTTATTTTTTTAAAAAAATAGTATAATGCTTGAGTGTCTATTTTTAAGTCGAGAAATCTAAAATATGTTTTAGATATGTTATTGATGAAAGTGAGTGTTCTATATATGATTTATTTAGATAATGCTGCCACAACAAAACCGAACCAAGCGGTTTTAGATTCATTTCTAAAAGTAAGTGAGAAAGCTTATTATAATGCTAATAGTCCTCATCAAATGGGTTTACAATCAGAAAAAATATTATTACAGGCTAAGTCGCGTGTAAAAGAGATGTTAAACCTCAATAAAAATGCTGATATCATTTTCACAAGTGGTGCTACTGAGTCTAATAATATTGCACTCAAAGGTATTGCATTAAGAAAAAAACAGTTTGCGAATGTAATCATTACCTCAGTCTTAGAACATCCATCAGTATTAGAAGTGATGCGTTATTTAGAAACACAAGGATTTATATTGAAATATGTGAATGTGACTCCAAATGGTCAAATAGATATTAATCATTTAGAACAATTAATGACGGATAATGTGGGCTTAGTTACATGTATGTATGTCAATAATGTTATGGGACAAATACAACCGATAAAAGAAATTGGATCATTATTAAAACAATATCCTAAGGCACATTTTCACGTAGATGGCGTACAGGCTTTAGGGAAAATTCCAATGCAATTAGAGAATGTAAATAGTGTAAGTTTTAGTGGTCATAAATTTAATGGTTTAAAAGGTCAAGGCATATTAATTATCGATAATAAGGAAAAAATTGAACCGACAGTATTTGGCGGTGGCCAGGAATATGGAATTAGAAGTGGCACTGTAAATTTAGCAATGAATGTTTCACTTGTGAAAGCAATGGAAATTGCAATTCAAAATTTAAATGAGCTTAATCATCGTCTATCACGTTATAATAAAGTAATTAGAGAAAGTTTAAGTCAATATAAAGGAGTGTATATTAATTCTCCAGAAAATAGTGCTCCGCATATTTTAAATATTGCTTTTCCAGGAGTAAAAGGAGAAGTGCTTGTTAATGCGTTCTCAAAATTGGATATTATGGTGTCGACTACAAGTGCATGTTCGTCTAAAAGAGAAAAATTAAATGAAGTTTTGTTAGCAATGGACATCGAGGACAACAGAATAGAGGGAAGCGTTCGCTTATCCATGGGTGAAACTACAACAGAAAAAGATATCGAACAATTTAAAGATAAATTTAAATTAATCTATGCTCAAATAAAGGAGTTGTTGAAATAAATGAAATATGATCATATTTTGGTAAGATATGGAGAACTTACGTTAAAAGGAACAAATAGAAAAAGATTCACAAATGTATTAAAAGAAAATGTGATTCAGTCATTACGTTCATTAGAAGGTACACGAGTTAAATGCGAGAGAGATCGCATGTTTATCTCGCTTTTTGAGGAAGCAAATGTAAATGAAGTCATGAATCGTTTAACAAAGATATTTGGCATAAAATCTATTAGTCCAGTATTTAAAACAACACAAAATCTTGAAGATATAAAACAACTTTGTGTTTCGTTAGCTAAAGACTTTGCAAATGGAGATACTTTTAAAATTGATGTAAAACGTGTAGATAAATCATTTTCATTAGATACGTATCAACTACAAAGAGAACTAGGTGGCGTCATTTTAAAATCAGTTGATCATTTAAAAGTAGATGTTAAACGTCCGACACATAATATTAAAGTGGAAGTACGTAAAGAAGGCGTATATATCTATACTAAAGTTATCGATGGTGCTGGCGGATTACCTACAGGTACAGGTGGTAAAACACTTCTTCAGTTATCAGGTGGGATTGATTCACCAGTAGCTGGTATGGAAATGATGAAACGTGGCGTAAAAATAGAAGCTATTCATTTTCACAGTCCACCATTTACAAGTGAAAAAGCGAAAGACAAAGTGATTGAATTGACACGCATACTATCTGAACGTGTAGGACCCATTAAATTACACATTGTTCCTTTCACAGCACTTCAAAAACAAATCAATAAGTCTGTGCATCCACGATATACCATGACTACTACTAGACGCATGATGTTACGAGTGACAGATATTATCTTAGAACGTATTGGAGCGAACGCCATCGTAAATGGTGAAAATTTAGGTCAAGTAGCTAGTCAAACATTAAAGAGCATGTACGCAATCAATGATGTTACATCTACTCCTATTTTAAGACCACTTATTTCTTTAGATAAAGAAGACATTATAAAAAAAGCAAAAGAAATAGGAACATTTGAAGTTTCAATACAGCCTTATGAGGATTGCTGTACGATTTTTACCCCTAAAAACCCTGTAACTGAACCAGATTTTGATAAAGTTGTTAAATATGAAAGTGTGTTTAACTTTGATGATCTTGTTCAAGAAGCAGCAGACAATGTAGAAACAATAGAGATTAATAAAGATTATAAAACTGAAAAAGATAAAAGTACTGATGCACTCATTGATGAATTATTTTAATATGAAAGTATTAAAGTAATTTAATAAGGGGTGGGCGTTATAGAACTAAGTTTTCATATTATTTTCATTATTATTAGTTTTGGTTTCTTGGCAGCATTTATAGATGCTGTTGTAGGTGGCGGTGGCTTAATATCAATTCCTGCACTCTTAGCTATAGGAATGCCGCCATCATTAGCATTAGGTACAAACAAATTAGCAAGTGCGTTTGGCTCCTTAACGAGTGCAATCAAATTTTTAAAATCTGGAAATGTGGATAAAAAAATAGTATTTAGATTATTTCCGTTTGTATTTATATTTGCAGTTGGTGGAGCAAGTTTAGCAACTTTCTTACCATCAGAAGTTTTGAAACCACTCGTTATAGTCATATTGACACTTGTTTTAATTTACACCATTTTTAAGAAAGATTGGGGTAATGTCAGAACGTTTTCTAAACTTACTATTAGTAAAGCGATTGCCTTTATATCACTCCTGCTTTTAATTGGATTTTATGACGGATTTTTAGGCGGTGGTACTGGATCATTTATGTTATTTGTATTATTAATGTTTGGATTTGATTTTTTAAGTGCAGCTGGAAATGCAAAAGTACTAAACTTTGCTTCAAACGTTGGTGCATTAACATTATTTATTATTCTTGGCCAAGTAAATATAACATATGGATTAATTATGGCAGTCAGTATGGTGATTGGGTCGTATACTGGTGCACATTTTGCAATCAAAAAAGGTGTAGGATATGTCAAAATTGTATTTATAATAGTCACCATTTTACTCATTTTAAAAAATACCTTTGATTATATTATGCAAATCATTTCAAATTAAAATAATAGTTAGCGTTTTAAATGATTGAAATAAGTTTAAATACTATCGTATCATTAAACTATAATTTAAATAACTAATGGGAGGTCATATAATATGACAGAAATTACTTTTAAAAATAACCCTATACATTTAGAAGGAACTGAGGTTTCAAAAGGAGATGTGGCTCCTAATTTTAAAGTTTTGGATAATAGTTTAAATGAAGTTACTTTAGATAATTTTAAAGGGCAAAAGAAATTGATTAGTGTCGTTCCTTCTATTGATACTGGTGTATGTGATCAACAAACTCGCAAATTTAATGAAGAGGCTTCTCAAGAAAATGGTGTAGTACTTACAATTTCAGCGGATTTACCTTTCGCTCAAAAAAGATGGTGTGCATCAAATGGTCTAGAAAATGTAATTACGTTAAGTGACCATAAAGATTTATCATTTGGTGAACATTATGGTGTTGTTATGAAAGAAATGAGATTATTAGCGCGTTCTGTTTTCGTATTGGATGAAAACAATCATGTAGTTTATAAAGAGTTAGTTCAAGAAGGTACTGATTTTCCAAATTTCGAGGCTGCTTTAGAAGCATATCGTAATATTTAAGTCACTACTAAACGATTAAATTAAAGATATAATACTAATATTGTCCATATGTATTTTAAAATGAATGATTTCGTTTTAAGACATTTGCATTATGGACATTTTTTTATTGGAAAGGAATTGAATATGGCAGAAGAACAAACTATTATGGAAAGATTATTCCGAACTTTAGATGATAAAGCTAAGTCGTTAAATGAAGAAAATGGTCAAAGCTTTATAGAAAATTTAGGCTTAGCAATGGAAGATGTATATCGTAATCAACGTACACTGTTAGAACAAGCAACGTTCCAAGATCGTCGAAAAGCATTTCAATTTGCTTACTTGAGCTTATTACAAGAAGAAAATATTCAAGCAAATCATCAAATTACACCAGATTCTATTGGTTTGATTTTAGGTTTTTTAGTACAAAAATTTACAGAAAATAATAAAGAATTACAGATTGTTGATATTGCAAGTGGAGCAGGTCATTTAAGCGCTACAGTGAATGAAGTATTAAAAGATAGCGAAGTTATGCATCACTTAATTGAAGTAGATCCCGTTTTATCGAGAGTTAGTGTGCATCTAGCGAATTTTTTAGAAATACCATTCGATGTGTATCCTCAAGATGCAATTATGCCATTACCATTGGAAGAAGCTGATGTTGTTATTGGAGATTTTCCTATTGGATATTATCCTTTAGATGGACGTAGTAAAGAAATGAAACTTGGATTTGAAGAAGGTCATAGTTATTCACACTTTTTACTTATCGAACAAGCTGTCTATGCTTTAAAACAAAGTGGCTATGCTTTTTTAGTAGTACCTAGTAATATTTTTGAAGATGAACATGTGAAACAGCTACAAAATTTTATTACTACAGAAACTGAAATGCAAGCATTTTTAAACCTTCCTAAAACATTGTTTAAAAATGAAAATGCACGTAAATCAATTTTAATACTACAAAAGAAAAAAGCAAATGAAACTAAGCCTGTAGAAGTGTTATTAGCTAATATTCCGGATTTTAAAAATCCTAATCAATTCCATGGTTTTATTAACGAATTAAATGAATGGATGGACGCAAATCATTCACAAAAATAAACTGTGATATTCTTGAATTACTTCTGTATTAGTGGTTAAATAGATATGGATATTTAATATATAAATTGGAGGACAATGAATCATGTCTAAATTAGTTTTAGCGATTAATGCGGGAAGTTCTTCTTTAAAGTTCCAACTTATCAGAATGCCTGAAGAAGAATTAGTTACAAAGGGCTTAATTGAGCGTATTGGTATTAAAGATTCAATATTTACTATTGAAGTAAATGGTGAAAAAATAAAAAGAGTTAAAGATATTAAAGATCATGAAGAAGCAATTAATATCATGTTAGATAGCTTCAAAAAACATGGTATTATTAATGATATTAATGATATTGCTGGTACAGGGCATCGCGTTGTTCATGGTGGAGAATTATTCCCTAAATCTGCTTTAGTCACTGATGAAGTAGAAGAAAAAATTGAGTCATTAAGTGAATTAGCGCCATTACATAATCCTGCAAACTTAATGGGAGTTCGTGCCTTTAGAAAGTTATTACCTAATATTCCACATGTTGTAGTTTTTGATACTTCATTCCATCAAACTATGCCAGAAAGTTCTTATTTGTATAGTTTACCATATAACTATTACGAAGATTTTGGTATTCGTAAATATGGTTTCCATGGTACAAGCCATAAATATGTATCACGACGTGCGGCTGATATTTTAGAAAAACCTATTGAAGAATTACGTATTATTTCTTGTCATATTGGTAATGGTGCGTCAATTGCTGCAATTGATGGTGGGAAATCTATCGATACATCAATGGGCTTCACTCCATTAGCAGGTGTAACAATGGGTACACGTTCAGGAGATATTGATCCAGCTTTAATTCCATTTATTATGGAAAAAACAGGTAAAACTGCTGAGGAAGTTTTAACAGTTTTAAACAAAGAATCTGGATTATTAGGTATCTCTGGTACTTCAAGTGATTTACGTGATTTATTAGGTGAAGCTGCAAATGGCGATGAACGAGCTGAACTTGCTTTAGATATTTTTGCTTCTAGAATTCACAAATATATTGGTTCTTATGCTGCTAGAATGCATGGCGTTGATGTTATTGTCTTCACAGCAGGTGTCGGTGAAAATTCATCACCAATACGTGCTAAAATTTTAGAAGGCTTAGAGTTTATGGGTGTTTATTGGGATCCTAAGAAAAATGAATCTACTCACGGTGAAGAAGCTTTCATAAATTATCCACACTCTCCAGTTAAAGTAATTGTTGTTCCAACTAATGAAGAAGTCATGATTGCAAGAGACACAGTAAAATTCGGTGAATTATAAGATATATTAAAAAAACGATGAGATTAAACTTATCTCATCGTTTTTTTAGAACATAGCAGGGAAATAGGACAAAAGTCATGTTGAATTTGTTGTCCTACCCTGATGATGTATCTCTAACATATTAAAGAGACCTGAGACAATTCCTTATGTCTCAGGCCTTTTTATTTAAATACATTACTTTATTAAGAAAATTGTTTTCTAAATTCAGGAGTTGCAACTTCAGGTTGGAAATCATCTGGAATTTCTTCAGTACGCACGACAAGTACGTCACACGGTGCATGACGAACGATTGCTTCTGAAACAGAACCAACGATAAATCGTTCTACTGCATTTAATCCTGAAGTACCACACATTATTAAGTCGACACCTAATTCATTTGCTAATTTTTTAGGTATAATTGCTTTAGGTGAGCCAAATTCTAAACGAGTTTCTACATTTGTAACACCAGCACGTGAAGCAACTTCTTTATAGCCTTTTAAAAGTTCATCAGAAAAACCTTTAGATTTTTCTGTGAATTGAGCATCGTACACTTCATAAGAAGAGTAAGTTCTTGAATCGATAATATTAACAATAGTTAATTGAGCATCATTACGTTTAGCAACGTCTAAAGCTTTGTTGAAAGCCCATTCTGCTTCATGTGAACCATCAACTGCGATTAAAATATTTTTATAAGTTAACATCTTAAGTCCCCCTTAACTTTTCTTAATTCAATTTTAACATAAATTTCTGAATATTTAATATTTATAATTCAACAATTATGTGGACGTTGTGCACCTTTGATGATTGCGCTTTCATTACTTTAGCGTTACCATAAGGAGTGGAGGTGGATGGAATGAAAATCGGTATTCCAAAAGAAATAAAAAATAATGAGAACAGAGTAGGTTTATCACCAAGTGGTATACATGCATTAGTTGAACAAGGACATACAGTACTTGTTGAAACAAACGCAGGTTCTGGTTCATATTTTGAAGACGAAGATTATAAACAAGCCGGTGCAGAAATAGTTAACGATGCAAAAACAACTTGGGATGTAGACATGGTGATTAAAGTAAAAGAACCATTAGAAGAAGAATATAAATATTTCAGAGAAGGTCTTATCTTATTCACATACTTGCATCTTGCTAATGAGGAAAAACTTACTCAAGCATTAGTTGATAATAAAGTAGTAAGTATTGCCTACGAAACAGTTCAATTACCAGATCGTTCTTTACCTTTATTAACACCAATGAGTGAAGTTGCAGGACGTATGTCAGCTCAAATTGGTGCAGAATTCTTACAAAAAATTAACGGTGGAATGGGTATTCTACTTGGTGGCGTGCCAGGTGTACCAAAAGGCAAAGTTACCATTATTGGTGGCGGACAAGCAGGTACAAATGCTGCTAAAATTGCTTTAGGATTAGGTGCAGATGTAACTATTTTAGATGTAAATCCTAAACGTTTAGCGGAATTAGAAGATTTGTTTGACGGTCGTGTTAATACAATAATGTCTAACCCACTTAATATTGAAAATGCAGTTAAAGAAAGTGACTTAGTTATTGGTGCAGTATTAATTCCTGGAGCGAAAGCACCAAGTTTAGTTACTGAAGATATGATTAAACAAATGAAAGACGGTTCAGTAGTAGTCGACATTGCTATTGACCAAGGTGGTATCTTTGAAACTACTGATAAAATCACGACACATGATGATCCAACTTATGTTAAACATGGTGTTGTACATTATGCAGTAGCGAATATGCCTGGCGCAGTTCCACGTACGTCTACTATTGCTCTTAATAATGCTACTTTACCTTATGCACAGTTACTTGCTAATAAAGGTTATAAAGAGGCATTTAAAGCAAATGAGCCTCTTTCATTAGGTTTAAATACGTATAAAGGTTATGTAACTAATAAAGGTGTTGCAGAAGCCTTTGATTTAACTTATACATCTATTGAAGATGCATTAAAAGAATAATCTAAATTAATTCAATAAAAAGCGGAATAGCATTCTTTATGAGTGTCTATTCCGCTTTTTTGATATAAAAGAGAGATTTAACTTTTAAATTACTTATTATAATGTGTAAGTACTTCAAACCCAGTATCAGTGACTAAAATATCATCTTCAATTCGGACGCCAGCGACATTAGGCACATAAATGCCAGGTTCAATTGTAATCACCATACCTGCTTCAAGTAAATTTGTATTTGTACTTGATACATCTTGATATTCATGTTCTTCTAAGCCGAGTCCATGTCCCAATCGATGAGGGAAGAAATCACCGTAACCCGCTTCTGAAATAATGTCTCTAGCAATTTTATCAATATTTTGTAAAGGGATACCTGGTTTAATTGCTTCAATAGCACTTTGTTCAGCTTTTAATACAATATCATAAATTGTTCTTGCTTCTTTACTTGGTTCACCAAATTTTACAGTTCTTGTCATGTCACTACAATAATGATTATAGACTACACCTAAATCAAATAGTACATATTCATTCTTAACTAATGTTCGATCTCCAGGTGTACCATGTGGAGATGCAGCATGGTCACCAAATAGTACCATTGTATCGAAACTCATTTCACTGACACCATATTTTTTAATTTCATTTTCAATATGATTTACAACTTCTCTTTCAGTTACGCCTTCAGATAAAAATGAAACACCAATATCTATACATTTATCTGCAAGTTCAGCTGCTTTTTTTATATTTTTAACTTCATTTTCATCTTTAATATTTCTTAGCTTTTTAATAGTTAAATCGATATCTTCATACGCTTTAACGTTAAAGTTATTCGTAAGTTCTCTTTGACGTTTAACAGTGAGGTGTTCACTTTCAATTAATAAAGTATTAAATCTATGGGGTGCTAAATCGAAAGGACTCTCAGTATCTAAATAGCCAACAATATTTCCATTAAAAGGTGAATGCTTAACTTCTTCAACTTCCATTTTAGGACAATATAATGTGCATTCACCATTTGAAGTTATAAGTAATGCAAACAATCTTTCATGAGGTTCACTTCTATAACCTGTAAAGTAGAATATATTAAGTGGAGTAGTAATCCATGCTGCATCAGCATTTTTTTCTTTTAATGTTGCAATAATTTCATCTGTTTTAATCATAATACGTATCCTCCTATAGTTTAATCAATTTAATTTTACGTCTAAATAGAAATGAATTCAAAGTGTTTCAAGTTATAAATATAATTATCAGGGTATAATAATAATATTAAAATATAGGAGGTTCTATATATGAAACTTTCATTTCATGGACAGTCAACGATTTATTTTGAAAGTAATGGTAAAAAAGTAATTGTTGATCCATTTATTTCTGGTAATGATAAAAGTGATTTAGATGAGCAGACATTAGATGTGGATTATATTATTTTAACGCATGGACATGGTGATCATTTTGGTGATGTAGTTGAATTAGCTAATCGTAATCATGCTACAGTGATTGGTTCTGCAGAAGTCCAAGGCTATTTAACAACGTATCATGGAATTGAACATGCACATGGTATGAATATTGGAGGTAAATACAAATTTGATTTCGGTACAGTAAAATTTGTTCAAGCCTTCCACAGTTCAAGTTATACTAATGAAGATGGAATACCTATTTATTTGGGTATGCCAATGGGTGTTATCATTGAAGCAGAAGGTAAAACGATTTACCATGCAGGAGATACTGGTTTATTTAGCGATATGAAATTAATTGCTGAACGTCATCCGGTAGATGTATGTTTTATTCCTATTGGTGATAATTTTACTATGGGTATTGAAGATGCAAGTTATGCAATAAATGAATTCATTAAACCTAAAATTTCAGTGCCTATTCATTACAATACATTCCCATTAATTGAACAAGATCCAGAGAAATTTAAAGAAGCAGTATCTCAAGGAGAAGTACAAATTTTACAACCTGGTGATGAAGTGACATTTTAACGATATATAGAAAAGACGGCAAATATAGCATTTACCGTCTTTTTTTATAAGATTAAAATTATTTAACTATTAAAACAGGGATAGTAGCACGTTTAGCAACTTTATGACTAACACTACCTAAAACAAATTTCTTTTGTTGTTCAGCTTTACGGTTACTTAATACGACAATGTCATATTTACCACTATTTGCATGTTTCACTAATTCGTCTTTTGGATTTCCACGAACGATAATTTGATCATAATTAATACCATAATCATCTAAAGTATGACGTGTGTGTTCAAGACCTTGATCACGACGATGTGTCAATTGTTCGATGTGAGTACCTCCTTTAATAGAGGCTTGGATGTCTTGTTCACCAATCGCATTCATGATTGTAACAACGGTATCTGGGCCAGCTAATTTTGAAATTTCTTTCAATGCTTTGTCATTTTTTAATTGAGTATCTACACCTAGTAATATGTTTTTATACATAGGTCATCCCTCCTTATATTTAATTATATAATTAGTGATTTAATATTTCCATCAAATTTATATTTTTATTATTTAAATTAACTTCATTTATATACATTAAAAACAAAATGATACCGATATATCAGTTTTTGATACTTTTGTCGCCTTCAAATCGATTTTTATAAATAAAAAAGTTATAATATATTAGACATTGTCTAAAAATGAAGAGGGTTGAAAATGACTAAACATGAACAAATTGTATCCTATATAGAATCATTAAATATAGGACAAAAAATTTCAGTTAGAAAAATAGCCAAAGTAATGAATGTTTCTGAAGGGACTGCTTATAGAGCAATTAAAGATGCTAGTCAACTTGGCTTTGTAACTACCATCGATAGAGTAGGTACGGTTCGGATAGATAAAAAGAGTCGTGAACAAATTGAACATCTTACTTTTCAAGAAATTGTGAATATTATTGAAGGTGACATCATAAGTGGCAAAAGTGGTTTAAATAAAACTGTTAGTAAATTTGCAATAGGAGCTATGGAACTAAAAGATGTAGTAAAGTATATTGGAAATCAAACGTTATTAATTGTAGGTAACCGTCCTGAAGTTCAGATGGAAGCATTAAAAAGAGGAAGCGGTATACTTATTACCGGTGGATTTAGTACAGCTCAAAATATTATTGATTATGCAAATAAACAAGAACTACCTATTATTTCTTCAAATTATGATACATTTTTAGTAGCTAATATCATTAATAGAGCCATGTATAATCAAATGATAAGAAAAGAAATACTTATTGTTGAAGATATCGTAAAACCTATCAATGATATGACGGTAGTGTTCGATGATATGGGTTTAGACGACTATATTTCTCGTGCAAAAGTCACAGGACATTCTCGTTTTCCAGTAGTAAATAAAGATTGGAAACTTGTGGGAATTGTAACGAGTAAAGAAATTATTCACATGAATGAAGATGATAGGATTAATAAAGTCATGACAAGACGACCTATCAATGTTGAATTAACAACTACAGTAGCGAGTTGTGCTCATATAATGATTTGGGAAGGAATTGAAATTTTACCTGTCACAACAAGAAATAAAAAAGCAATAGGTGTTATTACACGAAATGATGTGTTAAAAGCAATGCAATTAATTGGAAGACAACCTCAAATTGGAGAAACCATTATCGATCAAATTGCCAAACACATCTCAATAAATCATAATGAGACGTCTGTTAAAATTTCACCAGTTTTAACCAACCAATATGGTACGTTGAGTAAAGCAATATGTGTCGCAATTATTGAAGAAACAATTAAACATGAATTGCGTAAGTATAAAAAAGTAGATGTTATGATTGAAAGCTTGAATATTATTTATATTAAAAATGTCGCAATTGAAAGTACGCTTGATGTAAAGTATAACATGTTAGATGTAGGAAGAAATTTTGCTAAATTAGAGGTCACTATGACTTGCAAAAATGAGAAAGTTGCAAATGCAATGATCATATGTCAAATGTTTGAAGATATTTAAAATAGTTTTTGAAATTAAAGGAGAAAAGAAATGGTAGAAATTTTTAATAAAATAATGAATGAAATTGATAAATATGAAACTGTTATTATTCATAGACACGTTCGACCTGATCCAGATGCATATGGTTCACAGTTAGGCTTAAAATATTATTTGCAACGTAAATTTCCAGAAAAGTCTATTTATGCAGTTGGACAACCAGAATCTTCTTTAGCATTTATAGGGGACTTAGACAGAGTTAGAGATGATATGTATCAAAACGCTCTAGTGATTGTTTGTGACACAGCAAATGCACCTCGTATTGATGATCAGAGATTTAATCAAGGCAAAGATTTAATTAAAATTGATCACCATCCTGCTACTGATCAATATGGCAGAATAAATTATGTCGATACCAATGCAAGTTCAACCAGTGAAATTATTTTTGATTTTATTACACATTTTAATGATATTAATATTATCGATGAATCTGTCGCACGTGTTCTATATTTAGGAATTGTCGGAGATACAGGTCGTTTTTTATTTAGTAATACCACACCACATACTATGAATGTTGCTAGTCGTTTGCTAGAATTTCCATTTAATCATAATGAGGTATTAAATCAATTGGGTGAGAAAGATCCAAAACTTATGCCATTTCAAGGTTATATTTTGCAAAATTTCCAATTAAGTGAAAATCATCAATATTGTCAAATAAAGATTACTAAAGATGTCCTAAACAGATTTCAAATTGCACCTAACGAAGCATCTCAGTTTGTTAACACTGTAGCCGATATCAAAGGTCTAAAAATATGGATGTTTGGTGTTGATGAAGGTGATCAAATTAGATGTCGATTACGTTCTAAAGGAATTACTATCAATGATATAGCTAATCAATTTGGCGGTGGAGGACATCCAAATGCATCTGGAGTCTCTGTTGAAAATTGGGAACAATTTGAGATTTTAGGTGAAGCCTTGCGCCAAAAACTATAAATTACGAAAGGAAGTCATACATGTTTGTACATTTGAATATTCATTCAACATATGATTTATTATATTCAAGTTTAAAAATTAACGATGTCGTATCAAAGGCAAAAGCAAATGGATATCAAGCACTTGCAATTACGGATACGAACGTATTATATGGCTTCCCTAAGTTTTATGACGCATGTATTAATGAGGGAATTAAGCCAATATTTGGAATGACTGTAATGGTTTCTGATGAAATTAGCACAATTGAAACCGTATTATTCGCAAAGAATAATGAAGGTCTCCATGCTCTGTATCAACTTTCTTTTGCAATTAATATGAAACAAAAGACTACGATACGCCTAAAATGGCTACAAAAATATAGTTACCATCTTGCTATTGTTTTTAAAGATGCTAATGCGTCTCATCAATCGTTAATTCAAACACTAAAGAATAATGAGTCAGTATTTATAAATCATACAAGTCAATTAGATTTTTCAGACGATAAAATTGTCTTTCTTAATAATGCAAGATATTTAAATCCTGAAGATGCAGATACAATACTTGCATTAAAAGCAATAAAAAACAATACAAAATTGGATTTAGTAAATGATATCAAGGATGCTCATGAATATTTTCCAACTAGTGAAAATATTAAAGAACTTCAGTTGTCTGAAAAAATAATAGCTAATACAAAGGCTTTAGCTGATGAGTGTAACGCAGAAATTCAATACCATCAAAATCTATTGCCTAACTTTAAAACACCCAATCAACAAAGTGCTAAATCCTATCTTTTAGAAAAGTTAAAATATAATCTTAAAGAATTTAAATTAGATAAAGATCAGCGATATATTGACCGATTACATCATGAATATTCAATAATAACGAATATGGGATTCGAAGATTATTTTTTGATAGTGAGCGACTTAATACATTTTGCTAAAACGCATGATGTGATGGTTGGACCTGGACGTGGTTCATCTGCAGGATCTTTAGTTAGTTACTTATTAGGTATCACGACTATTGATCCAATTAAATTTGATTTATTATTCGAGCGCTTTTTAAATCCAGAACGTGTCACTATGCCAGACATTGATATTGATTTTGAGGATACGAGAAGAGAAAAAGTGATTCAGTACGTACAAGAAAAGTATGGTCAATATCACGTATCGGGCATCGTCACTTTTGGTCACTTATTAGCAAGGGCTGTAGCGAGAGATGTAGGCCGTATTATTGGTTTTGACGAAAAAACGTTAAATGAAATATCGAATTTAATCCCACATCAATTAGGTATTACACTAGAAGAAGCCTATCAAAATGAAAAATTTAAAGCATTTGTTCATAAAAGTTATCGTCATGAAAAATGGTTTGAAATTAGTAAAAAACTAGAGGGCTTACCACGTCATACATCTACCCATGCTGCAGGAATAATTATTAATGATAAACCATTGTATCATTTTGCTCCTTTAACAATGGGGGATACAGGTATATTGACTCAATGGACAATGACTGAAGCAGAACGATTAGGTTTATTAAAAATTGATTTTCTTGGTCTTAGAAATTTATCAATTATTCATCAAATTATCACTCAAGTAAAAAAAGATTTAAATATTGATATCGATATAGAACGAATCCCTTTTAATGATCAAAAAGTATTTAAATTATTGTCTCTAGGAAACACTACAGGTATATTTCAATTAGAATCAGAAGGTGTTAGAAAAGTATTGATGGAATTACAGCCTGAACACTTTGAAGATATCGTTGCTGTAACATCATTGTATAGACCCGGTCCAATGCAAGAAATACCTACATACATATCAAGAAGACATCGTCAAAGTGACATTAAATACTTACATCCTGATTTGGAGCCTATTTTAAAGAAGACATATGGCGTCATTATTTATCAAGAACAAATCATGCAAATTGCTAGTCAATTCGCTAATTTTAGTTATGGTCAAGCAGATATATTAAGACGTGCAATGAGTAAAAAAAATAGAGCTATCCTAGAAAGTGAACGTCAACACTTTATTGAAGGGGCTGTAAGTAATAATTATGATGCATCAATTAGTGAACGTATTTTCGAACTAATATTAAAATTTGCGGATTATGGTTTTCCTAGAGCTCATGCGGTGAGTTATTCTAAAATTGCGTATATCATGGCTTATTTAAAAGTGCATTATCCTAATTATTTCTACGCGAATATTCTTAGTAATGTTATAGGTAATGAAACAAAAACGGCAATAATAATAGAAGAAGCTAAAACTCAAAGTTTAAATATTTTACCTCCAGATATTAATAAAAGTCATTGGTTTTACAAAGCGACAGAAAAAAATATTTATTTATCGTTGGGCGCAATAAAAGGTGTCGGATATCAAAGCGTCAAATCTATAGTAGACGAACGAATTGAAAATGGATTGTATAAAGACTTTTTTGATTTCACCAGAAGAATTCCTAAAAGAATTAAAACTAGAAAATTATTAGAAGCATTAATATGTGTGGGCGCATTTGATTCATTTGGTAAAACTAGATCAACACTATTATCTACAATTGACGAAGTTATTGATCAAGTTTCGAATGTTGAACAAGATGAATTTTTATTTAATATGTTAACACCGAAGCAAGCCTATGAAGATAAAGAGGAATTCAGTGATCAAATCATTAGTGATTATGAAAAAGAATACTTAGGATTTTATATTTCTAACCATCCAGTTGAAAAATTATTTTATATCAAACAATATTTAGGTATTTTTACGATTAAGAATAGTTTAGATTATCAACCTATACTTGTTCAGGTTAATCAATTTAAGCAAATAAGAACAAAAACTGGACAACATATGGCGTTCTTAGTTCTAGATGATGGTAGAACCACTATTGATGGTGTTTTGTTTCCAGATAAGTACAAACAATATGAGACAATGAGTCAACAACAAAATGATATTCTAGTCGTTCATGGCAAATTTGAAGAACGAAATCAAAAGAGACAAATTATCATTCAAAATATGGATACAATTAACGACTTTGAAAATAACAAATTATCTCAAGCCAAACAAATAGTGATTAGAAACGTCAATCAATTAGAAGATATTAAATCATTTTTAATAGATCAGACTACACATAACGATTTAGAAGTAGTTTTATTTAATGAAATGCAACAACAAACTCAATCTTTAGGATTTTTACAAAAAGAAATGGAACAAGTCGAAAGGTTTATAAAGATGTTCAAGCCAAGTGACATCAGAATTATATAACTTTTATATGCAAAAAAATTATGATATAGTTAGTTGATGGTTATAAATAAAGAAGAATTAATAATTTTATTGATTTTTTTATCTCTTGATTTAATAACATGTAGCATATAAAAATGGTTTTTAAAATTGAACTTAATTGTTACAAAAATCCTTCTTTTCAAAAGTAATTTAATTATAAATCAATTAGAGATTGATTAAATGTTTTTAAGAGACGATGCATTACAAATGCATAAAGAGAATCAAGGTAAATTAAAAACTACACCTTATGTTAAAGTAACCAATATAGAAGAGCTAAGTTTAGCATACTCTATAGAGGCAGTAGAATCGTGTAAAGAAAGCTATGAAGAATCAAGGAAGTAGTGCTAAAGTAGTAGGAACGAGACGACCTTATTTTCGAAATCAAATTAATAAGATATTAGCTTATCTAGGTGTTTTTAGAGTTGTTTTAGATATTGAATCTACTCCTTTCGATTAAAGAGTGACACCATCAGCGACACAAGATTTAACACAATCTGCTATGGAATTAGGTGTTGCATGTATTGAAGTAGATTTCCATGACGTATATGATAAAACAATGAAGTTAACAGATTTAAAATAAAGTAAGCGAATTTAAAAGTAACTATTTAAAATAACGAAATTATTGAGTGAGTTATGCGGAGGTTTACGCATGTTTAAAGATTTTTTTAATAGAAGTAGTAAAAAAAAGAAATATTTAACGGTACCGGATTCTAAACAAAATGACGTACCAGCGGGTATCATGACTAAATGTCCTAATTGTAAAAAAATAATGTATACAAAAGAACTAACTGAAAATTTAAATGTATGCTTTAATTGTGATCATCATATCGCACTTCCTGCATACAAAAGAATAGAAGCTATTTCAGATGAAAATTCGTTCAAAGAATTCGATAAAGAAATGACATCTTCTAATCCTTTAGATTTTCCTGGTTATCAAGAAAAGGTGGAAAAAGATCAAAAGAAAACGGGTTTAAATGAAGCCATCGTAACTGGTACAGCAGAATTAGATAGCGTGAAATATGGCATTGCAGTTATGGACTCACGATTTAGAATGGGAAGTATGGGTTCAGTCGTAGGGGAAAAAATCTGTAGAATCGTTGATTATTGTACTGAACATCGGTTACCATTTGTATTATTTTCTGCAAGTGGTGGTGCCAGAATGCAAGAAGGTATTATTTCATTAATGCAAATGGGAAAAACAAGTGTATCATTAAAACGACATTCTGATGCTGGATTATTATATGTTTCTTATTTAACACATCCTACTACTGGTGGTGTATCAGCTAGTTTTGCTTCTGTGGGTGATATTAACCTAAGCGAACCTAAGGCTTTAATCGGTTTTGCTGGACGTAGAGTTATAGAACAAACAATTAACGAAAAATTGCCGGAAGATTTTCAAACTGCTGAGTTTTTATTAGAACATGGTCAATTAGATAAAGTTGTGCATAGAAAAGACATGAAAGCAACACTTTCTGAAATTTTAAAACTACATCAAGAGGTGAAGACGAATGCTTGATTTCGAGAAATCTTTATATGAGATTAAAGAAAAGATTAATTCATTGAAGGAATCTCAAGAAAAAAATGACGTCGACTTACAAGATGAAATTGATTTGTTAGAAGCCTCTTTGGAAAGAGAAAGAAAAAAAATATACACCAATTTAAAACCTTGGGATCGAGTACAAATTGCAAGACTTCAAGAAAGACCTACAACACTTGATTATATTCCATATATCTTTGATTCATTCATTGAATTACATGGAGATCGTAATTTTAGAGATGATCCTGCGATGATTGGTGGAATAGGATATCTCAACAATCAACCGGTAACTATCATAGGTCAGCAACGAGGGAAAGATACTAAAGATAATATTTATCGTAATTTTGGAATGGCTCATCCTGAAGGTTACCGTAAAGCTTTACGCTTAATGAAACAAGCTGAAAAATTTAATCGTCCTATTTTTACGTTTATTGATACAAAAGGTGCATATCCGGGAAAAGCAGCTGAAGAACGAGGGCAAAGTGAATCAATTGCGAAAAATTTAATTGAGATGGCTTCTCTTAAAGTACCTGTGATTGGTGTTGTAATCGGTGAAGGTGGAAGCGGTGGTGCGCTTGGTATTGGTATAACTAATAAATTATTAATGCTTGAAAATAGTACTTATTCTGTTATTTCTCCAGAAGGGGCGGCAGCATTACTTTGGAAAGATAGCTCTTTAGCAAAAATGGCTGCTGAAACGATGAAAATTACTGCAAAAGATTTACTGGAACTAAACGTGGTAGATGAAGTTATTAATGAACCACAAGGCGGCGCTCACAGAGACGTCGTTTTTCAAGCAAAACAAATTAAACAATCTTTTATTCATCAGCTTAATGAATTAAATAAATTAGATGGACAAGCTTTAGCGAATCATCGATTTAATAAATTTAGAAATATTGGTACCTTTATTAATTAACACAGAATGACTAGAAATTTAATTAAAATTTCTAGTCATTTTTTTATATAAATTAAATTAAAAATTTAAAACGTTTACATATATATAATCTATCAATATTAATGGAATAGATAATAAAATTATGGTAATTTATACATGAAGATTATTATAGTTAGGAAAGGGTATGTCGCTATGAAGAGAATTGCGGTATTAACAAGTGGTGGAGATTCACCAGGCATGAATGCTGCTGTTAGAGCAGTCGTACGAAAAGCAATTTATAATAATATCGAAGTTTTTGGTGTTTATCAGGGTTATCAAGGTTTACTTGATGATAATATCCACAAACTTGAATTAGGAAGTGTTGGAGATACGATTCAACGAGGAGGAACTTTTCTATATTCTGCTAGATGTCCTCAGTTTAAAGATGAGAGTGTAAGACAAAAAGGGATTGAGAACTTACACAAGCATGGTATTGAAGGACTTGTAGTAGTCGGTGGAGATGGCAGTTATAGAGGTGCTCAACGTATTAGCGAAGAAACAACCGATATAAAAACAATTGGTATCCCTGGAACAATTGATAATGATATTAATGGTACTGATTTCACTATTGGTTTCGATACAGCATTAAATACGATTATTGACTGTGTCGATAAAATCAGAGATACTGCTTCAAGTCATGCGAGAACTTTTGTTGTAGAAGTAATGGGACGTGATTGTGGTGATTTAGCACTGTGGGCTGGATTGTCAGTAGGTGCTGAAACAATCTTAGTTCCAGAAGAGCACACAGATATTAAAGATGTTGCTGAAAAAATTGAAAGTGGTATTAAACGTGGAAAAAAACATTCTATCGTTATGGTAGCAGAAGGTTGTATGAGTGGCCATGAATGTGCAGAACAATTAACTAAATATATCAATGTTGATGCACGTGTATCTGTTCTTGGTCACATCCAACGTGGTGGTAGTCCATCTGGTGTAGATCGAGTACTTGCTTCAAGATTAGGCGGTTATGCTGTAGAATTGTTAATGCAAGGTCAAACAGGATTCGGTGTAGGTATACAAAATAACCAACTTACAGCAACACCATTTGATGAAATTTTCAATAATGAAAGCCATAAATTCAACACTCGTATTTATGACTTAGCAAAAGAATTATCTATATAATTTAGGAGGCTTTTATAATGAGAAAGACTAAAATTGTATGTACTATAGGACCTGCTTCAGAGTCTGAGGAAATGTTAGAAAAATTAATGAATGCTGGAATGAACGTTGCACGTTTAAATTTCTCTCATGGTAGTCATGAAGAACATAAAGCACGTATTGATTCAATTCGTAAAGTATCTAAAAAATTAGGTAAAACTATTGGTATTTTATTAGATACTAAAGGACCTGAAATTCGTACACATGATATGAAAGACGGCTTGATTGTACTTGAAAAAGGTAAAGAAGTTATTGTGAGTATGTCTCAAGTTGAAGGTACACCTGAAAAATTCTCAGTCACATATGAAGATTTAATTAATGATGTTCAAATTGGATCATACATTTTATTAGATGATGGTTTAGTAGAATTACAAGTTAAAGATATTGATAAAGATAAAGGCGAAGTTAAATGTGATATCTTAAATACTGGTGAATTAAAAAATAAAAAAGGTGTAAACTTACCTGGTGTTAAAGTAAACTTACCTGGTATCACTGATAAAGATGCTGCAGATATTAAATTTGGTATTAAAGAAGATATTGATTACATTGCAGCAAGCTTTGTACGTCGTCCTAGTGATGTATTAGATATTCGCGAAATTTTAGAACAAGAAAATAATGATAATATTACGATCTTCCCTAAAATTGAAAACCAAGAAGGTATTGACAATATCGAAGAGATTTTAGAAGTATCTGATGGTTTAATGGTTGCGCGTGGTGACATGGGTGTTGAAATTCCACCTGAATCTGTGCCAATCGTTCAAAAAGATTTAATTAGAAAATGTAATAAATTAGGAAAACCTGTCATTACTGCAACTCAAATGCTTGATTCAATGCAACGTAATCCACGTGCAACAAGAGCTGAAGCAAGTGACGTTGCTAATGCAATCTATGATGGTACAGATGCAGTTATGTTATCTGGTGAAACAGCTGCAGGACAATATCCTGAAGAAGCAGTTAAAACAATGAGAAATATCGCAATTTCAGCTGAAGCTGCTCAAGATTACAAAAAATTATTATCTGATCGTACTAAATTAGTAGAAACATCATTAGTAAATGCGATTGGTGTATCTGTAGCACATACTGCTCTAAACTTAAATGTTAAAGCAATTGTAGCTGCAACTGAAAGTGGTTCAACAGCGATTACAATTTCTAAATATCGTCCACATTCAGATATTATTGCAGTAACACCTAGTGAACATACTGCAAGACAATTAGCACTAGTATGGGGTGCATATCCAGTTGTTAAAAAAGGACGTAAAACAACAGATGATTTATTAAATAATGCAGTAGCAACAGCTGTTGCTACTGAAAAAGTTGGTAATGGTGATTTAATTATCATTACTGCTGGCGTTCCAACTGGTGAAAAAGGTACGACTAATATGATGAAATTACATTTAGTAGGTGATGAAATTGCTAAAGGTCAAGGTGTTGGTCGTGGATCAACAACTGGTAAAACAGTGATTTCTAAAACTGCTAGTGATTTAGAAGGAAAAGACCTAAGTGAATCAATTATTGTGACTAATTCAGTAGACGAAAGTTATGTTCCATATGTTGAAAAAGCTGCAGGTTTAATTACTGAAGAAAACGGTATAACATCACCAAGTGCAATCGTTGGACTTGAACAAGGTATCCCAACTATTATTGGTGTTGAAAATGCAACTAAAGAATTGAAAAATGACTTATTAATTACTGTTGATGCAAATCAAGGTAGAATTTTTGAAGGGTATGCGAATGTCCTTTAATTAAACAACTGTATAAGTATGTTTAATTAAAATGCTAGAAGAGCGAGAATAACCACATTAGTGGATAAAATTCTCGCTCTTTTTTATATTATTTAAACATATTAAAAAAGTGGAATAGAGCCGTATTCGTCGTCCCACCTTGCGTTGAACGTAGATTTTCATTAAGAAAATCTCTATGTTGGGGATAGTAGTGTTTAAAAATGCTTATTACAAGAGTATTTCAATTCAGACATCGACTGCATTAACATAAAAATGACTGGAACATTATCAATTGTTCCAGTCATTTTTTATATTGATATTTTAATGTTAATTTGCTACTTTTTTATATCTTAAATACATAATACCTAAAATAATAAACCAAATGGGTGTTAAGAAAATAGCGTTTCTTGTTGTTGCATTTACAAATAGTAAACAAAACACAAATATGAAGAATGCTAAAATAATATAGGCCATATATTTTCCACCAGGAAGTTTGAATTTTGCTTTTTTATGTAATTCAGGATTTTTTCTATGATAATTAATATAAGCCCAAATAATTAAAGCCCACACGATAATAAATAATACTGTTGAAATTGTTGTAACATATGTAAATACTAGCGTTGCATTTGGAAAAATATAGTTTAATAATGCTGTCACCAATAATAACGCAGATGATACTATAATTGCGATATGTGGTACACCTTGTTTGTTAGTACTTTTAAATATAGAAGGCGCTTGTTTTTGTTCAGATAATCCAAATAACATACGACTATTTGAGAAGATACCACTATTACAAGATGAAGCAGCAGCAGTTAAAACTACAAAGTTAATTAATCCAGCTGCAAACGGAATACCAATTAATGAGAACAATCTAACAAATGGGCTCTCATTTGGATCCACTTTGTCCCAAGGAATAATAGACATAATGACTGCTAAAGCACCTACATAGAAAATTAAAATTCTAATTGGTACTGCATCTATAGCTTTAGGTATTGTTTTTTCTGGATCTTTAGTTTCACCAGCGGTTACCCCAATCATTTCAATACCAACAAATGAGAATAAAGCCATTTGGAATGACATAAAGAAACCAGAGGTTCCATTGGTAAAAATACCATGTTTATAAAGATTAGTTAAACTTGCATGTCCAAATTGAGTTTTATAAGCAAATAAAATCATTATTGCACCAATGACGATTAAAGCTATAATAGTTATAATTTTAATAATAGCAAACCAGAATTCTAATTCTCCAAATAATTTTGCACTTAATAAGTTAAAAACCATTAATATTAATACGCAAAACAGAGCAGTAATCCAGTTTGGTATAGTTGGAAACCAGAAACTAACATATTTAGCAACTGCAGTTACTTCTGCCATTCCCGTTATAATCCAGCATAACCAATATGTCCATCCAGTAACGAATCCTGCAAACGGTCCAATATACTCGTTTGTTACATCAGCAAATGATTTAAAACGAGTATTTTGAATGATGATTTCTCCAAGACCTCTCATAAACATAAATAGCATGAATCCAATAATGATATAGGTTAATAGAATAGAAGGTCCAGTCATAGCTATAGTTTGACCTGCACCTAAGAATAATCCAGTTCCGATAGCGCCACCAAGAGCAATCAATTGTACATGACGATTACTTAATCCTCTTTGTAATTTTTCTTCTGCCATAAGACAACTCCCTTACATTTAATTAATATTAATTATGCACTTATATATTAAATTCGACAATTATTTTTCTAAATTTTTTCTAAAAATTTTATTAACATTGAGTTAATAAAAAATAATCATTGTTGATAAATAATTAAAATATTCATTATTTTCATATAAGTCAACCTTGTCTTACTATTCATAAATAGCTTTATAACGATTTTTACTATCATTATAATTAAAATTAATATATAAATAATTTACCAATGAAAATTTAAACCACATATATAATTATTCACAAAACTTATAATTTTAGATATACTATTTTATGAAAGCCATTACATTATGTAAAAGAAAAGGGGAATTACTTATGGCAGAATTACAAAAAGGTTTAGAAGGGGTTATCGCAGCAGAAACTAAAATTAGTTCAATTATTGACAGTCAATTAACTTATTCAGGATATGATATTGATGATTTAGCTGAAAATGCTCAATTTGAAGAAATCATGTTCTTATTATGGAATTATAGATTACCAACACAAGAAGAACTTGAAGAATTAAAAGAGAAACTTAAACAATATATGACATTAAATCCAAGGGTATATAAGCATTTTGAAGAATATGCTACGGATGATGTACATCCAATGACTGCATTACGTACCTCTGTTTCTTATATTGCACACTTTGATCCAGATGCTGAAGAGGAAACAGATGAAAGTCGAAAAAATCGAGCTATTCGTATCCAAGCAAAGATTGCATCATTAGTTACAGCGTTTTCACGCGTGCGAGAAGGAAAGGAACCTGTTAAGCCCAATTCTGATTTAAGCTATGCAGCAAACTTCTTGTATATGTTAAAAGGGGAATTGCCATCTGATACTGAAGTTGAAGCTTTTAATAAAGCTTTAATATTACATGCTGATCATGAACTTAATGCTTCAGCATTTACAGCAAGATGCGCAGTATCATCTTTATCTGATATGTATTCAGGTATTGTAGCAGCAATTGGTTCATTAAAAGGCCCTTTACATGGTGGAGCAAATGAACAAGTTATGAAAATGCTATCAGAAGTTAAATCACTTGATGAAGTAGATAATTATTTAGATAAGAAACTCGCTAACAAAGAAAAAATCATGGGATTCGGTCATCGTGTATATAAAGAGGGAGATCCACGTGCCAAGTACTTAAAAGAAATGAGTCGAAAAATAACTTCTGAAACTGGACATAACGAATTATATGAAATTTCTCTTGCAATTGAAAAGCGTATGCATGATGAAAAAGGTTTAATTCCAAATGTAGACTTCTTTAGTGCAACTGTTTATCATAGCATGGAAATTCCACACGATATTTTTACACCTATCTTTGCTGTAAGTCGTACTGCAGGATGGACCGCGCATATTTTAGAACAATATCGTGATAATCGAATTATTCGTCCGCGTGCAAAATATGTTGGAGAAACAAATCGTAAATATGTAGCAGTAGAAGAAAGATAAAATATTTCAAAATTTAATTTATGGAGGCTTTTATAATGGCAGCTGAAAAAATTACTAGAGCAAATGATGAATTATTAAATGTACCTAATGAACCAATTATTCCATTTATTATTGGGGATGGTATCGGTCCTGATATTTGGAAAGCAGCTAGTCGTGTTGTTGATGCGGCGGTTGAAAAAGCATATAACGGTGAAAAGCGTATTGAGTGGAAAGAGGTATTAGCTGGTCAAAAAGCGTACGATGAAACTGGTGAATGGTTACCACAAGAAACTTTAGATACCATCAAAGAATACTTAATCGCAATTAAAGGGCCATTAACTACACCAATTGGCGGAGGCATTCGTTCTTTAAATGTAGCATTAAGACAAGAATTGGATTTGTTTACTTGTCTTCGTCCAGTACGTTGGTTTAAAGGTGTACCTTCACCAGTAAAACGTCCTCAAGATGTTGATATGGTTATCTTCCGTGAAAATACTGAGGATATTTATGCTGGAATTGAATTTAAAGAAGGAACAGAAGAAGTTAAAAAAGTTATTGACTTCTTACAAAATGAAATGGGTGCTACAAATATTCGTTTTCCCGAAACTTCTGGTATTGGTATTAAACCAGTTTCTAAAGAAGGAACCGAACGTTTAGTAAGATCAGCTATTCAATATGCAATTGATAATAACCGTAAATCAGTAACATTAGTTCACAAAGGTAATATTATGAAGTTTACAGAAGGATCATTTAAACAATGGGGTTATGATTTAGCTCATAACGAATTTTCTGATAAAGTATTTACTTGGCAACAATATGATGACATTGCTGAAAAAGATGGTAAAGATGCTGCAAATGACGCACAACAACAAGCTGAAAAAGACGGTAAAATTATTATTAAAGATTCAATAGCAGATATTTTCTTACAACAAATTTTAACACGTCCAGCAGAACATGATGTAGTAGCTACAATGAACTTAAATGGCGACTATATCTCAGATGCACTTGCTGCACAAGTAGGAGGAATCGGTATTGCTCCTGGTGCTAATATTAACTATGAGACAGGGCATGCTATTTTTGAAGCAACACATGGTACAGCACCAAAGTATGCTAACTTAAATAAAGTGAATCCATCATCTGAATTATTAAGTTCTGTATTAATGTTAGAACATTTAGGATGGCAAGAAGCGGCTGATAAAATTACTGATGCTATTGAAGCTACAATTGCTTCTAAAATTGTGACATATGATTTTGCTCGCTTAATGGACAGAGCTACTGAAGTATCAACTTCAGAATTTGCCGATGAATTGATTAAAAACTTAAAATAATATTTATTTTGATAAAACAGTCTAAGATGGATTTTGATGTCTTAGACTGTTTTTGTTCATTATTAATAAATATCAAAACAAGATTAACGAAAAATATTCTTAACAAATTGAAAATAATAAGTAAATGTTAAGTTTATGTAAATTCAATATGTTGTATGTTATTTTTATTTAAATTTCAGTTATAATAAAATTGAAATTGTTAATTCTATTTAGGGAGGCAAATCATGTCACAAAAAGTATTAGTGGTTGATGACGAGCAATCAATAGTAACGTTACTAAAATATAACTTAGAAACAGCAGGTTATATTGTAGATGTAGCGTATGATGGTGAAGAAGCACTCAAAAAAGTTAAAGAGGTTAAACCTGAACTGATTGTATTAGATGTCATGTTACCTAAAAAAGATGGAATAGAAGTATGTAAAACGATTCGATCTGATAAAAATCTTGTACCTATTTTAATGTTAACGGCTAAAGATGATGAGTTTGATCGTGTTTTAGGCTTAGAATTAGGTGCTGATGATTACATGACTAAACCTTTCTCTCCAAGAGAAGTTGTAGCAAGAGTAAAAGCTATTTTAAGACGCTCTCAAATTGCTAATGAAGTCGTAAAAGATGACGTGGAGGATGAAGATATTGTAATTGATAATATTAGAATTCGTCCTGAATTCTTTGAAGTCTATAGAGATGATACCTTGCTTGAACTTACTCCTAAAGAATTTGAGTTATTACTTTATCTTATTGAACGTCAAGGACGCGTAATTACTAGAGAACATATGTTAAATTCAGTGTGGAATTACGAGTTTGCAGGAGATTCAAGAATTGTAGATGTTCATATTAGTCATTTAAGAGATAAATTAGAAGAAAATCCTAAACAACCTAAGTTGATAAAAACAGTTCGTGGATTGGGTTATAAATTAGAAAGACCTAAAGCTTAATGATTAAATTTCATCATAGATTATTACTTCTACTATGTACAATCACAATTATTAGTTTTATAGGCTTAGGTGCAATTCTTCATCATACGATTTATCAGATATTATCAGATACTCAAACTAGAGAATTAAATCATTTATCAGAAAATATCGTAAATTTAAATAAGCGAAATAAACAAGCAGACATTCAGCGTATAGCACAAAATCAAAATTTGGTTGTTAAAATTTCTGAAAATGAACATGTGTTATATCAAACTGGCAATCAACATCAAATTAATCATACTATTGATAATGCAGCTAATCCTTCGAATATTATATATCATAAAAATAAGGATAAGGTGGATTACACATTTAAAAATACTGTAAGTAATCAAACAATATACATAAGTGGTATTAATACTGAAATTTTAGATTTACAAAAAAATATGTGGAAGTACTTATCATTAATTGGAATCATTGTGTTATTTGCTATTTATTTAGCTGTAAGAAGCATTAATCGCACCTATATACGACCAATCAACGAAGTTACTTATGCGACATCTTTAATTGCAGATGGATATTATCATGTTAGAGTACCTGAAAGTAATGTGAAAGAAACAAAAGCATTATTTGTTACTACCAATGATTTAGCAAGACGATTGCAAAAATTAAATAATAAACAAAAAATGCAATCTAATCGCCTTAAAACAACATTAGAAAATATTCCTAGTTCGGTATTAATGATAGATAAACAAGGTGAAATTGTTATTGCAAACCATGCTTATTACGAGGTGTTCAAACCAGATAGTAAAGTCGAAAATAAAGATTATACTGTACATTTAGATAAAGAAATTCAACATCTTATTATTGAAAGCTTTAAAACTGAAAAACCGTTGCATGAACAAATTGAGTTATACATTAATGATGTTCATCAAAAATATTTTGATGTTTCTTGTATTCCCATTTTAAGTAAATCAAAAAAGAAACTTCAAGGTATGGTTGTAGTATTACATGATATCACTAATCTAAAAAAATTAGAGAATTTGAGACGTGAGTTTGTTGCAAATGTTTCACATGAACTTAAAACTCCAATCACTTCAATTAAAGGATTTGCAGAAACCTTAATTGAAGGTGCAAAGAATGATGAACAATCTCTTGATATGTTTTTAAATATTATTTTAAAAGAATCAAATCGTATAGAATCACTTGTCATGGATTTATTGGATTTATCTCATATTGAACAACAAACTGAGATTGAGACTACTTATGTTAATCTTTCAGATTTAGCACATAATACAATCCATAATCTACAAACTCAAGCTAAGTATAAAAATATCGCTATTAAATCTGAAATAGAAAATGATGTTATTATTGAAGCGCATGAAGGAAAATTGTCTCAAGTTATCACGAATTTACTTTCAAATGCCATTAACTATTCATATGAAAATAATAAAGTTATTGTTAGAGTTTACAGAGAAGATATAAAAGTTAATCTAGAAATCCAAGATTATGGCATTGGGATAGACAAAAAAGATCAAAAGCATATTTTTGAGAGATTTTATAGAGTAGATAAAGCAAGAAGTCGTGACTCTGGTGGAACAGGTTTAGGATTATCGATTACAAAACATATTGTAGAAGCACTTCACGGTACCATTATGGTCGAAAGTGAACTGAATAAAGGATCGCTATTTAGAGTCTCATTTATAGATAAAATCGAATAACTATTTTGTCCTACAAGTTTAGGTCATCCACACTTTAAAATACTTTTTTATGTTTTTAGGATTTTAAAGGGACCTAAACTTGTAGGATTTTATTTTTTGACATTCGTAAAATATCGTTCAGTCGTTATGACCAAAGGTTTATGCTAAAATATAATTAAACTCATTCTGGAGGTTTAAAATTTGAATAAATTAGTATTGATAGATGGCAATAGTTTAAGTTTTAGAGCTTTTTACGCATTGCCACTTTTATCTAATAAAGCAGGTATTCATACAAATGCGATTCTTGGGTTTGCCAAATTACTCGAAAAAATTATCAGAGAAGAACAACCTACACATTTCTTAGTAGCCTTTGACGCAGGTAAGACTACTTTTAGACATTCTAAATATAGTGAATACAAAGGTGGACGTCAAAAAACACCACCCGAATTAAGCGAACAATTCCCCTATATTCGACAATTGTTAGATGCTTATCATATTAAACATTATGAATTAGAAAACTACGAAGCAGATGACATTATTGGTACATTAAGTAAAGAAGCAGATCAAAATGATTTTGAAACTATTATTGTAACTGGAGATAGAGACTTAACACAGTTAGCAACTCAAAATGTGACTATTTATTATACTAAAAAAGGGGTCACAGACGTTGATCACTATACTCCAGAATTTATAGCAGAAAAATATAATGGTTTAAAACCAATACAAATTATTGATATGAAAGGTTTAATGGGAGATAGTTCAGACAATATACCCGGTGTAGCTGGAGTAGGAGAAAAAACAGCAATTAAACTTTTAAATCAATTTGATTCTGTAGAAGGTGTCTATGAGAATATTGATAAAGTATCTGGTAAAAAATTAAAAGAAAAGCTCGAACTTAGTCATGAAGATGCATTAATGAGTAAAGAGCTTGCTACAATTAATCGACATAGTCCAATAGAAGTCACTTTAAGTGATACGAAATTAAGTGATATCAAGGATAATCATGAAAAAATTGAACTTTTTAAGAAATTAGAATTTAAACAATTATTAGCAGATATAGATAATGAAGCATCTGAATTTGAGCAAGAACAAAAACAAGTTTCTTTTGATATTTTGCCTACATTTGAATATGTTGATTTTAATCATCTTGATGAAGCAGTGATTCATTTCGAAATAGATGGTTCTAATTATTTAAAAGATGATATTTTAAAGTTTGGATTTTATGATAAAGAACGTTATATCGTAGTTGATGCAGATAATATTAAAGATTATCCAGAACTTATTAAATGGTTGGAAAATGAAAATTCTAAAAAGGTAGTTTATGACGCAAAGAAAACATTTGTTATAGCACACAGATTAAATATTACCATTCAAAATATCGTTTTTGATGCGATGTTAGCAAGCTACATTATTGATCCATCACGAACGATTGATGATGTCTATTCGGTTGTAACAAATTATCATCAAACGTATGTTAAAGAAGATGTCTCTATTTATGGGAAAGGTAAAAAGCGACAAGTTCCTAATGCTGAAATTTTAAATACGCATATTGCATCTATTACTAAATCTATTGATGCTGTTAAACCGTTAATGGAAAAAGAACTAGAATCACATCAACAAATGAATTTACTAAAAGATTTAGAACTTCCGCTAGCACGTATTTTAAGTAAAATGGAAGAAATTGGTATTTATACAGATATAAATGATTTACAACGCATGCAACAAGAATTACAAGAGAAGTTAGAATTGTTAGTTCAGCGTATTCATGATGCAGCAGGTGAAGCATTTAACATTAATTCGCCTAAACAACTCGGTGTTGTTTTATTTGAAACATTAAAACTACCTGTCATTAAAAAAACAAAAACAGGTTATTCTACAGCGGTCGATGTCCTAGAACAGTTACAGAATGAACATCCTATCATTAATGATATTTTAGAATATCGTCAATTAGCTAAATTACAATCTACTTATGTGGAAGGTTTACAAAAAGTCATTAGTAATGATAAGCGTATACACACTCGTTTTAATCAAACATTAGCACAAACTGGACGATTATCTTCAGTTGATCCTAATTTACAAAATATACCGATTCGACTTGAAGAAGGGCGTAAAATACGTAAAGCATTTAAACCTTCATCTGAAGACAGTGTTATTTTATCTGCTGATTATTCTCAAATTGAATTACGTGTCTTAGCACATATTACACAAGATGACAGTTTAAAAGAAGCATTTATTCATGGACAGGATATTCATACTGCTACAGCACGAAAAGTATTCGGTGTTGAAGCGGAGGAAGTCACTGATTTAATGCGTAGACAAGCCAAAGCTGTAAATTTTGGAATCGTTTATGGTATTAGTGATTATGGCTTAAGTCAAAGCTTAAATATAACTCGTAAAGAGGCAAAAATATTTATTGATGATTATTTAGCAAGTTTCCCTGGAGTTAAGCAATATATGAGTGACATTGTAAAGGATGCTAAAGCAAATGGCTACGTTGAAACATTATTGCATCGTAGACGTTATATTCCTGACATTACTAGTCGTAATTTTAATTTAAGAGGTTTTGCAGAACGTACAGCAATGAACACTCCAATTCAAGGAAGTGCAGCAGATATTATTAAACTTGCTATGGTGGAATTTGATAAGCAAGTTCAACATACGTCTTACAAAGCTAAATTACTTTTACAAGTACACGATGAATTAATATTTGAAGTGCCTAAGTCTGAAGTTGAAGAATTTAGTTTATTTGTTGAAGATATCATGGAGCATGCATTAGACCTAGATGTTCCATTAAAAGTAGACTCTAATTATGGTCCTACTTGGTATGATGCGAAATAGAAAGAGGAATGAATAATGCCAGAATTACCAGAAGTTGAACATGTTAAAAGGGGAATAGAACCTTTTATTGTAAATACTACAATTAAAAGTATTTCATTTTCTAAAAAAGTAATTGAAGGTAAAAGTCAGAATAAAGAAACGATTATCAAAGGAATGAATTTAGATGGTTTTCGTTTGAATTGCGAAGGCTATAAGATAATTAAAGTCGAACGAAGAAGTAAATATATTGTTTTTCATATTGAAAAGCATAATCGTAAACGTGTGTTACTTAGTCATTTAGGTATGGCTGGGGGATTTTTCATTGTCAATCACCTATCTGAGATAGCAATTCCCAACTATCGTAAACATTGGCACGTGATTTTTCATTTAAATAATGGAAAAAAATTAGTGTTTTCAGATATACGTCGATTTGGTGAGATTAGAAATTTAAATTCATTTGAAGATTATCCTTCATTTTTAGAAATAGCGCCTGAGCCTTTTGACGAAGAAGCGTTACAACATTTTAATCACTATTTATCTCAAAAAAAAGTAGCCAATAAACCTATTAAACAGATGTTATTGGATCATAAAATCGTAGCAGGATGTGGAAATATCTATGCTTGTGAAGCGTTATTTAGAGCAGGTATCCATCCTGCTAGAAAAGTAAAAGATACGTCTCATCAAGAAAGACAAATGCTCTTTTATTATGTACAAGAAGTTTTAAAAGAGGGTATTGATAATGGTGGAACCAGTATTTCAGATTATCGTCATGCAGACGGAAAAACTGGACAAATGCAATTACATTTAAATGTATACAAACAAAAGACATGTAAAGTATGTGGCCATGATATTGAACAAAAGGTTATAGCATCTAGAAACAGTCATTTTTGCCCATATTGTCAGAAATAAATAAAGTGAGCGGTGATATAAATGCCTAAAGTAATTGGATTAACAGGTGGAATAGCTACCGGAAAGTCAACAGTTTCTAAATTATTATCAGAATATGGATTTAAAATTGTCGATGCAGATATAGCTTCAAGAAAAGCAGTAGAGAAAGGATCAACTGCTTTGGAACGAATAAAAGAAACGTTTGGCGATGAAGCAATCACAAGTGACGGAGAAATGAATCGAGAATACATTGGAGAATTAGTATTTAATCATCCAGAAAAACGATTAGAACTTAATGAAATTATTCATCCTATTGTAAGAACGATTATGGAACAAGAAAAGCAACACTATGTACAACAGGGATATGATGTGATTATGGATATTCCGCTTCTGTTTGAGAATGATTTACAAGATACTGTGGATGAAGTTTGGCTCGTCTACACATCAGAAAGTGTACAAATTGAACGTTTAATGAAACGTAACAATTTAGACTTGGATCAAGCAAAAGCGAGAGTTCATAGTCAAATATCAATTGATAAAAAAAGCAGAATGGCTGATCATGTTATAGATAACTTAGGAAGTAAATCTGAATTAGAAACCATTCTTAAACAACTATTGATTGAAAAAGGATACATTCATGAATAATATAAAAAAGAGTTTAGGGCTTTATTTTAAGTCTTAAACTCTTTTTATTTATACAATAAAATATATTAGTTATATAAACTTAAAATGTAAAAGTAAAAAAATATTACATTATTTTCGGTAAACGCTTTCAATCGAAATCTATTATGTTATACTAATTTTATAAAGTATAACATATAAAACAAGGGGTGCTTTAAATGTCAACAAATATTGCAATTAATGGAATGGGTAGAATAGGAAGAATGGTTTTAAGAATTGCATTACATAATGAAAATTTTAATGTGGTTGCGATTAATGCAAGCTATCCACCTGAAACAATTGCACATCTAATTAACTATGATACAACGCATGGACGTTATGATAAAAAAGTAGAACCAATTGATGATGGTATACGTGTTGACAACCATGACATTAAGTTAGTGTCAGATAGAAATCCTGAAAATTTACCATGGAAAGATTTAAATATAGATATCGTAATTGAAGCAACTGGAAAATTTAATCATGGTGATAAAGCAGTTGGACATATTCGTGCTGGAGCTAAAAAAGTATTACTAACTGGTCCATCTAAAGGTGGAGAAGTTCAAATGATTGTTAAAGGGGTAAATGATGACAAATTAGATGTTGAAAAGTATGACATTTTCAGTAATGCTTCATGTACGACAAATTGTATAGGACCAGTTGCTAAAGTTTTAAATGATCAATTTGGTATTGTCAATGGATTAATGACTACTGTTCATGCAATTACTAATGATCAAAAAAATATTGATAATCCTCATAAAGATTTACGTAGAGCACGTTCATGTAATGAAAGTATTATTCCAACTTCTACTGGAGCAGCAAAAGCATTGAAAGAAGTTTTACCAGAATTAGAAGGTAAACTTCATGGGTTAGCTTTACGTGTGCCTACAAAAAATGTTTCTTTAGTTGATTTGGTTGTAGATTTAGAAAAACCGGTAACTGTTGACGAAATTAATAATGCATTTCGTCATTCAGATTTAGATGGTGTTTTAGAAGTAGAACATGCACCTTTAGTGTCTGTCGATTTTAATACAAATCCACATTCAGCTATTATCGATGCTGAGAATACAATTGTAATGGATGATCATAAGGTGAAAGTGATTGCTTGGTATGATAATGAATGGGGTTATTCTAATAGAGTAGTAGAAGTAGCTGAAATGATTGGTGAACAACTAGTAGAAAAGTCTACTGTGACTGCAGTTTAAGCTTTTAATAAATAAAAGATTGTTAATTTTAGAGTTGATAGCCTAATCTAATGTCCTTGATTTTATAGATTAAAACATTATAAAAACATTAAATAATTTTTTAATGAGTCATATATAGGAAAGTGAAAAAAGAATTTATATTGAATTCTATTTCACTTTCTTTTTATATTCTATATAGGTTTAGACAGCTAAGTTGTATCAATTTATTATTAATACATATGAGTTCTTTTGTCATAAATCGTTTTTATAGTATAATGGAGCATAATCTATTCAAGAGGGTGACAGATATGAAATGCCCAAAATGTAGTGCCACACATTCACGTGTGGTAGATTCAAGACATGCTGATGAAGCTAACGCAATACGTAGAAGACGTGAATGTGAGAATTGTGGGACAAGATTTACAACATTTGAACATATTGAAGTGAGTCCACTTATTGTGGTCAAAAAAGATGGAACACGTGAACAATTTTTAAGAGAAAAAATATTAAATGGCCTTGTAAGATCTTGTGAAAAAAGACCAGTTAGATATCAACAATTGGAAGACATTACTAATAAAGTAGAGTGGCAATTACGCGATAAAGGTCATACAGAAATTTCATCTAGAGATATAGGTGAACATGTAATGAATTTGCTCATGCATGTAGATCAAGTCTCTTATGTACGATTTGCGTCAGTATATAAAGAGTTTAAAGATGTGGATCAATTACTAGCATCGATGCAAGGTATTTTGGATGATAACAAACGGAGTGATTCATAAATGAGTTTTAAATCTTATGAGTATGGTTTAAGTCCACACGATGGATTTAAAGTATATCGACATTTTTTCTTTAATCATCAACAATTAGAGATATTAAATCGATTGTACATACCGTTAATTGGCTTTAAAGCTATTGGTGTATATCATTTCATGAACCAATTTATCGATGAAGTTGAAGATACTATTCTCACACATTACACTATTATGAATGAGCTTAAAATAAATTTATTAGAATTCCGTGAATATATGGATTTACTTGAAGGCATTGGGTTAATTAAAACATTTGTAAAACATGATAGTAATCAGTCTATGTTTATATATGAATTGATTCAACCTCCAACTGCATACCAATTTTTTAATGATCCAATGTTATCTATATACCTATACAATGAAGTTGATAATCGAAGATATAAAGATTTAAAAGCGTATTTTGAAAAAAATGAACCAGATTTAAACGCATTTCAACAAGTAACGCGCAAATTTACTGATGTATTCAAAGTTCCACATAAAAATATATCTATTGATGCTTCAACAATTCAAAAGGAAAATCATTCAGCTACTATAGATTTAGATAATGAATCATTTGACTTTGATATGTTGAGAGATATGTTACAACATCATTTTATAAGTGGAGAAATTATCACTAAAGAGGCAAAACAATTAATTTTACAATTGGCTACTTTATATGGGTTAACGCCTACTTCTATGAAACGAATCATTCTTAACTCTATCACACAAAATCAAACGTTATCATTTGAAGAGATGAGAAAACAAGCAAGGTCTCATTACTTAATTGAGCATCAACAACAGCTTCCTAAGTTACAAACTAAAGCTAATCCTTCTAATCATTTAGAACAATCACAGAGTCCAAATGAGACTACTGATGATATAAAGGAAAGTGATAGTTGGTTTAAGTTATTAGAAGACACAAGTCCTATCGATATGTTAGCGTCTTGGTCAGAATCAGAACCAACTTTACAACAAAAAAGAATGGTAGAAGAGTTAATAGAGCGTGAAAAATTGTCATTTGGTGTAATTAATATTTTATTACAATTTGTAATGCTTAAGAATGAAATGAAACTTCCTAAATCCTATATATTTGAAATCGCTTCAAATTGGAAAAAGTTAGGTATTAAAACTGCACAACAAGCATACGATTATGCGCTGAAAACAAATCAACAAATCAATGATAGTATAACTAAAAAAACAAAACGTCAGTATAAACAACGTGACGTTGCATCGATAGAAAAAACACCAAAGTGGTTAAAAAATAAAAATCAACAAGATGAAAAACCAAACAATAATGATGCGCAATTTGAAAAAGATAGAGAAGCGTTTCGTGCTCAATTAGAACAAGATTGGGAGGATTAGATGAAACCATTTAGTAAACTTATAAAAAATCAAGATAATTTAAACAAAAGAATTGCTAAAATAAAAAATCAAGTCATTAATGATTCTGATGTTAAGCAATTTTTAAATCAACACCAGTCAGAACTTACTAATGAAATGATTGATAAAGATTTAAATGTACTTCAAGAATATAAAGATCAACAAAAACACTACGATGGTCACGATTATGCACATTGTCCAAACTTTGTTAAAGGTCATATTCCAGAATTATATATAGAAAATGAGTGTATTAAAGTTCGTTATCGATTATGTCCTTGCAAAATTAAATACGATGAAGAACGTTTAAGTTCACAACTCATTACTGCCCATCACATGCAACGAGATACGTTGAATGCAAAAGTTAAAGATATCTATACCAACGATAGAAGTCGACTTGAAATAGCGATGGAAGTTAACGATATTTGTAAAAAGTTAGTTAACGGTGAACGCGTTAAGGGTCTTTATATACATGGCCCATTTGGAACAGGTAAATCTTTTATTTTAGGAGCGATCGCAAACCAGCTTAAGTCAAAACATGTGCCATCTACAATAGTATATTTACCTGAATACATTCGTATACTCAAAGGTGGTTTTAAAGATGGAAGTTATAATGAAAAGTTAGAGCGTATACGAGAAGCAAATATATTAATGTTAGATGATATCGGAGCTGAGGATGTCACAACTTGGGTAAGGGATGAGGTAATAGGTCCCTTATTACATTATCGTATGGTTCATGAATTACCAACATTCTTTAGTTCAAATCTAAATTTGGAAGAATTAGAACATCATTTATCTATTTCAAACAAAGGGGCAGAAATAACGAAAGCTGCTCGAATTATCGAACGTATCAAAAGTTTAGCAAATGAATTTTATTTAGATGGGAAAAATTTACGAAATAATTGAAATTTACAATGTGTGATGTATAATAAAGATAAATCTAAATCGTTGAAATAAATGAAGATATGGTAATTTAATCTCTATCATACAGCAAGCCAACAATTGATGAGAATTTGGTTGATATATTAAATTATTACTCCTTCATATTTAGATGCTGGTAATCAGTATCCGGCTCAAGACCGTTATCTTATGAAGAGATATCTAGAATACATCTAGATAACTAGGGTGGTACCGCGACGAACTCGTCCCTTTTATAGGGAGGAGTTTTTTTATTTTCTTCAGCGATCATAGAATAAAATTTATGGAGGGTTTCGATATGGAACAAATTAATATTAAGTTTCCAGATGGCAATTCAAAATCATTTGACAAAGGAACTACTACAGAAGACATTGCACAATCAATTAGTCCTGGACTTCGAAAAAAAGCAGTAGCAGGAAAATTTAATAATCAACTCGTTGATTTAACTCGTCCACTTGAAGAAGATGGGGCAATTGAAATTGTTACACCTGGTAGTGATGAAGCTCTAGAGGTATTACGTCATTCAACTGCTCATTTAATGGCTCAAGCATTAAAACGAATTTATGGAGATGTTAAATTCGGCGTTGGCCCAGTGATTGAAGGTGGTTTTTACTACGACTTTGATATGGATGAAAAAGTATCATCAGATGACTTTGAAAAGATCGAAAAAACAATGAAACAAATTGTTAACGAAAATTATAAAATTGAACGTAAAGTGGTTTCTCGTGAAGAAGCAAAAGATTTCTTTAAAGATGATCCATATAAATTAGAATTAATTGATGCAATTCCTGAAGATGAGAATGTAACATTATACAGTCAAGGTGAATTTACAGATTTATGCCGTGGTGTTCATGTACCATCAACTTCAAAAATTAAAGAATTTAAACTGCTTTCTACTGCAGGTGCATATTGGCGTGGAGATAGTGACAATAAAATGTTACAACGTATATATGGTACTGCTTTCTTTGATAAAAAAGATTTAAAAGCACATTTAGAAATGTTAGAGGAACGTCGTGAACGTGATCATCGTCGTATTGGTAAAGACTTAGAATTATTTACAAATAATCAACTTGTTGGTGCTGGTCTTCCACTATGGTTACCAAATGGTGCAACAATTCGCCGTGAAATTGAACGTTATATTGTAGATAAGGAAGTAAGCATGGGATATGATCATGTATATACTCCAGTTTTAGCTAATGTTGAACTTTATAAAACTTCAGGTCATTGGGATCACTATAGAGATGATATGTTCCCACCAATGAAATTAGATGAAACTGAAGAAATGGTATTACGTCCAATGAACTGTCCACATCATATGATGGTTTATAATAATAAACCACATTCTTATCGTGAATTACCAATTCGTATTGCTGAATTAGGTACTATGCATAGATATGAAGCAAGTGGTGCAGTATCAGGCTTACAACGTGTAAGAGGTATGACTTTAAATGATTCTCATATCTTTGTGCGTCCTGACCAAATTAAAGATGAATTCAAACGCGTTGTTCATATGATACAAGATGTCTATGAAGACTTTGGTTTTGAAGATTACACTTTCAGATTAAGTTACAGAGATCCTGAAGATAAAAAAAAATATATGGACGATGATGACATGTGGAATAAAGCTGAGTCTATGCTTAAAGAAGCAGTAGATGAAATGGGCTTACCATATGTTGAAGCCATTGGAGAAGCAGCATTCTATGGCCCTAAATTAGATGTTCAGGTTAAAACTGCAATGGGTAAAGAAGAAACCCTTTCAACTGCACAACTTGATTTCTTACTACCTGAACGATTTGATCTTTCTTATATTGGTAGTGATGGTGAAAATCACCGCCCTGTTGTTATTCATCGTGGCGTAGTTTCAACTATGGAACGTTTTGTAGCTTTCTTAACTGAAGAAACTAAAGGTGCTTTCCCAACATGGTTAGCTCCAAAACAAGTTGAGATTATTCCAGTAAATGTAGATTTACATTATGACTATGCGAGAAATTTACAAGATGAATTAAAATCTCAAGGTGTTCGTGTAGAAATTGATGATCGTAACGAAAAAATGGGCTATAAAATTCGAGAGGCACAAATGCAAAAAATTCCTTATCAAATTGTAGTAGGAGATAAAGAAGTTGAAAACAACGAAGTAAATGTTCGTAAGTATGGCTCACAAGATCAAGAAACAATAGAAAGAGATGAATTTATCTGGAACTTAGTAGATGAAATTCGTCTAAAAAAACGTAGATAGTCTTGATAAAATAATATTCTTAATGTATATTACAAAGTAGTTAAATAAAAATGAGTTAGAGGTTGCATCTTTAAAAAGTAATACTTCAGAAGTTGATATGGAACGTATGTTGAAAGTATGAAAGGTAAAGATGCCGAAACAAATGATAACCATACTTATGATTTGTTGGGACAGTTATCGAATAGAAACTGTACTGTCACAGTTTGTGATGTGCTACCGATATAGATTAAGTAATGGGTGCATATCTTAACGGTATGTACCTATTTTTTAATTTGTAATTTGATTTACATATCATTTATAAAAATTAAATATGTTAATTATCTTCACATAACAAATAAATACTTAGCTAACCTCTACATTAAGAAAGGGAGCTTATATGAGTAAAGTTGAAAATCAAGATAGTGGTATGAAGAGAGGGTTAAAAGATCGTCACATCTCCATGATTGCAATGGGAGGCTGTATTGGTACAGGCCTATTTATGACCTCAGGTGGTGCTATTCACGATGCCGGTGCATTAGGTGCGCTTATTGCATATGCAATTATTGGAGCTATGGTATTCTTTTTAATGACTTCTTTAGGAGAAATGGCTACGTATTTACCTGTTTCGGGTTCATTTAGTACCTATGCAACACGATTTGTAGATCCATCATTAGGATTCGCATTAGGCTGGAACTATTGGTTTAACTGGGTAATTACTGTAGCGGCAGATGTAACTATTGCAGCGCAAGTCATTCAGTATTGGACACCTATGGCAGGGATACCAGCATGGGTATGGAGTTGTATCTTTATAGTTATTATTTTCGCATTAAACTCTTTATCTGTCAGAGTATATGGTGAAAGTGAATATTGGTTTGCACTTATAAAAGTGATTACAGTAATTATTTTTATAATTATTGGTATTTTAACTATATTAGGAATTATGGGTGGACATTTTGTAGGATTTGAGACATTTACTAAAGGTGATGGGCCAATCCTAGGTGGAAATCTTGGCGGTAGTTTACTTTCAATTCTAGGTGTATTCTTAGTTGCTGGTTTCTCCTTCCAAGGTACTGAATTAATAGGCATTACTGCTGGAGAATCTGAGAATCCAGAACGTGCTGTTCCAAAAGCAATTAAACAAGTTTTCTGGAGAATATTATTATTTTACATTTTAGCCATCTTTGTTATTGGTATGTTAATTCCTTACAATAGTAATGCATTAATGGGTGGAGATAACGATGTTGCAACATCTCCATTTACGCTTGTCTTTAAAAATGCAGGGTTAGCATTCGCTGCTTCATTTATGAATGCAGTTATTTTAACCTCAGTATTATCAGCTGGTAATTCAGGGATGTATGCATCAACACGTATGTTATATTCAATGAGTAAAGATAAATTAGCTTTCGCTTCATTTGGTAAAACGAATAAACATGGCGTGCCATATTTATCATTGATTGCTACTGGTGTACTTGTAGTCGTTATTTTCTTAGTACAAAAATTAAGCGGAAATGCTTATGAATATATTGTAGCTGCCAGTGGTATGACAGGGTTTATTGCTTGGGTAGGTATTGCAGTAAGTCATTATCGCTTTAGACGAGCATTTAATGTTCAGCATCATCGTAAATCAGAATTGAAATATAAAGCGAAATGGTTCCCATTCGGTCCAATATTTGCAGGTATATTGTGTGTGATTGTGATTGTTGGACAAGATGTAGATTTCATTAAAACAGGGCACTTTGATCTTAATCGATTTATTATTACGTATATGGGTATTCCAGTATTTTTAGTATTCTTTATTTATCATAAATTAAGATATAAAACTAAAAAAATACCTCTTGAAGAAGTTGATTTAAGCCAAGATGTCTCAATGAATGAAGTAAAACATCACTAATTTTAAAAAACAATTGACATGCTTAATAAAACTTGATATGATTAGTATCGTTGATTACGAAACGAACCAAGTAGAAACACCCGTTTCTCACCTGTAGCGACGCAAAAAGCTGTTGGCAGGTTAATCATGTCACACAATTATCGTGTATGAGTGAAGAGCGGGCAAATATTGTCCGCTCTTTTTGCTTGGGAAAATTTCGTAAAATTTTGGGAGGTGTCAACCATAGCAAAAGATCAAACGCAAGTTAACGAAAAAATTCGCGCAAAAGAATTACGTTTAATTGGCCAAAATGGTGACCAAATTGGTGTTAAATCTAAAAGAGAAGCTCTTGAGATGGCTGAAAGAGTTGAATTAGATTTAGTAGTTGTTGCACCAAATGCTAAACCACCTGTTGCAAGAATTATGGATTATGGTAAATATAAATTCGAACAACAGAAAAAAGAAAAAGAAATGAAGAAAAAACAAAAAGTTATCAATGTTAAAGAAATTCGTTTAAGTCCAACTATTGAGGAACACGATTTCCAAACTAAGTTGAAAAATGGACGTAAATTCTTAACTAAAGGTGACAAATGTAAAGTTTCTATTCGTTTCAGAGGTCGTGCAATTACACACAAAGAAATTGGTCAACGTGTTTTAGAAAAATTTGCAGACGAATGTAAAGATATTGCCACTGTTGAACAAAAACCTAAAATGGAAGGGCGCCAAATGTTTATTATGTTAGCGCCTATAAACGAAAAATAATTTACTTTTATTAGGAGGAAATGAATCATGCCAAAAATGAAAACTCACCGTGGAGCAGCTAAACGTGTTAAAAGAACTGGTTCAGGTCAATTAAAACGTTCTAGAGCTTTCACATCTCACTTATTTGCAAATAAAAATACTAAACAAAAACGTAAATTACGTAAAGCTAAACTAGTATCTAAAAGCGATATGAAACGCGTAAAACAATTATTAGCTTACAAAAAATAATTAATATTACTTTCGAACGATGATAAAGCGATATATTTAAGGAGGAATTTAACATGCCACGAGTTAAAGGTGGAACAGTAACAAGAGCACGTCGTAAAAAAACGATTAAATTAGCTAAAGGTTACTTCGGTTCAAAACATACATTATATAAAGTAGCAAAACAACAAGTGATGAAATCAGGTCAATACGCATTCCGTGACCGTCGTCAACGTAAACGTGATTTCCGTAAATTATGGATTACACGTATTAATGCAGCTGCACGTCAACATGACATCAGCTATTCTCGTTTAATGAACGGTTTGAAAAAGGCTGACATTAACATTAACCGTAAAATGCTTTCTGAAATTGCTATTTCAGACGATAAAGCTTTCGGTGAATTAGTATCAAAAGCTAAAGATGCTTTAAAATAATTAATATTTAAAAGCCAATAAGGTAACTATAAAACCTTATTGGCTTTTTTATTTACTTTTATTCATCAAATATTCTTTAATAGAATTATGATAAGTAAACGAACCAGTTAAATATCATTGTGATTTAAATCATTGGTTTGTTAAACTATTAAAAAAGAATATTAATTTCAAGGAGTTAACTATGTCTAAATTTGATGAACAAATCATCGTCGTATCAAGAGAATTATTATTTGATAATGAAAAAAATGCATTTAATGGATTCTTATCGAAAAACGATGTTCAAGGTGAAGAAATATTTAATACGTTTAAAAACTATGAAGTAAAAAGACGTGGAGATATGGAAGAAGATCCATCTTATAAACAACTTATTTCATATTGTCTTTTAGAAAATGAAAATGATGAAATCTTAGTATATCAACGTTTAAGTGGTGGCGGAGAAGAACGCTTACACGGACAGTCTTCAGTGGGTGTTGGTGGACATATGAATAATGTTGTTGGTGCCGATTCAATTAATGAAGTTTTAAGAGTGAATGCACAAAGAGAACTTAATGAAGAAGTAGGATTATCTGAAGATAGATCTCAAAATATGGAATATATTGGTTTTATTAATGATGATACTAATGCAGTAGGTAAAGTTCATATAGGTGTTGTTTTCAAAATTAAGGTGAAATCTAGTGATGTAGAAGTTAGAGAAACTGACACTTTAAAAATTAATTGGGTATCACAAGATGAAATAAATGATTTAAATCATTTTGAATCATGGAGTGCGTTAATTTTAAAAGATTTAAAATAAAGGGGGCTCAATATGTCTGATATTATCCCTTTTCCTCAATCAAAGCAAAAATTATATCATAATATTTTAAATGCACAACAACAAAATAAATATAAAGAAATGTATCAATTGTTTGATATATATGAAGCCTCATTCGAGTTAGATAATCAATTATCTTTGATTAAATGTGACATGTTAAATGAATTAGGGTTATATTTAGAATTAAGAGAAGAAGCAATTATTTTCTTAAAAAAAGGTATACCTCATTACGACGAACTAATTATTTTCTATATTAAAGCATTAATAGGTTTAAATCAGAATTATGAAGCAATTGAAGTCATTAATCAAATCATTAACGAAGTGAAAGAACATAAAACTAGAATGGCACTCTTTCCATTAAAAGAATATGCCCAATCTAAATTAGATGAAGACAAGAAACTTTCTAGTCAATTATTATCAGAATTTACTAGTTTAGATTTAAATCGTCAAACTAAATTAATGATTAAACTCATTGATAACGGACATTATGAATTCAGAAAGACGGTTGCTTTTTTATTATCTAATCAAGTAGAATCTTATAATTTAAAAAGTCTCATGCTTGAGTATTTACGTTTTTCAAATTATGATAGTGAAATAAAAATTGAGAAGTATGGTTATGAAGTCAACATCCTCCCTACAACATTAAAAGGTTTAGAACACACAGATATGAAAACTACTGTTATTCCCAAAGTTCTCGATAGATTAGAAAATGGAGCTTTGAATATACAAAATGAAGCTCAGTATGTGATGAATAATCATTCAATAAAACTATATCCACTTGATATATTTTCACTTTTTAATGAAGAAGATTGGATAATAGCTTATGATGTTTATTTTAAGTCAATGATTGGTATAGAAGTAAGTGAAGCAAATCAAGAATTATTAACATTAATTTATCAGTTAGATAATTAAATGTGAGCAAATCATTTTAGTTTACTTAAATGATTCTGTAAAGTTGAATTACTATTTAAAATCCCCTATAAAACATTGTTTGTGTCCATATTGGACCTATGATATAATAGGGAAGTTGAAAAAATTAAAAATGTAAGCATGGAGGTATTTATACATGACAGCAACTTGGGAAAAAAAAGAAGGTAACGAAGGTTTATTAAAAGTTACTGTTCCAGCAGAAAAAGTAAATAAAGCATTAGATCAAGCATTTAAAAAAGTGGTTAAACAAATTAACGTGCCTGGTTTCCGTAAAGGTAAAGTGCCTCGTCCAATTTTCGAACAACGTTTTGGCGTTGAAGCATTATATCAAGATGCAGTAGATATTCTTTTACCTGAAGCTTATGGTGAAGCCATTGAAGAAACTAAAATCAATCCAGTCGCTCAACCTGAAATTAATGTAACTCAAATTGAAAAAGGTAAAGATTTCGAATTTGAAGCAACAGTGACTGTTGAACCTGAAGTTAAATTAGGAGATTATAAAGGTCTTGAAATTGAAAAACAAGATTCTGAATTAACTGATCAAGATTTACAAGATGAAATTGATCATAGTTTAGGTCATTTAGCTGATATGGTTGTTAAAGAAGATGGTGCAGTTGAAGAAGGAGACACTGTAAATATTGACTTTGATGGTTATGTAGATGGCGAACAATTTGAAGGTGGCCAAGCTGATGGTTATGATTTAGAAATCGGTTCAGGTTCATTTATTCCAGGATTTGAAGATCAATTAGTAGGCGTTAAAACTGGAGAAGAAAAAGACGTTGTTGTAACATTCCCAGAAGAATATCACGCTGAAGAATTAGCTGGTAAAGAAGCTACATTCAAAACTAAAGTAAATGAAATTAAATACAAAGAAGTACCCGAATTAACTGATGAAATTGCAAATGAATTAGATTCAGATGCTAATTCAGTAGATGAGTATAAAGAAAACTTACGCAAACGTTTATCAGAACAAAAAGCACAAGATGCTGAAAATGTGGAAAAAGAAGAAGCAATTAATAAAGTAACTGAAAATACAACAATTGATATTCCACAAGCTATGATTGACACTGAATTAGATCGTATGGTTCAAGAATTTGGTCAAAGAATCCAACAACAAGGTTTAGACTTACAAACTTACTTCCAAATTTCTGGTCAAGATGAATCTCAATTAAGAGAACAAATGAAAGATGATGCAGAGCAACGTGTTAAAACAAACTTAACATTATCAGCAATTGCAGATGAAGAAAATATCGAAGTCACAGATGAAGATATTGATAAAGAATTAGAAAAAATGAGCAGTCAATTTAATATCTCAGTAGAAGATATTAAACAAACTCTTGGTAATACTGATATCATTAAAAATGATGTACGTATTCAAAAAGTAATTGACTTATTAAGAGACAATGCTAAATATGTTGATTCAGCTAAAGAAGATAAAAAAGAAGACAAATAATAAACTTTTAAATTGATATAAAGTTTAAAAATAAGTAGCAGGTGCATCATTATATGTATCTGCTACTATATGTTTTAAGCATTTTAGTTGTTAACTATCAATTTGCATTGTAGAATGCTATCTAGTATAGTCGTTTAAGGATAGAGGTGTAAATGAATGTTTAAATTTAATGAAGATGAAGAAAATTTAAAATGTTCTTTCTGTGGTAAGGACCAAGATCAAGTTAAAAAATTAGTAGCAGGTAGTGGTGTATACATTTGTAATGAATGTATCGAACTATGTTCTGAAATTGTTGAAGAAGAATTAGCTCAAGCTACTTCAGAAGAATTTACTGAATTACCGACGCCTAAAGAAATTATGGACCATTTAAATGAATATGTTATTGGCCAAGAAAAAGCTAAAAAATCTTTAGCAGTGGCAGTTTACAATCATTACAAACGTATTCAACAATTGGGTCCAAATGAAGATGATGTTGAGTTACAAAAAAGTAATATCGCCTTAATTGGACCAACGGGTAGCGGTAAAACATTACTTGCACAAACACTTGCTAAAACATTGAATGTACCATTTGCTATTGCAGATGCAACAAGTTTAACTGAAGCAGGTTATGTTGGTGATGATGTTGAAAATATTTTATTACGTTTGATTCAAGCTGCTGATTTTGACATTGATAAAGCAGAAAAAGGAATTATTTATGTAGACGAAATTGATAAAATTGCTAGAAAATCTGAAAATACATCAATTACGCGTGATGTTTCTGGTGAAGGTGTACAACAAGCATTACTTAAAATCTTAGAAGGTACAACAGCAAGTGTACCACCTCAAGGTGGCCGTAAACATCCTAACCAAGAATTGATTCAAATTGACACAACTAATATTCTATTTATATTAGGTGGTGCGTTTGATGGTATTGATGAAGTCATTAAACGCCGTTTAGGTGAAAAAGTTATCGGTTTTGCTAGCAATGAAGCAGATAAGTATGATGAAGAAGCTTTATTAGCACAAATTCGTCCTGAAGATTTACAAGCATATGGTTTAATTCCAGAATTTATTGGACGTGTACCAATAGTTGCTAATTTAGAAACATTAGATGTTGAAGCGCTTAAAAATATTTTAACGAAACCTAAAAACGCGTTAGTTAAGCAATATACAAAAATGTTAGCTCTTGATAACGTTGAATTAGAATTTACTGAAGAAGCTTTGGCAGCAGTCAGTGAAAAAGCAATTGAACGAAAAACTGGAGCACGTGGATTACGATCAATTATAGAAGAATCTTTAATTGATATTATGTATGATGTACCTTCAACAAGTGATGTTGCTAAAGTTGTAGTAACTGCTCAAACAATTAATGAGGAAATCGAGCCTGAAATGTATGATTCAGAAGGTAATTTATTGAACGGTACTAAAACTTCAGCTTAATTATCAACCATATAATAAGGAAGTGGTGATAGAATTCATTTGAGTTCGAAACTGCTTCCTTATTTTTATACATATCATTTTTTTAAAATTTTAGATTTTTAAACATTTATATTATAATAAAGCAGCTATAATAATGAAGAGGTGTTTGAATATGAATATTAACCCAAATAATATAGAATTAATGATTAGTGCAGTGAAAGAAGAACAATATCCTGAAACCAATTTAACTGAAATCGCTTTAAGTGGACGTTCTAATGTGGGTAAGTCCTCTTTTATTAATAGTATGATTGGTAGAAAAAATATGGCTCGTACTTCACAACAGCCTGGAAAAACGCAAACTCTAAACTTCTATAATATTGATGAACAACTTATTTTTGTTGATGTTCCTGGATATGGATATGCAAAAGTAAGTAAATCACAGCGTGAAAAATTTGGGAAAATGATAGAAGAGTATTTAACTAAACGAGAAAATCTAGGTTTAGTCATTCAACTTGTAGATTTACGACATAATCCTACCGAAGATGATGTATTAATGTATAATTATTTAAAACATTTCGATCTGCCAACACTAGTCATTTGTACTAAGGAAGATAAAATTGCGAAAGGTAAAGTTCAAAAACATATAAAAAATATAAAACAAAAATTAGATTTAGATCCAAACGATACAATTATAAGTTACTCTTCTATTCAAAATTCTAAACAGCAATACATTTGGGATATTATTGCTAATTATATAAATTAAAAGAAATATCTTGTAATTAAGTGACGAAATTTTGACTTCACATTAGAATGTTTCTAATTTATTTGAGCATCAAACTTAAATTCATTCTAAAATGTGTTATACTAACGATATTGTTAGTATATGGAGGGCGTTATAAATGCATTTTATTGCTATTAGCATAAATCATCGTACTGCTGATGTAGCTTTAAGAGAGCAAGTTGCTTTTAGAGATGATGCCTTACGATTAGCCAATGAAGATTTATTCGAAACTAAAGCAATTTTAGAAAATGTAATATTATCGACATGTAATCGTACAGAAGTATATGCTGTAGTGGATCAAATTCATACAGGACGATATTATATTCAACGATTTTTAGCTCGTTCATTTGGATTTGAAGTAGATGATATTAAAGCAATGTCTGAAGTTAAAGTGGGGGACGAAGCAGTAGAACATCTATTGCGTGTAACTTCAGGTTTAGATTCAATTGTGTTAGGAGAAACACAAATTTTAGGCCAAATGCGTGATGCATTTTTCTTAGCGCAAGATTTAAAAACAACTGGAACTATCTTTAATCATCTATTTAAACAAGCAATTACTTTTGCTAAAAAAGCACATAATGAAACAGATATCGCAGATAATGCTGTAAGTGTTTCATATGCTGCTGTGGAATTATCAAAAAAAGTATTAGGTAAATTAAAAAATAAACATGCTGTTATTATTGGTGCAGGTGAAATGAGTGAATTGTCGTTATTAAATTTACTCGGCTCAGGCATTAATCATATTACAATTGTAAATCGAACAGAAAGTAAAGCTAGAATTTTAGCTGAAAAACATCAAGTTAGTTATGATAAGCTAGAATCTTTACCTAGTTTATTAACTTCAACTGATATTGTTATTAGTTCTACTAGTTCACCAGATTATATTATTACTAAAAGTATGATTAATCAGGCACTATCATATAGAAAATCTAAATTATTATTATTAGACATTGCAGTACCACGAGATATTGAACCATGTCATAATTTAAGTGATGACGTATTTAATTATGATGTAGATGATTTAAAAGGTTTAGTTGATGCTAATTTAAAAGAACGACAAATGGCGGCTGAAGCTATTTCTAATGAAATTCCTGCTGAAATTAAAGCACATAATGATTGGGTAAATATGTTGGGTGTAGTTCCTGTAATAAGAGCTTTACGTGAAAAAGCAATGACTATTCAAGCTGAAACAATGGATAGTATCGATAGAAAATTACCGAATCTATCTGAACGAGAACGAACAGTCATTTCTAAACATACTAAAAGTATTATTAATCAAATGTTGAAAGATCCAATTAAACAGGCTAAGGAATTGAGTAACGATAAAAAAAGTAATGAAAAATTAGAGCTATTTCAAAATATATTTGATATTGAAGCCGAAGATCCTTATAAAGCAGTGAAAGAACGAAAAAAAGAAAAGGAACTTTCAGTACGACATATCTTTAGTTTTGAATAAGCATATTAAAATGGTGATAATATGCAAGAAACGCTATTTATTAGATTTCATGAAATTATATTAATTGTATATTTAATTAGCATTCTTTGTTATTTTATAGACTTTGTTCGGAAGAGTCATAAGATTAGAGTACTTGGAATTTATGCCTTAGGGATTGTTTGGTTTTTACAAACAATCTCTTTGTCTATGTATATTACTTCGCATAGTGATGTATTGTTTAATTCCATATTTGATGTTTTTTTCTTCTTGTCATGGATGATTATTTCTATTTCTCTAGTTTTAAATATTATTAAAGTTCTAAGTTTTTCTGTGTTTTTTTTGAATGTAATTGGATTTATCTTATTAACGATGAATACATTTAGACCTGAACACTATACAAACAGTATACAAAAAGTACAAGTTATAAATGAATTATTACTTGTACATGTAGGGCTTGCAGTATTGAGTTATGCTTTTTTTGCACTTGCATTTGTAAATGCATTGCTATATATCATTCAATATAAAAACCTTAAAGAAAAAAACTTTAATCAGAAATATTTTAGAATTGGCAGTGTAGCAACTCTTGAAAAAATTATATTTTTTTCAACTTTGGGCGGTTTAGTAATATTAATATTGAGTGTAATTTTAATTGCTCAATGGGGAATCTATGCGGTTGGTATAGCAATATTTAAAGATCCGAAGGTTATGTTGTCTGTCATTATTACGCTTCTTTATACAGTATATATCGTTATGTATTTAAAAAAGAAAATCATCTCAATTAATTTAATTTATTTTAATATTATGATATTTTGCCTATGTATGGTGAATTTATTCTTCACTACTCATTTTAATTAAAAGAAAACTTATGTAGGAGGCCTTGTTTATGCGTAAATTAGTTGTGGGTTCACGTAGAAGTAAACTTGCTTTAACACAAAGTAAACAATTCATTGATAAATTAAAAGCCATTGATCCATCTTTAGAAATCGAAATTAAAGAGATTGTCACAAAGGGAGATCGAATTGTGAATCAACAACTATCTAAAGTTGGAGGAAAAGGCCTATTTGTTAAAGAGATTCAAAATGAACTATTTAACAACGATATCGATATGGCAATACACTCATTAAAAGATGTTCCTAGTATTATTCCAGAAGGTTTAACATTAGGTTGTATTCCTGATAGAGAAATACCATTTGATGCCTATATTGCCAAAAATCACGTACCATTAGAAGAACTTCCTAAGAATAGTATAGTTGGTACAAGTTCATTAAGAAGAGGTGCACAAATATTATCTAAATATCCTCATCTAAAAATTAAATGGATTCGTGGTAATATTGATACACGTTTAAATAAATTAGAAACAGAAGATTATGATGCGATTATTTTAGCAGCAGCAGGACTCAAACGTATGGGTTGGTCTGATGACGTAGTAACAACTTATTTAGATAAAGACACATTACTACCTGCAATCGGTCAAGGTGCTCTTGGCATTGAGTGCCGTAGTAACGATATTGAACTTCTCGAGTTACTTCAAAAAGTTCACAATAATGAAGTTGCAAATTGTGTAACGGCCGAACGAACATTTTTAGCTGCAATGGATGGAAGTTGTCAAGTTCCAATTGGTGGATATGCGAATTATAACAATAACAATGAAATTGAGTTTACAGGCTTAATCATGACACCAGATGGTAAGGAACGTTATGAACATACTGAAGTAGGAACTGACCCTGTAAAATTAGGGAACAGAGTAAGTGAGATACTTAAAGAACAAGGTGCGTATGAAATTATAAGAAAATTAAACGAAGAAGCATCACATTAATACTAAATCTTAGTAGAGGTGTTACAGTTAGATGAAACCAGTGATAGTTATGACGCAAACGAGTAAAGTACAGAGTGATATGGTAGAAGTCATTCATAAGCCATTTATTAAAATTCAATCACTTGAATTTGATACTCAACTCTTGCATGATAATTATGACTGGCTTATTTTTTCTTCAAAAAATGCCGTACATTTATTTTATAAATATTTAGAGTACGTGAATGTAAAACATATTGCAGTAGTAGGAGCTAAAACTGCGCAGTTATGTAAACAATTAGGTATAAATATAGATTTTATACCTAACGATTATTCTCAAGAAGGTTTATTAGAAGGATTAAATCTAGAAAAATCTTCTATTTTAATTCCGAGCAGTGCACAGGCAAGACCAAAATTGCAACAAACTCTCGCTGAACATAATAATGTTGTGAAAATTGACTTGTATACACCTATAGCGGATAGAGAGAATATTATTGCAGTTATCAATCTAATTCAACATAATCAAGTTGAAGCATTAACATTTTCAAGTTCATCTGCAGTGCGTTATTATTTTAGTGAGGCATTTCCTAAGCATTTTAAAAATTACTATGCTATAGGTCAACAAACTGCAAATAGCATTAGAGCCTATGGTTATGAACCTTATATTGCAGATAAACAAACTTCTGAAGCATTAATAAACACATTTTTAGAAAGTAGGAATAAATAATGAAATTCGATAGACATAGAAGATTACGTTCTTCAGCTACAATGAGAAGTTTAGTAAGAGAAAATCATGTTAGAAAAGAAGATTTAATTTATCCAATTTTTGTAGTAGAAAAAGATAATGTTAGAAGCGAAATTAAATCGTTACCTGGTGTATATCAAATAAGTTTAAATCTATTAGATGATGAAATTAATGAAGCATATGATTTAGGTATTAGAGCGATTATGTTCTTTGGCGTACCTAATGAAAAAGATGATGTGGGTTCTGGTGCATACGATCATAATGGCATTGTTCAAGAGGCAACACGTAGAGCAAAAAAACTTCATAAAGATTTATTAATCGTTGCTGATACTTGTTTATGTGAATATACGGATCATGGTCATTGCGGTATCATTGATGATCATACGCATGATGTTGATAATGACAAATCTTTACCATTATTAGTTAAAACAGCAATTTCTCAAGTCGAAGCTGGCGCTGACATTATTGCTCCAAGTAATATGATGGATGGTTTTGTTACCGAAATTCGACAAGGTTTAGATGAAGCTGGTTATTATAATATTCCAATTATGAGCTATGGCATTAAATATGCTTCTAGTTTCTTTGGACCATTTAGAGATGCTGCAGATTCAGCTCCTTCATTTGGAGATAGAAAAACGTATCAAATGGATCCAGCTAATCGTTTAGAAGCACTAAGAGAATTAGAAAGTGACTTAAAAGAAGGCGCAGACATGATGATTGTCAAACCAGCTTTAAGTTATTTAGATATTGTTAGAGATGTAAAAAATAACACTAATATTCCTGTTATTGCTTATAATGTTAGTGGTGAATATGCTATGACTAAAGCAGCATCTCAAAATGGTTGGATAGATGAAGAACGTGTGGTTATGGAACAAATGGTATCAATGAAACGTGCGGGCGCAGATATGATTATTACTTATTTCGCGAAAGATATTTGTCGTTACTTAGATAAATAATGGTTAAGGAGGAACAAGTTAATGACTTATGAAAAATCACAAGAAGCAATGCGCATTGCTGAAACACTTATGCCTGGTGGTGTCAATAGCCCTGTAAGAGCATTTAAATCAGTAGATACACCAGCAATTTTTATGGATCATGGTGAAGGTTCGAAAATTTATGATATAGATGGCAATGAATACATTGATTATGTATTAAGTTGGGGACCATTAATTTTAGGTCATAAAAATAAACAAGTCATTAGTAAATTACATGATGCTGTAGATAAAGGCACTAGTTTTGGTGCTTCAACACTAGAAGAAAATAAATTAGCTGAACTTGTTATTGAAAGAGTGCCTTCAATTGAAAAAGTAAGAATGGTTTCTTCAGGTACTGAAGCTACTTTAGCGGCATTAAGACTGGCTAGAGGTTACACTGGTAGAAATAAAATTGTTAAGTTTGAAGGATGCTATCACGGACATAGCGATTCATTGCTTATCAAAGCAGGTTCAGGTGTAGCAACTTTAGGTCTTCCAGATTCACCAGGAGTACCTGAAGGCACAGCTAAAAACACAATTACAGTACCTTATAATGATTTAGATGCGATTAAAGTAGCATTTGAAAATTATGGAGATGATATTGCTGGTGTGATAGTAGAACCAGTTGCAGGAAATATGGGTGTTGTACCCCCTAAAAAAGGTTTCTTAGAAGGATTAAGGGAAGTCACTAAAGAATATGGTTCTTTACTTATCTTTGATGAAGTCATGACAGGTTTCCGTGTAGGGTATAACTGTGCTCAAGGTTATTTTGGTGTGACACCAGATATCACATGCCTAGGAAAAGTGATTGGCGGTGGCTTACCTGTAGGTGCTTTTGGAGGCAAAAAAGAAATTATGGATAAAATTGCTCCAGTAGGTAATATTTATCAAGCGGGAACTCTATCTGGTAATCCTTTAGCAATGACAAGTGGTTATGAAACACTAAGTCAATTAACGCCTGAATCATATGAGTATTTCCAAGAATTAGGCGATATATTAGAAAAAGGACTTAAAGAGGTATTTGCTAAACACAATGTTCCTATTACAGTAAATAGAGCTGGTTCTATGATTGGTTATTTCTTAAATAAAGGACCTGTAACCAACTTTGAAGAAGCGAATCAAAGTGATTTAGAGTTATTTAGTAATATGTATAGAGAAATGGCTAAAGAAGGCATATTTTTACCACCTTCTCAATTTGAAGGAACATTCTTATCTACCGCACATACCAAAGAAGATATTGAAAAAACGATTCATGCTTTTGATAATGCATTAAGTAGAATTGTTTAATATTTAAAAGTTAATATAATAAAAGTGGAACAAAGATGAGATAATATCATCGTTCCACTTTTTTTAATTTAAATGCTTTTAATCTAGAAAGAAGTGATGATTTTTGAGGCGAATTTGGCTAAATAATATTATATTATTAATAATAGCGATGATCATGAGTTTAATATTAAAATTATCTCATATGCTTTTACCCTTTATGTTTGGGCCCATTATAGCCTCAATTATTGTGGTTAAAGTACTAAAATTAAATATTAAATGGCCTTTTTGGATTAGTCAGATTGGCTTAATATTACTTGGAGTACAAATAGGATCTACGTTTACGTCACAAGTCATTAATGATATCAAAAATGAGTGGTTAACCATTGTGACGGTGACTGTTTTACTCATCACGTTATCATTATTGATTGCTTATTTTTTCAAAAAAATTGCAAGAGTTAATACTGAAACTGCTATCTTGAGTGTAATACCTGGCGCTTTAAGTCAAATGTTAATTATGGCTGAAGAAGATAAAAAAGCGAATATCTTAGTAGTAAGTTTAACCCAAACTTCTAGAGTTATTTTTGTAGTCGTACTTGTACCACTTATTTCTTTTTTATTTAGCAATTCATCATCAAGTGAAGAGATGATTCATAAAGCTACACCATTAACAAGAGCTTTAAATGTGCCCCAAATTGCTTTAATTATGATTGCTATAGCTTTTGTTTATTTCTTAATGTCAAAAATAAATTTTCCAACAAAACAATTACTCGCTCCAATTGTCGTTTTAATTGTTTGGAATTTATCAACTCATCTGACTTTTACTTTAGATAATTATATTCTTGCTTTTGCACAAGTGATTTATATGATTAGAATTGGTTTACAAATTGCACATTTATTAGGTGATTTAAAAGGTCGCATTGCTATAGCAATTATGTATCAAAATATAAGTTTAATTTTAGGATCATTTTTGATGGTCTTTATTGTTCATTTGTTTACTCATAATTCATTAAACGAATTATTTTTAGGTGGAGCTCCTGGAGGTATGAGTCAAATTGTACTAGTTGCCATAGCTACTGGTGCAGATGTTGCTAAGATATCAAGTTTTCATATCTTTAGGATATTTTTTATATTATTTTTAGTAGCACCAATAATTAATTACTTTTTAAAACGAAAAAAAAAGTGATAATCAATCATAAGGAGTAGAACTACGAATTCAAAATAATCTGTTCTACTCCTTTTAATATTTAATGATTAGGTTTTGAAGGACATCCTTCTAAGTGAGCATCATATAGACCAGCCGCTTCCATAAACGAGAATACAGTCACAGGTCCTAAAAATTTAAAACCATAAGCTTTTAAATCTTTTGAAAGTTGTTTTGCTCTTTCATCAACTGTAATACGTTCTGAGGGAGTTTTATAGTGCAAGTCAATAGGATGTCCATCAACATATGACCATAAAAACTTACTGAAGCTACCATATTCTTTTTCAATTTGTAAATAACCCTTAGCTTGAGATACTATGGCTTCTAATTTCTTTCTATTATGTACGATATTTGGAAAGGTCATTAAAGCATTAATATCTTTCTCTGTCATTTTAGAAATTTTTATAGGATCAAATTGATGAAATGCTTTTTCATAAGCCTCTTTCTTTTTTAATATAGTTAACCAAGATAAACCAGCATGTTGAGATTCAAGTGCAAGTAATTTGAAAAGTGAAAGACTATTAAAATCTGGTTGTCCCCATACTTTATTATGATAATCTAAATAAATAGGGTCTGTAGTTCCAAAGGCACATGCGTTCATAAATATTCCTCCAAAAGATTGACTTATCATTGTTTTCTATTATACTATTAATTAGTAATTAAATATATTTTTTGGGAAGAGTACGTTTGATACTTATCAAAGAGAGCATATGGACGGTGTAAATATGTATAATGATCAAACTGAAGGTAGCCCACAAGTTCTTTTATTGAATACACATATAATAGTAGATAGAAGCGTGTATGAGCGTTAATCATAAATAAGTGCAAGAAGATATGGAGGTATCGTCTTGAATTTAGGTGGTACCACGGAGCATCCGTCCTATATATTAGGAAGGATGCTTTTTTATTTTAGGAGGTTATTTCAATGAAAATGGAATCAAAGTATAATCCTCGTGAAGTTGAAGCGGGACGTTATGAAGAATGGGTAAAAAATGAATACTTTAAACCTCTAGAAGATGAATCTAGAGAAGCATATACAATTGTTATTCCGCCGCCGAATGTGACTGGTAAATTACATTTAGGACATGCTTGGGATACAACATTACAAGATATTATTACTCGAATGAAACGTATGCAAGGATACGATACGCTTTATTTACCTGGTATGGATCATGCGGGTATTGCAACACAAGCTAAAGTAGATGCTAAATTAAAAGAACAAGGTATTTCTCGTCATGATATAGGACGTGAAAAATTTTTAGAACATGCTTGGTCTTGGAAAGAAGAATATGCATCTTTTATTCGTAAACAATGGGCTAAATTAGGCTTAGGTCTTGATTATAGTAGAGAACGTTTTACTCTTGATGACGGCTTAAGTAAAGCGGTTAGAAAAGTATTTGTTGATTTATATAATAAAGGAATTATTTATCGTGGAGAGCGAATTATAAATTGGGATCCAGTCGCACGTACAGCATTGTCAGATATAGAAGTGATTCATGAAGATGTGCAAGGTCATTTTTATCATTTTAAATATCCTTATGCTGATGGTAATGGATATATTGAAATTGCCACAACTCGTCCTGAAACAATGCTAGGGGATACTGCTATAGTCGTTAATCCAAATGATGAACGTTATAAAGATGTTATAGGAAAAAAAGTGATTTTACCAATTATAGGTAGAGAATTACCAATTTTAGCAGATGAGTATGTTGATATTGAATTTGGTAGTGGAGCTATGAAAGTTACACCTGCACATGATCCTAATGACTTTGAAATTGGTCAGAGACATCATTTAGAAAACATTATCGTAATGGATGAAAATGGAAAAATGAATGACAATGCATCTCAGTATGCTGGTTTAGACCGTTTCGAATGTCGTAAAAAATTAGTAGAAGATTTAAAAGCTCAAGATTTAGTGATTAAAATTGAAGAACATATGCATTCTGTAGGTCATTCAGAACGTTCTGGTGCAGTAGTAGAACCTTATTTATCTACACAATGGTTTGTAAAAATGAAACCACTTGCGCAACAAGCACTAGATAATCAAAAAACAGATAATCGAATTGATTTTTATCCACCACGTTTTGAAAATACATTTAATCGTTGGATGGAAGAAATTAGAGATTGGACTATTTCTAGACAATTATGGTGGGGTCACCAAATTCCAGCTTGGTATCATAATGAAACAGGTGAAGTATATGTTGGAGAAGAAGCACCTGCTGATATCGAAAATTGGACTCAAGATGAAGATGTGTTAGATACATGGTTCTCAAGTGCGTTATGGCCATTCTCAACTTTAGGTTGGCCTAATGAAGAAGCAAAAGATTATCAACGTTACTATCCAACGAATGTTCTTGTAACCGGTTATGATATTATCTTCTTCTGGGTAGCAAGAATGATTTTCCAAGGATTAGAATTTACTGGTAAACGACCATTTAATGATGTACTTCTTCATGGTTTAGTAAGAGCTGAAGATGGTCGTAAAATGAGTAAATCACTTGGTAATGGTGTAGATCCAATGGATGTCATCGAAAAATACGGAGCAGATAGTTTACGCTACTTCTTAGCAACTGGTTCTTCTCCAGGTAATGACTTACGTTATTCTACCGAAAAAGTTGAATCTGTATGGAACTTTATTAATAAAATTTGGAATGGTGCTCGCTTTAGCTTGATGAATATTGGAGAAGACTTTAAAGTGGAAGACATTGATTTATCTGGTAATTTATCTTTAGCGGATAAATGGATTTTAACACGACTAAATGAAACAATAGAGACCGTTACTAATCTGAGTGAAAAATATGAATTTGGTGAAGTTGGACGTGCTTTATATAACTTTATTTGGGATGAATTCTGTGATTGGTATATTGAAATGAGTAAAATACCAATGAATGGTGAAGATGAAGCTCAAAAACAAACAACACGTTCTGTTCTAAGTTATACACTTGATCAAATAATGAGAATGCTACATCCATTTATGCCATTTGTAACTGAAAAAATTTGGCAAAGTTTACCGCATGAAGGAGAAACAATTGTAAAAGCAGCATGGCCGACAGTTAAAGAAGAGTTTGTGTTTGATGAAAGTAAACAGACAATGGAACAATTAGTTGAAATTATTAAATCTGTGAGACAATCACGCGTAGAAGTAAACACACCACTTTCTAAATCAATCCCTATTCTCATTCAAGCTAAAAATGAAGAAATTAAAACAATCTTAGAAAAAAATGCGGATTATATTCATAGATTTTGTAATCCAAGTGAATTAACCATCGATACAAATGTAGATATTCCTGAAAAAGCGATGACAGCGGTAGTAGTTGCTGGTAAAGTCATTTTACCGTTAGAAGGACTTATTGATATGGATAAAGAAATTGAACGTTTAGAGAAAGAGTTAGACAAACTTCAAAAAGAATTAGACCGTGTTGATAAAAAATTATCAAATGAGAATTTTGTTAATAAAGCACCTGAAAAAATTATAAATGAAGAGCGCGAAAAACAACAAAAATATCAAGAAAAATATAATGGTGTTAAAAACAGAATTGAACAATTAAAAGCATAGGAGAATTGTCAATGAATTACCTAGATAGCTTATATTGGATACATGAGCGCACTAAGTTTGGTATTAAACCTGGTGTTAAAAGAATGGAATGGATGCTTAACCACTTAAATAATCCTCAATTAAATATTCGCGGTATTCATGTGGGTGGAACAAATGGTAAAGGTTCTACAGTAGCTTATTTAAGAGCTGCATTAGTTGAGAATGGATATGAAGTTGGAACATTTACTTCTCCTTTTATTGAAACGTTTAATGAACGAATTAGTTTAAATGGTTATCCGATCTCAAATGACGAAATAGTTGAATTAGTAAAACGAGTTAAACCAGTAAGTGAAGCGTTAGAACAAGAAACCGAACTCGGTTCTGCAACAGAATTTGAAATTATAACAACAATGATGTTTTTATATTTTGGAGAGATACATCCTGTAGATTTTGTTATTGTAGAAGCGGGACTAGGAATTAAAAATGATTCAACTAATGTGTTTACTCCTATTCTTTCAATTTTGACAAGTATAGGATTAGATCATACTGATATTTTAGGAAGTACGTATTTAGATATCGCAAAAGATAAAGGTGCTATCATAAAACCTAATGTACCCGTCATCTATGCAGTCAAAAATGAGGAAGCTTTAAAATACATTAGAGATTTAGCGGAAAATCAGAATGCAAAGCCAATTGAACTAGATAGAGAAATCATTATTGTATCTGAAGATGATGAATTTACTTATAGATATAAAGATTATGAGTTAGAAACAATCATCTTAGATATGATAGGTGATCATCAAAAAGAAAATGCTTCATTAGCTATTACAGCTTTAATAGAGTTGAACGAAGAAAATATTATTGAATTAGATTTTAATAAAATGATTGATGCTATTGAAAGTGTTTGTTGGACAGGACGTATTGAGCAAGTTAAAGAAAAACCTCTTATTATTATTGACGGAGCACATAATAATGAAAGTGTTGAAGCATTAGTTTCAACAATCAAAAATTATTATGATCTTGAGAAAATGGATGTTTTATTTTCAGCCATTAAAGGTAAACCTGTAAACGAAATGTTAAGTAAATTACAAAATTTAGCTGGTACATTTTATTTTACTGAATTTGATTTTCATAAAGCCTTATCTAAACAAGAATTACTTGAGAGTATAGATGCTGATAACATCGAATATATTGATGATTATGTAGATTTTATAAATCATTATGATGGTGAGGGCTTATTGATTACAGGCAGTTTATATTTTATAAGTGAAGTAAAATCGAAAGTTGAATTTAATTCATAATATATAGTATGTTAAATATCTAAATATAGCTATGAAGAAAGTTACAAATTAAACTTCTTCATAGCTTTTTTATTAGTTATATAATTGATAGATTAAGAGTGGACTGATTATTTTTAATAAAGGTTTTATTCATTTTATTGAATTTAAAATGCTTTAAAGAAGATATATTTATTTATTGAAATGAATTTAATCTAATCCTCGTTATTCCATTTACTTAGACCATATTTTAGTTATAATGAATGATATGAGGTGATCAGTATAATAGTATTATTAGCATTTACGTGTAGTGTAATATTTAGTTTTTTATATCAATTTTCAAGTATAGAGAAAGTGAATCTTCAATATTTCAAGCGACGATCACAATGTGATTATTGTCATACATCATTAAAGTGGTTTGATACTATACCATTATTAAGTTTCATATTCTTAAAAGGACACTCGAGATGCTGTTCAAATCCTTTAAAACGCTCCTATATTATAGGTGAAATATTATCGTTTCTTATTGTCCCATATTTAATATTTATCGATATACATATAAATTATTCTCTCTTTATATTAACTTGTTTAATGTTGATAACGATGTCTCTAACCGATATTCAAACATTAACAATCAACAGTAACTTAATCCTCGTTTTTTTCTTTGTCGGTATCTATATTTCTTCATTACATTTGATTTCATTTATATTTATTTTCTTTCTATTACATACATTTTTTCTGTTAAATTCTAAAAGTATAGGGTACGGTGATATTTTATTACTTAGTATACTTTCTATATTTTATACTTATGAATTTATACTTCATCTAATATTATTAACTTGTGCAATTGGTCTTATGTTTTATATCATCTTGTTTCGTTTTAAGATACGTAAAATCCCACTTATTCCTTTTATTTCAATCTCATATATTTTATTAATTAATTTTTCCAACAATATTATGTAACTAATAAAGAAAAGGTGATGTTTTTGAAAATTAAAGATATGGCCAAAAGTGAGCTTCCTAAAGAGAGACTCATTCAATATGGTGAAAAAAGTTTGTCTAACAGTGAATTATTAGCAATTTTAATTAACACTGGACGACAAGGGGTTTCAAGTATTGATATTGCAAATGAAATGATTAATAAAGTAAATAATTTAAAAGAATTAAAATTACTTTCAATACATGATTTGTTAAAAATAAAAGGTATAGGATTGCATAAAGCAGTGACACTAAAAGCTGCTTTCGAATTGGGAGAAAGAATAAATAAACGTAATTCAATTGAAAAAGTAAAGATTAAATCTCCTAAAGATGTCGCAGATATGATGATGTCTAAAATGAAAGATTTAACTCAAGAGCATTTAGTTGCTTTATTTTTAAATACTAAAAATATAGTGATAAAAGAAGAAACTATATTTATAGGAACATTAAACTCTTCAGTGATACACCCAAGAGAAGTCTTTAATGCTGCCATTAGAGCTTCATGTAATGCAGTAATTGTGATTCATAATCATCCATCTGGAGATGTGACGCCTTCAAAAGAAGATATTGCTACTACCATTAGACTTAAAGAATGTGGACAAATTCTTGGCATTGAATTACTTGACCACATTATTATCGGTGATCAAAAATTTACTAGTTTAGTAGAGGAGGGGTATTTCGTATAAAAGATTAAAAATTATTTATAGTCTCATTGTTAAAATTTTAGTATAATAAGCCTTAATTATATATTTAGAGGTGTATGATGACTTTAATTTTAATCATAGGGGTATTAATACCTATTATTTACATAATGAGATTGAATATTAAACAAAAAACAATTCGTTTAAAAGAAACGCTTAATACCGTGTTATTATCGATTGTTGGTATTACCATTTTTTCTTTTATTGGAGTATTCGTCAACCATACGCATACTCAATTATATATTTTACTCATTAGTGATATAGTAACTGGAACGATATTTGGGTTACTATTAGCAACAATATATAAAATTTATGAATACTTGTCTCAAAGCAATCGTAAATAAAGCTAGTTAACTTTTCATACAATACAATCATAAACGAATTAATAAAGGGTAGATTGTATTAATTACATTGAAAAGTAACTAGCTTTTTCATTATCTTATATAAGCTGAAAGCACATTAAAATTTTCTAAAATCCAAAGAACACCTTGATAGGCTAAATACAGTCCGAGAATAATAAAAGCAGCAGAGATTAAAAATCTTAAAAGTGCAAATCCTACTTTAAAAAGTATAACTGCAAGCAAGATAAGTAAAATAATTGTAAGAATGTTCATTTCTCACACTCCTCTAAATTTATTTTACGAGTGATATTAATTATTATAATATATTTTAAGAAAATGTTAATCAGTCTTAAGAATTTACTTAATTTACTTCTTTAGACCGATGGATAAAATCTATTTTATATTTATAATAATTTAGATTTAAAATTGGAGGGATTTTATTGCGAATGGTTTTTAGTATTTTTAAAAATATAGTAGCAGTTATTGCAATCCTTAGTATTGTTTATTTTGCATTAAAATATGCCCCGTTTTTAAGAGAACAGGACTGGAATCCTATGAATCAACCTCCCAATAACCAATTCGAGCTCTTGCCAAGTAATCAAACATCAACACCAGTGCCTACTAATGGAAAAAGTTATACTATAGAAGAAAATCATTTACTTCAGAATATTCCTGCTAGTCAAACAAAAAATGTGTTTAAATTTATAGATAAAAAAGAATTTATGGAAGTTTCAGGTATAGTTAGAATGGGATATAATGATAATTACATTGTAGGGCAAAGAGATAATGAATTTATCATCTATAAATTCGGAAGTGATACGATTAAAGTCTTTAGTACGGAAATTGAAATGGAACAGGAATTAAATCGCCTAGGACAATCAATCACTTTAAAACCTCAGAATGAGTATTAAAAAATATAATTTGAAAAAAATAAATAAATGCGTTAATGTCTAAAATAGATACAATAATCTTTTGAAGGTTGGTGTAATGTATGTCTGAACAATCTAAAGAAAAACAGGCAAATGAACAAGCAAAAGCACAAAATTTATTTTCTAAATGGAGAAAAGACGAAACGCTCTATGAAGAAGATAAAAAAGATAAGCCGAATAAAGAATCGTAAAATTAAATAAGATGACATTTGATAGGAGCAAGTACTAGAATTCAATGAAGATTCTAACTTGTTCCTTTTTTTCTTTGAAGATAATATTTAATATTATTCTTTATTTCAATCCTAGAGTAATATAAAATAGAATATAATAATTTAAAATAAATAGTAGAGGTGTTATGAGTGTTAAATTTTTTTAAAAATAACAAGTTAATTGTTGTTTTTTGTGCAATAATTATTTTTATTGCATTGATTGGTTTGTCCATTCGTTCACAAACTCAATCACCTCCTGAGCAATATGTGGGGGACTCAGTGTCATTTGGTCAGAGAGTAATTAGTTACCCTGTCAATTTTGTGACTGGAGCTATAGGTAACTTCTTTCAATCTAACAAATCAAATCATAATGAAGTTAATCAATTAAAAGCAAAAAACGAAGCATTAGAAGCGGAAAATAAAAACTTAAAAAAAGAACTTGATATGACTGATGCTTCAAAATACGATGCAATTTCAGGTGCCATCATAGCACGTAATCCAGATCAATGGATGAATACTGTGATTATTGATAAAGGTAAAAAAGCTGGTGTAAGCAATAATATGGCAGTGTTTACTAGTGATGGTTTAATTGGAAGAGTAACTAGAGTGAATCAATTTTCTTCTCAAGTTGATTTACTTTCAACGAATACAAGAGCTGGAAAACTATCAGTCAATATTCAACATCATTCTAAAAATGTTTTTGGATTAATTGATCACTATGATAATAAAACTCAGGAATTAATTATTAGTAATATCAATAATAAGGATAAAATTTCAAAAGGTGACAAAGTAGTAACAAGTGGATTAGCCGATCAATTGCCAAGTGATTTATACATAGGAGAAGTGACGAAGGTAGAAAATGATGAATATGGTTTAGCAAAAGAAGTGAGGGTGAAAACGGGAGCAAATTTATCAGATATTCAACATGTATACATAGCGAAAAAAAGTAATAACACGGATTTCAATGAAAGAGAGACTCGATAATGAAAGCGTTCGTTTATATAATGATCGGTATCATCGTTTTTTATCTTGATACACTTATTGGTTTGGTTATTCCTTTTCATATAGGCAACCTAACATTTATCTTAGTTCCTCATTTAACTCTAATGTATTTATTACTTTTATCAATTTATAGACCATTTATGGTCACATTATTACTAAGCATTTTTTTAGGTATGATAACTGATATCTACTTTGGCAGTGTATATGGTTTATATTTGTTTGGTTATATATTCTTAATAACAATATTTAATAAGTTCTTGAAGATTTTTTACCGAGACTATATTATGGTATATTGGTTCAGTATCATTGGTGTAATGATTCTTGAAATATTTGTAGCAATTATATATTCTGTTATTAGCTATGTAGAATTTGATTTACTAAACTTTATATTACTACGTATTATCCCAACACTTATATTAAATATTATTTTATTAATTATTTTGATGCCTATATTCTTTAAATTCTTTAAAAAGCCAATATAATAGATTGACATTGAATATAAGTAATGGTAAGATGCAATAGTTGAGTAGTTTTATAGCTACATACAACCGCTCAAATACAGGTTTAAGCGTTAAAATGTTATATTTTATCACCTGTATATGGCGTGACTTATAATTATAGGAGGTGCAAGGTATGTTTGCTATTATCGAAACAGGCGGTAAACAAATTAAAGTAGAAGAAGGTCAAGAGATCTTCGTTGAAAAATTAGATGTTAATGAAGGTGATTCATTCACATTTGATAAAGTATTATTTGTAGGTGGAGATTCAGTTAAAGTTGGTGCTCCAACTGTTGAAGGAGCTACAGTAACTGCTACTGTGAACAAACAAGGTCGCGGTAAAAAAATTACTGTTTTCACTTACAAACGTCGTAAAGATTCAAAACGTAAAAAAGGTCATCGTCAGCCTTATACTAAATTAACAATTGATAAAATCAACGCTTAATTATGATTACTGTTGATATTTCAATTAATGATGAAGGTAAAGTAACAGACGTCATCATGGATGGCCATGCTAATCATGGTGATTATGGCTATGATATTGTTTGTGCAGGGGCTTCAGCTGTTCTTTTTGGAAGTGTGAATGCTATTTTAAGTTTAACTTCTGAAAATCCGGATATTGATTATGATGATGACGGTGGTCATTTTCACATTAGATCAGTAGACACTAACAATGAGCAAGCACAATTAATTCTTCAAGCAATGCTTGTGTCTTTACAAACGATTGAAGATGAATATAATGAAAATATAAGATTAAATTATAAGTGAGGTGTATCCCGATGTTAAAATTAAACTTACAATTCTTCGCATCTAAAAAAGGGGTAAGTTCTACAAAAAACGGTCGTGACTCAGAATCAAAACGTTTAGGTGCTAAACGTGCAGACGGTCAATTCGTAACAGGTGGCTCAATTTTATATCGTCAACGCGGTACTAAAATTTATGCTGGTGAAAATGTAGGTCGTGGTGGCGATGATACATTATTCGCTAAAATCGACGGCGTTGTTCGTTTCGAACGTAAAGGTCGCGACAAAAAACAAGTTTCTGTATATGCAGTAGCTGAATAATTTTTGTCTAATTAACACCAGAAGTGAAGACTTCTGGTGTTTTATTTTTGTTTAAAAATGATTATAATAGAATCTAACGTTTTAGAGTTAATGATATAATATTAGCGATGAATTAATAAAATATATAAAAAGAGGTGAGATATATGTTTGTCGATCAAGTAAAAATATCTCTAAAAGCAGGCGATGGAGGTAATGGTATTACTGCTTATCGTAGGGAAAAATATGTACCATTTGGTGGCCCTGCTGGTGGCGATGGAGGTAAAGGTGCTTCAGTCATTTTTGAAGTTGATGAAGGTTTAAGAACACTTTTAGACTTTAGATTTCAACGTCATTTTAAGGCTAAAAAAGGTGAAAATGGTCAAAGTAGTAATATGCATGGTAAAAATGCGGAAGACTTAGTTTTAAAAGTGCCTCCTGGTACCATTATTAAAAGTGTAGAAACTGAAGAAGTTTTAGCAGATTTAGTTGAAGAAGGTCAACGTGCAGTTATTGCTCATGGAGGTCGTGGAGGTCGTGGAAATTCACGTTTTGCAACCCCTCGAAATCCAGCTCCAGACTTTAGTGAAAATGGAGAACCTGGAGAAGAACTAGATGTTACCTTAGAATTAAAGCTACTTGCTGATGTGGGACTCGTTGGATTCCCAAGTGTAGGGAAATCAACATTGTTATCTATTGTATCTAAGGCAAAACCTAAAATTGGAGCTTATCATTTTACAACAATTAAACCAAATTTAGGTGTGGTTTCAACACCTGATCATAGAAGTTTTGTGATGGCGGATTTACCAGGTTTAATTGAAGGAGCTTCAGAAGGAGTCGGTTTAGGTCATCAATTTTTACGTCATGTTGAAAGAACAAAAGTTATTGTTCATATGATAGATATGAGTGGTTCTGAAGGAAGAAATCCACTTGAAGATTATCAAATCATCAATAATGAACTGATAAATTATAAACAAAGATTAGAAGATAGACCTCAAATTATAGTGGCAAATAAAATGGATATACCGGAATCAAACGATAACCTAGAATTATTTAAAAAAGAAATTGATGAAGATGTAACTATTGTTCCAGTTTCTACAATTACAAGAGATAATATTGATCAATTACTATATACAATTGCTGATAAATTAGAAGAAGTAAAAGATATTGATTTTAGTGTAGAAGAAGACGAAGATGCAGGTGTTAATCGCGTATTATATAAACATACACCATCTCAAGATAAATTTACGATTACAAGAGATGATGATGGTGCCTATGTAGTAAGCGGTAATGCAATCGAACGCATGTTTAAAATGACAGACTTTAATAGTGATCCAGCAGTAAGACGTTTTGCACGTCAAATGCGCTCTATGGGTATTGATGATGCATTAAGAGAACGTGGATGTAGTAATGGTGATATTGTTAGAATACTTGGGGGAGAATTTGAATTCGTCGAATAGGAGGGCTTTTTAGTGGACAGCAAAGATTATAAAAAGTTTTATTTAATACGTGAAGACGTTTTACCAGAATCAGTGGTTAAAACGCTTAAAATTAAAGACGCTTTAAAAAATGATGCCACACTGTCCATTTATGAAGCAGTTAAGCAGTTTAATCTATCAAGAAGTGCTTTTTATAAATATAGAGATACTATTTTTCCTGTAGATGAAAAGATTTTTGAACACCGTGAATTCACCTTAATTCTCTATGTTAATGATATAGTAGGAATGCTTGCTCAAGTATTACAAACTATTTCAAAATTAGCGTTATCCGTTTTAACTATTCATCAAAGTGTTCCAATGGAAGAAAAAGCAACGATTACACTCTCTTTGAGTGCAAAAGATCAATCATTATCAATAGAAAAGGTCATGGGCACTTTGAGAAATATTCAACATGTTTATAAAGTTGAATTAATTAGTATGAGTATGTAAGGAAGGTATCTATGTACGCTTATATAAAAGGACATTTATCTCAATTGTTTCCAACACATATTGTTGTAGAAACGTCTAATGGTATCGGTTATGAAATTCAAACTCCAAATTCATATCGATTTCAAAAATATTTAAATCAAGAATGTAAAGTCTTTACTTCACTGATTGTAAGAGAAGACGCACAATTATTATATGGTTTTATTAGCGAAGAAGAAAAAGAGATGTTCTTAAGCTTAATAAAAGTTACAGGTATAGGCCCTAAATCAGCTTTAGCTATTCTAGCAACAAGTACACCTAACGAAGTTAAACGTGCAATTGAAAATGAAAATGATACTTATCTAACTAAATTTCCTGGTATAGGTAAAAAGACTGCACGACAAATTGTATTAGATTTAAAAGGTAAAGTTAAGATTACAGAAGAGACTAGTGAGACCTTATTACAGGTTGAGGGACAAGTTGAAGAAAATGACAATATAATTAAGGAAGCGTTATTAGCGCTTGCAGCTTTAGGATACTCTAAGAGAGAGCTTTCTAAAGTTGAGAAAGTGCTTAATAAAACATCCATCCACTCTGTTGATGAAGCAGTTAAGATTGGTTTAAAAACGCTTATATCTTAATATTATGAACGATAACTGGGGGGATAAATATGGATGATAGAATGGTAGATCAATCATTACACAATGAAGAATCTTCTTTTGAATTCTCACTCAGACCAACTAAATTAAAACAATATATTGGGCAATCATCAATAAAGAATAATTTAGAAGTTTTTATAAAAGCGGCTAAACTAAGGGATGAGCCATTAGATCATGTATTACTTTTTGGTCCTCCAGGATTAGGTAAAACAACACTTTCAAATATTATTGCTAATGAAATGGAAGTCAATATAAGAACTGTATCTGGTCCATCATTAGAGCGACCCGGAGATTTAGCGGCAATTTTATCAGGTTTACAGCCTGGAGATGTTTTATTTATTGATGAAATCCATCGCTTAAGTAGTGTAGTAGAAGAAGTTTTATACTCTGCTATGGAAGATTTTTTCTTAGATATTATTATCGGTAAAGGTGATGAAGCACGTAGTATACGTATTGATTTACCACCTTTTACTCTAGTAGGCGCGACAACACGTGCTGGAAGTCTAACAGGCCCTTTAAGAGATCGATTTGGTGTTCATTTAAGATTAGAGTACTATTCGGAATCAGATTTAAAAGAAATCATTATTCGAACTGCTGAAGTATTAGGTACAAAAATTGATGATGAAAGTGCAGTTGAGCTTGCTAAGCGTTCAAGAGGAACACCTCGTGTTGCAAATCGACTACTAAAAAGAGTAAGAGATTTTCAACAAGTAAATGAAGATGAACAAATTTATATCGAAACAACAAAGCAAGCTCTAAACTTATTACAAGTGGATGATGAAGGCTTAGATTACATTGATCATAAAATGATGAATTGTATTATTAATCAATATAATGGAGGTCCTGTGGGACTGGATACGATAGCAGTGTCAATTGGAGAAGAACGTATTACAATCGAAGATGTCTATGAACCCTTTTTAATACAAAAAGGATTTATAGAACGAACACCAAGAGGTAGAAAAGCGACACCATTTGCCTATGAACATTTCAAAAAAATTAAAGAATGAGGGAATAATATGAACGTTGAGGAGTTTGATTATCATTTACCTGAATCATTGATTGCTCAGACACCTTTAAAAAATAGAGATCAAAGTAGATTACTTGTGCTAGGTAGAAAGACCGGAAATATTGCACATAAACACTTTACAGATATTATGGATTATTTTGAACCTGGAGATACATTAGTATTAAATGATACACGTGTTATGCCAGCACGTTTATTCGGTTTAAAAGAAGAAACAGGTGCAAAGGTAGAAATGTTAATGCTTACTAGAATAGAGGACAATGACTGGGAAGTATTATTAAAACCAGCAAAACGTATTAAAGTAGGTAATACTTTATCATTTGGTAACGGCAAAATCATTGCTGAATGTATAAAAGAATTAGAACAAGGTGGGCGCATTATGCGTTTACATTATGAAGGTATTTTAGAAGAACGCTTAGATGAGTTAGGTGAAATGCCTTTACCACCTTATATTAAAGAACGTTTAGATGATCCGGATAGATATCAAACTGTGTATGCTAAAGAAAATGGTTCCGCTGCAGCGCCTACTGCAGGGTTACATTTTACAGATGAGCTTTTACAGAAAATAAAAGACAAAGGTGTCAATATTGCATTTATTACACTACATGTTGGCCTAGGTACCTTTAGACCAGTAAGTGTGGAGGATATTGATGATCATGAAATGCATAGTGAGTACTATCAAATGACTAAAGAAACGGCAGATATGCTGAATAAAACTAAAGAAAATGGGCATAGAATTATTTCTGTAGGTACGACGTCTACTAGAACGTTAGAAACAATTCGTCGTGATCATGAACAATTTGTCGCTACAAGTGGTTGGACAGATATATTTATTTATCCAGGGTTTGAATATAAAGCAATTGATGGGTTAATTACTAATTTTCATTTACCCAAATCAACATTAGTGATGTTAGTCTCTGCTTTTAGTAGTCGTGAATACATTTTGAATGCTTATAAAGAAGCGGTAAAACTTAAATATAGATTCTTTAGTTTTGGAGATGCAATGTTAATAATTTAATGAATGAGAGGTACAGATTATGCCAGCAGTAACTTATGAGCACATTAAAACATGTAAGCAATCAGGTGCACGTTTAGGGATTGTTCATACACCCCATGGCTCATTTGAAACACCCATGTTTATGCCAGTAGGTACGAAAGCAACAGTTAAAACAATGAGTCCAGAAGAGTTAAGACAAATTGAAGCTAGAATTATATTAGGAAATACGTATCATTTGTGGTTACAACCTGGAAATGATATTATCAAACAAGCTGGGGGCTTACATAAGTTCATGAATTGGGATGGCCCTATTCTTACAGATTCTGGTGGTTTCCAAGTGTTTAGTTTGAGTAATCTTAGAAAAATATCAGAAGAGGGTGTCGAATTTAGACATCATACAAATGGCTCTAAGTTGTTTTTAAGTCCAGAAAAATCAATGCAAATTCAAAATGACTTAGGTTCAGATATTATGATGGCATTTGATGAGTGTCCGCCTATGCCTGCCGAATATAAATACGTAAAAGATTCAATTGAACGTACAACAAGATGGGCTAAACGATGTCTTGAAGCACATCAACGTCCAGAGGACCAAGCATTATTTGGTATTATACAAGGTGGAGAGTACAAAGACTTAAGAGAACAAAGTGCTAAAGAACTTGTATCATTGGATTTTCCTGGATATGCTATTGGTGGTTTATCTGTAGGTGAACCAAAACCAGTGATGTACGATATGGTTGAACATACGGTTCAATTTATGCCAGAAGACAAACCAAGATACTTAATGGGAGTAGGATCACCTGATGCATTAATAGAATGTAGCATTCGCGGTATGGATATGTTTGATTGTGTGTTGCCAACACGCATAGCTAGAAATGGAACATGCATGACATCTCAAGGACGATTGGTTATAAAAAATGCTAAATATGCAGATGATTTTAGTCCTATAGATGCGAATTGTGATTGCTATACTTGTAAGAATTATACACGTGCATATATTAGACATCTAATTAAAGCAGAGGAAACGTTTGGTATCCGTCTTACTACTATTCATAATTTACATTTTCTGCTAAAATTAATGGAAGATATTAGACAGGCCATTCGAGAAGATCGTTTATTAGATTTTAAAGAAGAATTTTTCGAACAATATGGGCTAAATGTAGAGAACCCTAAAAACTTTTAATAAGGAGAACAATATAATGAATGTTTCAGCATTAATCTTGCCTATAATTTTAATTATAGTATTTTATTTCTTTTTAATTAGACCGCAACAAAAACGTGCGAAAGAACATCGTGAAATGATTAGTCGTATCGAAGCAGGTCAAAAAATTACAACTATTGGTGGAATCAAAGGAACTGTTAAAGCTGTGGATGAAACAGCAGTTGTAATCACAGTAAATGGTCATGGTACTGAAATGACATTTGAAAAACCTGCGATTAAACAAGTTGACCCATCATAAATTATAATAACAAGACATTCCAGACAACAAATTGTCGTGGAATGTTTTTTTATTAACTAGCTATCGTGATTACACTAATAAAAAGGTTATGTTAAGATAGATAAGTCTTGTCACATAGATGTAATCTTTAATTCACTTGCACATGGTTTATTAAAAGATTATTCTAATTACATAATTAAATAATGAGGTGTTCATGTGAAAAAAACAAGTAGAATAATTGCATTCATACTCATTGTAGCGCTACTATTTGTAGGTATGGGCTTTACATATAAGAATGTAGTTAAGAATGTAAATCTAGGTTTGGATTTACAAGGTGGTTTTGAAGTATTATATCAAGTTAAACCACTTGGCGGTGATGGTAAAATCGATGATAAGGCTTTACAATCTACTGCTCAAACTTTAGAAAATCGTGTTAATGTATTAGGCGTATCTGAGCCTCATATTCAAGTTGAAGACCCTGATAGAATTAGGGTACAGCTCGCAGGGGTAAAAAATCCTGATGAAGCTCGGAAAATTTTGTCTTCACAAGCAAATCTGACTATACGTGATGCTAATGATCATGTTAAATTAACAGGTAAAGATATTGTACAAGGTTCTGCAAAACAAGAATTTAAACAAGGTACAAACGAACCTGCAGTCACTTTTAAATTAAAAGACCGCGCGAAATTTAAAAAAGTTACAGAAGAAATTTCTAAAAAACAAGAAAACATGATGGTAGTGTGGTTAGATTATAAAAAAGGTGATAGCTATCATAAAGAGTTGGATAAACCTGAAGATAAACGGAAATACGTTTCAGCCGCTTCGGTGGATCAACCTATTAATTCAGACAGTGTAGAAATTTCAGGTGGCTTCCAGGGTCAACAAGGCGTAGAACGTGCTAAGCAAATTGCAGAATTGTTAAATGCAGGTTCATTACCAGTTGATTTAAAAGAAGTTTATTCTAATTCTGTAGGTGCACAATTTGGTCAAGATGCATTAGATAAAACAATCTTTGCATCAATGATTGGTGTTGCAATTATCTATTTATTTATGGTAGGTTTTTACAGATTACCAGGTATTGTGGCAGTGATTGCTTTAACAGTATATGTTTATTTAACATTAGTAGCATTTAACTTTATTTCAGGTGTACTTACATTACCAGGTTTAGCTGCCTTAGTATTAGGTGTAGGTATGGCTGTAGATGCAAATATCATCATGTATGAACGGATTAAAGATGAACTTAGAGTAGGACGAACGCTTAAACAGGCTTATTCTAAAGCAAATAAAAGTTCTTTCTTAACGATTTTTGATTCAAACTTAACAACTGTTATAGCAGCAGCAGTGTTATTCTTCTTTGGTCAAAGTTCAGTTAAAGGATTTGCTACGATGTTATTATTAGGTATTTTAATGATATTCATCACAGCTGTCTTTTTATCAAGAGGACTATTATCACTTTTAGTTTCTTCTAATTACTTTAAGAAGAAATATTGGATGTTTGGTGTAAATAAAAATAATCGCCATGATATCAATGAAGGTGTAGATGTTCATGACTTAAAAACAGCTTTTGAAAAATGGAATTTTGTTAAATTAGCAAAACCATTAATTGGAGTAAGTATTTTAATTTTAGTAATTGGTATAATTATTCTAAGTATATTTAAACTTAACTTAGGTATTGATTTCTCAGCTGGTACAAGAGTAGATCTTGATTCTGATACGAAGTTATCTCAAACTAAAGTTGAACGTACGATAAAAGATGTTGGTTTGACACCTGATCAAATTCAAATTAATGGTAATGATAATAAACAAGCAACAGTTCAATTTAAAAATGATTTATCTAAAGATGAAACTTTGAAACTTAATAAAGTTATTAATGATCAATATGGTCATAAACCGACAGTGAACACAGTTTCTCCAATGATTGGTCAAGAGTTAGCTAAAAATGCAATGAAAGCATTAATTTATGCAGCTATTGGGATTATTATCTATGTTTCATTAAGATTCGAATGGAGAATGGGGCTTTCTGCTGTCTTAGCATTACTTCATGATGTATTTATTATCGTTGCTTTATTCAGTTTATTAAGACTTGAAGTAGATATTACGTTTATCGCTGCAATCTTAACGATTGTAGGTTATTCAATAAATGATACAATTGTTACTTTCGACCGTGTAAGAGAAAATCTTCATAAAATCAAAGTAATAACAGATCCTCATCAAATTGATGATATTGTTAACCGATCTATTAGACAAACAATGACTCGTTCTATTAATACAGTTCTTACAGTCGTTGTAGTAGTTATCGCCATACTTATCTTTGGTGCATCAAGTCTGTTTAACTTCTCATTAGCATTACTTATTGGATTATTATCTGGTGTATTCTCTTCTATCTTTATTGCAGTTCCACTATGGAGCATCATGAAGAAACATCAGTTGAAAAAATCTGAGAACGGTAAGCTTGTAGTTTATAAAGAGAAAAAATCAAATGATGAAAAAATCTTAGTATAATTAAATACATGATATAAAATTAGTGGAAGAAACAAAAGAATTCTAATTGAATTCAGTGTTTCTTCCTCTTTTTATTTATTCTTTTTTTAGGTATAATTGCTTGTGGAAAAAGGAAGGATAACTTTATGATTCAATCTAAATATAAATGGCTTTATGAAGCACCTAAACAAGATATATCGTCTGAGATTATTAAGGAATTTAATTTATCTTCTATTGTAAGAAAGATTTTAGAAAGTAAATCGATTACACAGTATGATGAGATAAATACATTAATTAATGGTACAAATAAAAAGCATGATTCATGGCTAATGAGTGATATGCGAAAAGCTGTTGATCGAATTAATTTAGCGATTGATAAACATGAAAGAATATTAGTGTATGGAGATTATGATGCTGATGGCGTAACATCTACAACGATATTAGTTCAAACACTGCAAAAATTGGGCGCTGAAGTCGGTTGGTATATTCCTAATCGATTTAGCGAAGGTTATGGTCCAAATAAATATGCCTTTCAAAATGCTTACGATGAAGGCGTATCACTTATTATTACAGTTGATAATGGAATACAAGGTCATGAAGAAATTGAAATGGTACAAGCATTGGGAGTCGATGTAATTGTTACAGACCATCATGAAATAGGCCGTACATTACCAAAAGCATATGCCATTATTCATCCTATGCATCCAGAATTTGAATATCCATTTAAATATTTATGTGGAGCTGGTGTCGCATACAAATTATCGCAATGTTTAATAGATCATCCTCCAGAATATTTCATAGCGCTTGCAACTATTGGGACGATTGCAGATTTAGTGTCACTGACTGATGAAAACAGAACGATTGTTCAAGAAGGTCTTAAATATTTAAATCAATCCTGTCCATTTCAAATTCAATCATTATTAAATCAAGCAGGATTTAATGATGAAATAGATGAAGAAACAATTGGTTTCATTATTGGACCTCGTTTAAATGCGGTAGGTAGATTAGAAGATGCGTCATTAGCAGCGGAATTACTGATGGCAGAAGATTCTGAAGAGGCGAATTTTTTAGCTGAACAAGTAGAAGCTTTTAACATTGAACGTAAAGATATTGTCGCTCAAATAACAGAAGAAGCACTATTGATGGCTAATGAAAAAGTTGAAAATGGCGACAAATTTTTACTTTTAGCTAAAGAAGGATGGCATGAGGGAGTATTAGGTATTGTGGCTTCAAAAATTGTAGAAACTTATGCTTTACCCACTCTTATTTTAAATATAGATTTAGAACAACATCATGCAAAAGGTTCAGCTAGAAGTATTGAACAAGTGTCTATGTTCGAAATTTTAAGTGCACATCAAGACTTGATATCTAAATTTGGTGGTCATCATATGGCAGCTGGAATGACGATGGAGATTGATAATATTGATGCATTATCAAAAGGATTAAATGAATGGATGGTTCAGCTTTCTAAACATACTTCTTTAGAACCAACAAAATATATTACGACTAAACTTTCAGAAGATGACATTACTGTATCAAATATTCATGATATTAAAATACTGAAACCGTTTGGTACTGATTTTGAAAAACCTTTATTTGAATTGGATGATACAGAAGTTAATGACGTTAAAGCGATTGGAAAAGATAAAAATCATTTAAAATTAGTAACTGGTCAAGCTAAATTACAACATTTATTTTGGAAAAATGGTGATTTAATGACACAAATAGAATTAGGCCAACCTGTCAATATCATAGGACATTTACAAATAAATGAGTGGAATAACAATCAGACACCTCAAATGATTATACAAGATTTAGCGACTCAAAATGAGCAAATATTAGATTATAGAAGTAAACGTAAACAACTTAATATTGATACGTCATCTAATAATGTTGCTTTTGTCATTCATTCTAAAAAAGAGAAGTTAGGTGAGAATTATTTCCACTACGGTGAAACAATTGATTCATCATATAATACGATTGTGTTTCGTGATTTACCAACTGATTTAGATAGTGTTACACAATCTCTAAAACATTTAGAATACTCACAACTCTATTTAGTATTACACCATCAACATTCAATTTATTTTGAGGGGTTACCGAGTGCTCATCTATTTAAACAAAGTTATAGGGCACTATTTACTAAGAAAGAAATGAACTTAGAAAAAGAAGGGTTACAATTATGTCAATACTTAAATATTAAGCCAAATACTTTAAAGTTTATTTTAAAAGTATTTCTTGACCTAAGTTTTATTTACGAAGAAAATGGTATAATTAAAATAAATGATAATCCAAGTAAACAATCTATTGAGTCGAGTCAAGTTTATAAATCGAGACAGTCAAGAATTGAAGTTGAAAAATTAATGCTTTATGATGACTTTTCACATCTTAAGAATTGGATTAAAGCTCAAAAAGCGTAACGCATAGGAGGAAATTTTTAAATGGATTTAAAGCAATACGTATCTGAAGTACAAGACTGGCCTAAACCAGGTGTTAGTTTCAAAGATATTACAACTATTATGGACAATGGTGAAGCATACGGTTATGCAACTGATCAAATTGTAAAGTATGCAAAAGATTGTAACGTTGATATTGTAGTAGGCCCTGAAGCAAGAGGATTTATTATTGGCTGTCCAGTTGCGTACTCAATGGGAATTGGATTTGCACCTGTAAGAAAAGAAGGAAAATTACCACGTGAAGTTATTCGCTATGAATACGACTTGGAATATGGGACAAATGTTTTAACAATGCATAAAGATGCAATTAAACCAGGACAACGTGTTTTAATCACTGATGATTTATTAGCGACAGGTGGAACAATCGAAGCGGCTATTAAATTAGTAGAAGAATTAGGTGGTATTGTTGTTGGAATAGCTTTTATTATTGAATTAAAATATTTAAATGGTATGGAAAAAATTAAAGACTATGATGTCATGAGTTTAATTTCTTACGATGAATAGTCATTAATTTAGTAACTAGATTAATATATATTAAAGCGAGTGTAGGAATTCAGATTGAATACTATCTCGCTTTTTTTATTATCGTTGCATCATCATTAATCTAATCACATTTATTTATTTAAAAACTTGTAGTATTATATAACTATTATTTAAACCAAAGTTAATCTTTTAGAGATTTTAATACTTTTGTTAAAATTACATTAATACTCACGCATCTTTAATTAATAGGAGTGGTACTCGGATTAATTAAGTAATGAAAAGAAATTTCTTGATTTTCAATGATTCGGTTATCGGTAGAGTATTTGAAATATTAAAAAGTCGGGGTGTCATATATTGAATAACGAGTATCCATATAGTGCTGATGAAGTACTAAATAAAGCTAAATCCTATTTATCAGCAGATGATTATCAATATGTTTTAAAAAGTTATCATATTGCTTATGAAGCACATCAAGGACAGTTTCGAAAAAATGGGCTACCTTATATCATGCATCCAATTCAAGTAGCAGGTATATTAACAGAAATGCGCTTAGATGGACCAACAATTGTAGCTGGCTTTTTACATGATGTGATAGAGGATACACCATATACATTTGAAGACGTAAAGAATATGTTTAATGAAGAAATTGCACGAATTGTAGATGGTGTAACTAAGTTAAAAAAAGTTAAATACCGTTCTAAAGAGGAACAACAAGCTGAAAATCATAGAAAGTTATTTATTGCGATAGCTAAGGATGTTCGTGTCATATTAGTTAAATTAGCTGACCGCTTACATAATATGAGAACGTTAAAAGCAATGGCTAGAGAAAAACAAATTCGTATTTCAAAAGAAACATTAGAAATCTATGCACCTTTAGCGCATCGTCTAGGTATTAATACCATTAAATGGGAATTGGAAGATATTGCGTTACGTTATATTGATAGTGTACAGTATTTTAGAATTGTTAATTTAATGAAGAAAAAACGTAGTGAACGTGAAGCATATATTCAAAATGCTATGGATAAAATTCAAACTGAAATGAATAAAATGAATATCCAAGGTGAAATAAGCGGTCGCCCTAAACATATTTACAGTATTTATCGTAAGATGGTAAAACAAAAAAAACAATTTGATCAAATATTTGATTTATTAGCTATACGAGTGATTGTGAATTCAATTAATGATTGTTATGCTATTTTAGGCTTGGTTCATACATTATGGAAACCGATGCCAGGTCGTTTTAAAGATTATATCGCTATGCCAAAGCAAAATATGTATCAATCATTACACACTACTGTTGTTGGACCTAATGGTGATCCTTTAGAGATTCAAATTCGAACATTTGAAATGCACGAAATTGCTGAGCATGGGGTGGCAGCGCATTGGGCATATAAAGAAGGGAAAACAATAAATTCTAAAACACAAGATTTCCAAAATAAACTTAACTGGTTAAAAGAACTTGCAGAAACTGACCATACATCTTCAGATGCACAAGAATTTATGGAATCACTTAAATATGATTTACAAAGTGATAAAGTATATGCGTTTACGCCTGCAAGTGATGTGATTGAATTACCTTATGGCGCAGTCCCTATTGATTTTGCTTATGCCATCCATAGCGAAGTGGGTAATAAAATGATTGGCGCAAAAGTCAATGGTAAAATTGTGCCTATTGATTATATGCTTAAGACAGGCGATATTATTGAAATTCGCACAAGTAAACATTCATATGGTCCAAGTAGAGATTGGTTGAAAATTGTTAAATCATCTGGAGCAAAAAGTAAGATAAAAAGTTTCTTTAAAAAGCAAGATCGTTCTTCTAATATAGAAAAAGGTAAATTTATGGTAGAAGCGGAAATTAAAGAACAAGGTTATCGAGTTGATGAGATTCTAACAGAAAAAAATATTGAAGTCGTTAACGAAAAATATCATTTTGCCAATGATGACGATTTATATGCTGCAGTAGGTTTTGGTGGTGTTACTGCTTTACAAGTAGTGAATAAATTAACGGAAAGACAGCGTATACAAGATAAACAAAAAGCATTAAATGAAGCACAAGAAGTCATTAAAACGTCACCAATTAAAGAAGATATCATTACTGATAGTGGGGTTTATGTCGAAGGATTAGAGAATGTTTTAATCAAATTATCTAAATGTTGTAATCCAATTCCTGGTGATGATATTGTTGGATATATCACTAAAGGACATGGTATTAAAGTTCATAGATCAGATTGCCCAAATATTAAAAATGAAAACGAGAGATTAATTAATGTCGAATGGGTTAAATCAAAAGATTCAACACAACGTTATCAAGTAGATTTAGAAGTCAATGCATATGATCGAAATGGGTTACTCAATGAAGTGATTCAAGCCGTAAATTCAACCGTAGGAAGTATTATTAAAATGAATGCACGATCTGATATTGACAAAAATGCAATCATTACAATTAGTGTTATGGTTAAAAATGTAAATGATGTATTTCGTGTAGTTGAAAAACTTAAACAATTGAGTGATATTTATACAGTTTCTAGAGTATGGAATTAAAAGAGGTGCTAAGATATGAAAATAGTTGTACAAAGAGTAAAACGAGCATCTGTCACTAATAAATTTATTTATAACCAAATTGAAAAAGGTTATTGTTTATTAGTAGGTGTTGGGAAAAATTCGACGGAATCTGATATAGAAGTATTAGCGAAGAAAATTGTTAATGCACGTTTGTTTGAAGATGATAACGGAAAATTAAATTTAAATATTCAACAAATTAATGGTGCGATTTTATCTATTTCTCAATTTACACTTTATGCAGAAGTTAAAAAAGGTAATAGACCAGGTTTCTCACAATCCATGCGACCTGAAGATGCCAAAATATTATACGATAAGTTTAACTCTGAACTTCAAAAGTATGATATTGATGTTCAAACTGGTGAATTTGGGACAGATATGGAAGTAGAAATTATTAATGATGGTCCCGTAACGATTATATATGAAAGTCAGGATGGCAAAGTAATATGAATAAATTAGATACATGGTTAACCAAACATGATCTAAAAAATATGTTGACGTTAGTAGTAGTGTTATTATTTATTCTTTTTATAATATTATTATTTTTGTTTATGAATCATAATGATCAAGATAGTAATAGACTAACAATAACAGAAGATGCTGAAATAAGAACAGGACCTAATGCAGGATATCCGGTGATATATAAAGTTGAAAAAGGAGATAGTTTTAAAAAATTAAAGACGTCAGGAAAATGGATTGAAGTCCAAAATGCTAAAGGAGATGAAAAAGGATGGGTTGCTGGTTGGCATACGAGTTTGAATATTAAAGCTGATGTCAGTAAACAGGAAAATCCTTTTAAGAATAAAACTGTGGTGCTTGATCCTGGTCATGGAGGGAGTGATCAGGGAGCCTCAAGTTCCACGGCTCTTAAATCTCTCGAAAAAAACTATACTTTGAAAACAGCACTTGAATTAAAACGTGCATTAGAAAAAGCAGGAGCGCATGTTAAATTGACGAGAACAGATGATAGTTATGTAAGCTTAGATAATAGAAAAGCGACAGGTGATGTATTTATAAGTATTCATAATGATTCATTAGATAGTCATAATGCTAATGGCGCTACTGTATATTGGTATCAAAATAGTCAAGAAACATTAGCAGAAGTATTAAATGCGAATATTCAAAAAAAGTCATTACTTTCTAATCGTGGTGTGCGTCAACAAAATTATCAAGTTTTAAGACAAACGAATAAACCAGCTGTGTTACTTGAATTGGGCTATATAAGTAATCCTACCGATGAAAAAATGATTAGAAATCAATTACATAGACAGGTTGTAGAAGAAGCGGTTGTAGATGGATTAAAACAATATTTTGCTTCATAATACTTGCAAACTTTTCCTAAAATCGGTATCATAATCAGTGAACTTTATAAATAATACCGTTTGTATTCTTGAAAAGACTAATGAAATAGTGAACAATCATATTGATTGTGAAGAGAAGTAATCCTAGGCTGAAAGATTACACTAGTACATTGGTATCTTTGAACACAAGAAAAGGTGCTTTGATAAAATAAAGCCGGTTTGCGTACGTTACACGTGATGAGTGGAGAATATTTTTATTCTCAATTAGGGTGGCAACACGGCATATCGTCCCTTATATAGCATGAAGCTATATAAGGGACTTTTTTATTAAAGAAATTTAATAGTTAACAACAATTTAGAAGGAGTGATTGTATGATTAAGATTCCTAGAGGAACGCAAGATATTTTACCTCAAGAGTCTGCAAAATGGCGATATATTGAAAATAAATTAGATGAATTAATGAAATTATACAATTATAAAGAAATACGTACACCAATATTTGAAAGTACTGACTTATTTGCAAGAGGTGTAGGAGATTCTACTGATGTCGTTCAAAAAGAGATGTATACGTTTAAAGACAAAGGCGATAGAAGTATCACTTTAAGACCTGAAGGAACTGCAGCAGTCGTGCGATCATATATTGAAAATAAAATGCAAGGTGAACCTAATCAACCTATTAAGCTTTACTATAACGGACCAATGTTTAGATACGAACGAAAACAAAAAGGACGTTATCGACAATTTAATCAATTTGGTGTAGAAGCAATAGGAGCAGAAAATCCAAGTATTGATGCAGAAGTATTAGCAATGGTAATGCATATATATGAATCATTTGGTTTAAAACATTTAAAGTTAGTGATTAATAGTATAGGAGATCAAGCATCTCGTAAAGAATATAACGAAGCATTAATTAAGCATTTTGAACCTGTCATTGATACATTCTGTAATGATTGTCAATCACGTTTGCATACAAATCCAATGAGAATCTTAGATTGTAAGGTTGATAGAGACAAAGAAGCAGTGAAACATGCTCCAAGAATTACAGATTACTTAAATGATGAATCAAAGGCATATTATGAAGCAGTTAAACATCATTTAGATCAACTAGGTATCAATTATGTTGAAGATCCTAATTTAGTGCGTGGACTTGATTATTATACTCATACGGCATTTGAACTCATGATGGATAATCCAAATTATGACGGTGCTATTACTACACTATGTGGGGGAGGTCGTTATAATGGACTTCTTGAGTTATTAGATGGTCCTAAGCAAACAGGAATAGGTTTTGCCCTTAGTATTGAACGATTACTTCTTGCACTTGAAGAAGAAGACATAGAATTGAATGTGGATGAAGATTTCGATTTATTTGTCGTAACGATGGGTGAAAAAGCAGAAGAATATAGCGTGAAACTTTTAAATGATTTAAGAAAACATGGCGTGAAAGCTGATAAAGATTACTTAAATCGAAAAATTAAGGGACAAATGAAACAAGCTGATCGTTTAAATGCTAAATATACGATTGTAATAGGTGACCAAGAGCTAGACAATAATAAAATTGATGTTAAAGAAATGTCTACTGGTGAAACAAAAACAATTCAATTAGATGAAGTAGTTAGTTTCTTTAATAAAGAAAAGGAGAATAAATAATGGGTAAAAGAACAACATATTGTGGTTTAGTAACTGAAGAATTATTAGGTCAGAAAGTAACACTAAAAGGTTGGGTTCATAACCGACGCGATTTAGGTGGCCTTATTTTTGTTGATTTACGTGATAGAGAGGGAATTGTACAAATTGTATTTAATCCAGATTTTTCAAAAGAAGCTCTATCTATTGCTGAAACTGTAAGATCAGAATATGTAGTCGAAGTTGAAGGTTCAGTAACTAAAAGAGACCCAGAAACAGTTAATCCAAAAATTAAAACGGGTCAAGTAGAAGTTCAAGTATCTAATATTCGTATAATTAATAAATCAGCGACGCCTCCATTTTCAATTAATGAAGAAAATCAAAGTGTTGATGAAAATATTCGTCTTAAATATCGCTATTTAGATTTAAGACGACCAGAATTAGCTCAAACATTTAAAATGAGACATCAAACGACTCGATCAATTCGTCAATACCTTGATAATAATGGTTTCTTTGATATTGAAACACCCGTATTAACAAAATCTACACCAGAAGGTGCGAGGGACTATTTAGTGCCATCTCGTGTACATGAAGGCGAATTTTACGCTTTACCACAATCACCACAGTTATTTAAACAATTATTGATGATTAGTGGTTTTGATAAATACTATCAAATTGTAAAATGTTTCCGTGATGAGGATTTACGTGCTGATCGTCAACCTGAATTCACACAAGTAGATATCGAAATGAGTTTTGTTGATCAAGAAGATATTATTCAAATGGGCGAGGAAATGCTTTCTAAAGTTGTAAAAGATGTAAAAGGTATTGATATTCAAACACCATTCCCTCGTATGACATATGATGAAGCAATGAAACGATATGGTTCTGATAAACCAGATACACGTTTTGGTATGGAATTGCAAGATGTGTCCCAATTAGGAAAAGAAATGGATTTCAAAGTGTTTAAAGATACTGTAGAACACGGCGGAGAAGTTAAAGCAATCGTTGCTGAAGGTGCTGCAGATAACTATACACGTAAAGATATGGATGGATTAACAGAATTTGTAAATATCTATGGTGCTAAGGGTCTAGCTTGGGTGAAAGTTGTAGATGAAGGCTTAAGTGGTCCGATAGCAAGATTCTTTGAAGAAGAGAATGTTAACACATTAAAAGAATTAACAGGTGCTAAACCTGGAGATTTAGTAATGTTTGTTGCAGATAAGCCAAATGTTGTTGCACAAAGTTTAGGTGCACTTCGAATTAAAATTGCAAAAGAATTAAAATTAATTGATGAATCAAAATTAAACTTCTTATGGGTAACAGATTGGCCTTTATTAGAATATGATGAAGATGCTAAACGTTATGTTGCTGCGCATCATCCGTTTACATCACCTAAAGAAGAAGATATTGCTAAACTAGATTCTGAACCTGAAAAAGTTCAAGCAAATGCTTATGACGTTGTATTAAATGGATACGAATTAGGCGGTGGATCAATCAGAATATCTGATGGAGAATTACAAGAAAAAATGTTTGAAGTTTTAGGATTTACTAAAGAACAAGCTAGAGAGCAATTTGGTTTCTTATTAGATGCCTTTAAATACGGCGCACCACCACATGGAGGCATCGCTTTAGGTCTAGATAGACTAGTTATGTTACTCACAAATAGAACTAATTTACGTGATACTATCGCTTTCCCTAAAACTGCTTCTGCAACTTGCTTATTAACGGATGCACCAAGTGAAGTATCAGATAAACAATTAGAAGAATTATCATTAAGAATTCGTCATTAATCTTCATTTTTAAAATAGAATAATTTAGTGCTAAATTGGGACGGGAATTGAGTTTCTGTTCCAATTTTTATATACACTAACTTAAATTTTAAATAACAATAATTATATTATGTAAACTTATATATTTAAAAATATTTTAAAAATAAACATCCTCATACAATATTTAAGGATTTATTTAATAAGCTCTTTATGATAAAATATGTCTATAAGATAGTCATCTGTGTTGTTCGTATGTTTGCTTTTTATTTGGGCCTAACACTTTTTGATCAGGGAGCCCAATAGGTTTTCTTGCAGCGCACACGCCTCATTTGGAGGACTTGCAAAACAAGAAACAGGGCACCCACCTGTATATAGCAGGCCGAATGATCAAGCTTTTTATAACTACGGCAACTACGGACTCTATCGGTACGTAAGGCTTTAGGCCTTACGTATTTTTTTTTGCTTTTTTCTGTTAATATAGTATTAATATTTGCTAAGTAAAGGAGTTAATTATGAAACATCAATTTTCTAGAAATGAATTAGCCTATGGACAAGAAGGACTAGATTTACTAAAAGACAAGACAGTAGCGGTCTTAGGGGTAGGTGGAGTTGGTTCATTTGCTGCTGAAGCTTTAGCAAGAACTAACATTGGTCACATTATTCTTATTGATAAAGATGACGTAGATATCACTAATGTAAACCGTCAAATTCATGCATTAACTACTACCATAGGTCAAAGTAAAGTAACATTAATGGAAGAACGAATTAAACTCATCAATCCAAATTGTAAAGTTACACCTCTTCACATGTTTTATACTGAAGAGACATATGAAGATATTTTTAATAATTACAATATTGATTATTTTATCGATGCAAGTGACACGATTATATACAAAGTTCATTTAATGAAAGAATGTTTAGATAGAGGAATCAAGTTGATTTCAAGTATGGGCGCTGCGAATAAAATAGATCCAACACGTTTCAAAATTGCTGATATTTCAAAAACATATATGGATCCAATGGCAAAAATTATTCGTAACAAGTTGAAAAAACTTGGAATAAAAAAAGGTGTTCCTGTTGTTTTTTCAGATGAGAGTCCAATAGTTATTCGTGAAGATGTTAAGAAAACTGTTGGAGATGCAAATGCAATAAATCGAAAAGGTCAAATGCCTCCATCATCGAATGCATTTGTACCAAGCACAGTAGGTTTAATTTGTGCAAGTTATGTCGTAAATGATATTTTAAAAGATATTCCTGTACGTAGAATTAAAGATAAAGGTAATAACTAACAAAAAACCTATGGAAGAGATGAATGAAGTATTATCATCTTTTCCATAGGTTTTATTAGTTTTTATGATTTAAATTATCATACACTATTTTAAATTGTTGTTCACTTTTAGAAGTTGTTTTTGGTTCATAATATATTTTATTTTTTAAAGCGTCAGGTAAATATTGCTGTTTAATATAACCATTCTCATAATCATGAGGATATTTATAACCGATAGATCGGCCTAAGTCTTTTGCTCCTTGATAGTGACCATCACGTAGGTGATTAGGTATTTGACCAACTTTGCCTTTTCTGATATCACTTAATGCACTATCAATTGCTTTTATAGCTGAATTAGACTTAGGAGATAGTGATAATTCAATTACTGCTTGACTTAGAGGAATTCGTGCTTCAGGCAATCCGAGTCGTTCAGCTGATTGAATAGCTGCTAGTGTTCTTTGACCAGCACTTGGAGAAGCTAAGCCAATATCTTCATAACTAATGACGAGTAAACGTCGTACGATTGTTGGAAGATCACCTGCTTCGATTAGTCTCGCCAAATAATGTAAAGCAGCATTAACGTCACTTCCACGAATAGACTTTTGAAATGCACTCATGACATCATAATGCATGTCACCATCTTTATCACTGATAAAAGCACCTTTTTGTAAACAATCTTTAGCATCTTCTAAAGTAACATGACGTTGATTATTGGAAACTTTAGCACTTAATACTGCTAATTCCAAAGCATTTAAAGCGCTTCTTACATCACCATGACTTTGAGTAGAGAAATATTTTAGTGCATCTTCATCAATTTTTGGTTGATACGATTTTAAACCATTTTGATCATCATTTAATGCTCTAGTTAATGCTTGATATACATCCTTTTCATCAAGTGGATATAATTCAAAAATTTGTACACGTGAGCGAATCGCTGGATTAATTGCATGATAAGGGTTAGAAGTTGTAGCACCAATTAAAATGATTTTACCATTTTCTAAATGTGGTAATAAAAAATCCTGTTTTGCTTTATCTAAGCGGTGAATCTCATCTAATAATAAAATGACTTGTCCTGACATTTTAGCTTCTTCAACTATCATTTGCATATCTTTTTTTGTATTCGTTACTGCATTTAATTGTCTAAATTTATATTCAGTACTGCCAGCAATGGCTTTAGCAATACTAGTTTTTCCAATTCCAGGAGGTCCATAAAAAATCATAGAAGATAATTTTTTAGTTTCTACCATACGTCTTATAATGCCTCTTGGACCAACTAGATGTTGTTGTGAAATAATTTCATTTATATTTGTAGGCCTCATTCTTGAAGCTAAAGGTTCTGTATTCAATTTTTTCACACCTTTCTATTACTATATTAACTGAAAAAATGATAGAATGGGACTATATTATTCGAATTAAGTGAGGTAAAACTATGAAAATATCAACGAAAGGGAGATATGGGTTAACTTTAATGATTTCCCTAGCAAAAAGAGAGGGGCAAGGGTGTGTATCATTAAAAACAATTGCTGAAGAAAATCATTTAAGTGATTTATATTTAGAACAACTCGTGGGTCCGTTAAGAAATGCTGGATTAATTCGAAGTATTCGTGGCGCTAAGGGTGGATATCAATTAAGAGTCCCATCTGAAGAAATTTCAGCTGGCGATATTATTCGCTTATTAGAAGGACCTATTACTATTGTAGAAAGTATAGATTCTGAACCACCAGCACAAAAAGAATTATGGTTGCGAATGAGAGATGCTGTTAGAGAAGTTTTAGATAATACAACATTAAAATATTTAGCTGATTTTGTAGAATCAGATAACGATTTAGATGGTTATATGTTTTACATTTAAAAATTTAAATTTATTATGTTTAAAACTTTTTTGTTGTGGTATTGGATTAATATAAGTAAAAATTATTTATTAAAAATTAAATGCTTAAATTCGAAAGGAGAATTTCAACATGGGATTCATGGATAAAGCAAAAGATGCAGCAGAGAAATTTAAAAATAGCGATAACGAACAAGTAAATAAAGTAAAAGATAAAATTAATGAATATACTGGCGGAAATAATGACAGTAAAGATGACAAAAAAGACAATAAATAATTAAAATTGTGAGTGGTGATTTTGATCATCACTCTTTTTTTATGAAAAATTTAAAACCTGTTGACAATTTATTTATATTCAACAGGTTTTAATCAATATTATTTATTTAATTTTTGAATGACTCGTTTAAAACGCTCATATGATTCAAATTGTCTATCTTGGTCATAAATATAGCTTACGACCATTATTTCATCAATATCACCATATTCCTCTAAAAATGCTTCTAATTTAGCTTTCACTGTTTCTTCAGAACCAATAAGAGAATCATCAAATCTTTGTTTTGCCATTTCATACTCTCTAGGTGTTAAAAGACCTTTTAAATCATCAGTTGGTGGTTGAACTGGTTGCATTCTTCCTCGAGCAATACTAATGAATACTTGTGCTAAAGAACTAGCTAAATATTCTGCTTCTTTATCAGTTTCTGTCACTATAGCATTTAAACATACAATCATATATGGTTTATCTAATGCTTCAGATGGTTCAAATAAGTCGTGATAAATTTCAATTGCTTCTTTCATTTGCTGTGGTGCAAAATGACCTGCAAAAACATAGGGTAGACCTTTTCTAGCTGCTAAATGTGCAGAGTCAGTTGATGATCCGAGTATATACAACGGTACATTTTTCTCTACTGCAGGATAAGCCCTTACATAAGCTTGTTTATTTCCTGGACCAAAATAAGTTTGTAATTGTTCTACTTCTTCAGGGAAAGCATACACACCATTATGTTGATCTCGTCTCAATGCACTTGCTGTCATCATATCAGTACCAGGTGCTCTACCTAATCCTAAATCTACACGATTGGGATAAATGGTTTCTAAGGTACCAAATTGCTCAGCAACAACTAAAGGTGCGTGGTTTGGAAGCATGATGCCACCTGAACCAACTTTAATATTATGAGTATGTTCAAGCGTATGTTGTATTAACAATGATGTAGCTGAGCTTACTAAATTAGGTGCATTATGATGTTCTGCAATCCAATAACGCTCATAATCTAATTCATCTAATTTCTGAGCTAAAGTCACCATATCATTAATTGCATCTTTATCAGTTTGACCTTCTCGTATAGGAACTAAATTTAATGCAGAAAATTTTATATCAGACATAGACTATTTCTCCTTTTTATCTTTATTATCTAATAGTTTAACAACTTAAAACGATTACAGTTATTAAATTGCTCATACTTAAAATAATTATTGAAAGAAAAATAGTTAATATATTAATTCATAAACAAGAAGGTAGAAAATTTTAGAATGAGGTGCTATTATAGGAACATTGATAATATTGTGAGGAGTGTACTTAATAATGGAAGTATATGCAGATTATGCTGCAACTACACCAGTCAAACCAGAAGTTATAGAAGCAATGATGGATATATATCAATCGCACTACGGCAATCCATCTTCTATTCATACAGTAGGTAGAGATGCTAGACGTTATTTAGATGAATCTAGAAGAAATGTAGCTCAATTACTAGGTGCTAAACCAAGCGAAGTCATTTTTACTAGTGGTGCTACAGAATCAAATAATACTGCTATTAAAGGTTTAGTCTATGCTAATGAGCATTTAGGTAATCATATTATTACTACAAAAATTGAACATCATTCTGTATTACACGTATTCGAGCAACTAGAAAAAGAAGGATATGAAGTCACATATTTAGATGTAGATGATACAGGTAAAGTTGATTTGGATCAATTGGAAGAAGCCTTAACAGATGATACTATCTTAGTATCTATTATGTTTGTCAATAATGAAGTGGGCACAGTAGAACCTATTTACGATATCGAAAACATTGTTTCTAATTCAAATGCTCTATTACATGTGGATGCAGTCCAAGCAATTAGCCATTTAGATATTAAATTTAGTGAGTTTAATATTGATACCATGAGTATTACTGCTCATAAATTTGGTGGACCTAAAGGTGTAGGTATTTTATTAGTAAAAAACAATACACCAATCGAGTATTCTCAATTAGGCGGGGAACAAGAAACTAAACGCCGTGCTGGAACGGAAAGTGTTCCACAAATAGTTGGAATGACAAAAGCTCTAGAAATAGCTACTAAAAATCGAGATCAAAATAATATTCATTTAATGCAATTAAAAGAACTATTTTTAGTAAGTTTGCAAGAACGTGCAATTCCATTTGAAGTCAATGGTTCAATGGTAGAAACGACTGGCCATATACTTAATTTATATTTTCCATTTATAGATGTAGAAACAATGTTAACTTTATTGGATTTAGCAAATATTTATGTTTCGTCTGGTTCTGCATGTACAGCTGGTTCAACAACTCCGTCACATGTACTTGCTGCTATGTATGAAGATGAAGATCGTGCAAAACATTCAGTTAGATTTAGTTTTAATGAACTCACAACCGAACAAGATATAAAATATATTGTTGCTGAAATTCATAAAATATATCATAAATTTAAGGAGGAATAGAACTTGTCAAATAAAGATATACGTGTTGTAGTTGGTATGTCTGGAGGTGTAGATAGTTCAGTCACAGCATATCTTTTAAAGGAACAAGGATATGATGTCATTGGTATCTTCATGAAAAACTGGGACGACACAGATGAAAATGGTGTATGTACAGCTACAGAAGATTATAATGATGTCATAGCTGTATGTAATCAAATTGGTATACCATATTATGCTGTGAATTTTGAAAAAGAATATTGGGATAAAGTATTCACATATTTCTTAGATGAATATAAAAAAGGTCGTACCCCTAACCCAGACGTCATGTGTAATAAAGAAATTAAATTTAAAGCATTTTTAGAACATGCATTAAAATTAGGAGCCGATTATGTGGCTACTGGTCATTATGCACGAATCCGTCGACATGAAGATGGTCGCGTAGAAATGTTACGTGGGGTAGATGATAATAAGGATCAAACATACTTTTTAAATCAATTATCTCAAGAACAATTATCTAAAGTCATGTTTCCAATTGGAGACATAGAAAAAAAAGAAGTTCGTAAAATCGCTGAAGAACAAGACTTAGCAACAGCTAAGAAAAAAGATTCTACAGGTATTTGCTTTATTGGGGAACGTAATTTTAAATCATTCCTTTCTCAATATTTACCGGCACAATCTGGTGAAATGAGAACACTCAATGGTAAAAAAATGGGCATACACAGTGGTTTAATGTATTATACTATTGGCCAACGTCATGGACTAGGTATTGGTGGAGATGGAGATCCATGGTTTGTTGTTGGTAAAAATCTTGAAGATAATATTTTATATGTCGAGCAAGGCTTCCATCATGATGCATTATATAGTGATTATTTAATTGCTTCCGACGCATCATTTGTTAATCCAGTTGATTTAGAAAATGGATTTGAATGTACTGCTAAATTTAGATATCGTCAAAAAGACACTAAAGTATTTGTTCAAAAAGAAGATGAACAATCTATTCGAGTTACTTTCGACGAACCTGTTCGAGCTATTACACCAGGCCAAGCAGTGGTATTCTATAATGGAGAAGTTTGTTTAGGTGGCGCTACTATAGACGATGTATATAAAACAACAGGTCAACTTAGCTATGTTGTTTAATTTTTAGTAAACCGTTAACTCATTGTAAATGAGAATTAGCGGTTTCTTTTTAATTGCAAATTTATGTTAGAAATGGAGACATGGAAATGATTGAACAAGAAACAATATATCAGTGGATGAATAATGGTAATTATGAAGAAGCCATTAAAGCATTATTTAATAACATTGAAGAGAATCCTAACATTATTGAAAATTATATTAATGCTGGTATTATTTTAGCTGATGTTGGTGAGATTGAGAAAGCAGAAAGATTCTTCCAAAAAGCAATAACATTAGATGACAAAAATGGTGCTGTTTACTATAATTTAGCTAATCTATATTATGAACAATCTCGTTTTCAAGAAGCAATAAAACTTTATCAACGAGCTTTAAAGTATAATATGAATCCCATTGATACTAATTATATGATTGGTATGTCTTTTAGCCAACTAGATGCGCAAAGAGAAGCATTACCGTTTTTTATGACTGCTGCTGAATTAGATCAAACTTTGGACACAGAAGTTCAATTTCAATATGGTTTAACCTTATGTCATTTAGAAATGTTTCAAGAAGCCATTAAGCAATTAAACTATGTTTTATCTATTAATCCTAATCACGTAGATGCATTATATAATTTAGGTCTGGCAACGTATATGGAAACTGAGGATGCTGATGAAGCAATTCAGTATTTTGATAAAGCAATTCAAATTGATCCTAAACATTTATTAAGTCAGCATGCTAAACAAACATTTAAATCTCTAAAAAATGAGGAGGAATAATATGTCAAACCCTACACTATTTGATTACTCAATGGTTAAAGGAACAGTTGATACCATTCTATTTCAAAATAAAGATAACTTTTATACTGTTTTAAAAGTAGATTCCATTGAAACTAATGAATCATTTGATAATCTGCCTACAGTTGTAGGGTTTTTTCCTAATATTGTTGAAGGAGATGTCTATACGTTTAAAGGACAAATTGTTCAACATCCTCGTTATGGTAAACAACTTAAAGCTGAAACATTTGAAAAAGAACTGCCTCAAACTAAAGATGCCATAATAAGTTATTTATCTAGTGATTTATTTAAAGGTATTGGTAAAAAGACTGCTCAGAATATTGTAAATACATTAGGAGAAAATGCAATAAATGATATTTTAACTGATCCTTCTGTTCTCGAAAACGTTCCTAGTTTAGCAAAATCGAAACAAAAACAGATTGCAGAACAAATTAGTGCAAATCAAGAGTCAGAAAAAATAATGATTCGCTTACATGACTTAGGTTTTGGTCCAAAATTATCCATGGCGATTTATCAATTTTATCAATCAGAGACTTTAAAAATTCTAGAAAACAATCCATACCAATTAGTTTATGATGTAAAAGGTATTGGTTTTCAAAAAGCTGATACATTAGCTAGAAATAATGGTATTGCTTATAACGATTCAGAACGTTTAAAAGCTGGGTTATTATATTCTCTTGAAGAAGAATGTATAAAACAGGGACATACTTATTTAGATGAAAATGCTGTATTAGAAATTACAGAAGATATGCTTTCAGATAAGCATTTAGATGAAACAATTGAACAAGAACAATTAAAACATGTGCTACAAACACTTTTTGAAGAAAAGAAAATTATTTTAGAGAATAGTCATGTTGCGATTCCAAGTTTATACTATTCAGAACTTAAAAGTGTTCAAAATTTGTATCGTATCAACACATACAAAAATCACTTTAAAATAATAGAGCAATCAGATTTACAGATACATATTGGTGAAATAGAAGATCAAAATAATGTTAATTATGCTAAATCACAACAAGAAGCACTTGAAACGGCGATGAATTCGAAAATAATGTTACTAACTGGAGGTCCAGGAACAGGTAAAACAACTGTTATTAAAGGGATTGTAGAATTGTATGCTGAAATTCATGGTCTATCTCTTAAGTATTCCGATTATCAAGAAGATGATTATCCAATCGTATTAGCCGCCCCAACTGGAAGGGCATCAAAACGTTTACAAGAATCAACTGGATTAGAAGCAATGACGATTCATCGATTAATAGGATGGAATCAAGATACTCAACCAGAAGATATTCTTGAAAATGAAATTAAAGCTAAGCTCATTATAATTGATGAAATGTCAATGGTTGATTCTTGGTTGTTCCATCAATTTTTAAGTGCCGTTCCACTAGATGCACAAATTATTTTAGTAGGCGATGAAGATCAATTGCCGTCTGTCGGTCCTGGCCAAGTATTTAAGGATTTAATTGAGTCTAAAGCATTTCCAAGAGTTAATTTAACTGAAGTTTATCGCCAACAAGATGGTTCTAGTATTATTGACTTAGCTCATCGCATGAAACATCATGAGTCAATAGATATTACAAAACGTTATCACGATAGAAGTTTTATTCATTGCAATGTAGAACAAATTCCAACCGTAGTGGAGAAAGTAGTATCTAGCGCTGTAAATAAAGGATATGATATGAGTGATATTCAAGTTTTAGCACCTATGTACAAAGGAAGTGCAGGGATAAAAAGACTTAATCAAGTATTACAAAATATTTTAAATCCTAAAGAAAAAGATACAAGAGAAATAGAGTTTGGCGATATAAAGTTTAGAAAAGGAGACAAAGTTTTACAACTAGTTAATCGACCAAATGACAATATTTTTAATGGTGATATTGGCGTCATAGTAGGTATATTTTGGGCTAAAGAAAATGCACTTAATAAAGATGTACTGATTGTCGATTTTGAAGGAAATGAAATTACATTTACTAGACAAGATTTATTAGAACTTACACATGCTTATTGTACCTCAATCCATAAATCACAAGGATCAGAATTCCCAATTGTTATTATGCCTATTGTCAAACAATATTTTAAAATGTTGCAAAGACCTATTTTATATACAGGTCTGACACGTGCAAAACAATCTTTAGTACTATTAGGAGATCCAAAAGCATTTGACATTGCCTTAAATACTCAAGGTCAAGAAAGACATACACAATTAAAAACACTAATTATAAATTATTTTGGTATGAGTCAGGTTAATATAGACGTAGAAGAGAATGATGAACCGATAAATATAGATGATACAGAGGATAATAATGCAGATGAACACATTACTTTAAGTGAAGAAACAATTTATCAAATTAATCCAATGATTAATATGGGAAATGTTTCACCTTACGACTTTGTTGAACATTGACAATTTAAATAAAAATACTTAAAATAAATTTGAATTCGCATAAAGATGAGTAAACTTTTTAACTTAAGTAGAGATGTACTGGTTGGTGAAAAGTACAAGTTAATCTGTTGAACGCTACTTTGTGTTAACGTTAATATGATAATTAAGTGATGAGAAATTAAATATATTTGAAAAATATTTATTTCTTGTAACTAGGGTGGTACCGCGAAAACGTTCGTCCCTTTGTTGGATGAACGTTTTTTTATTTATAAATGTATTAATTATATTAGGAGTGAAAAAATGAAAAAACTTAAAGCAAGTGATATACGTCAAAAATATATTGATTTCTTTGTTGAAAAAGGTCATATGGTAGAACCATCTGCACCACTTGTGCCTATTGACGATGATTCGTTACTTTGGATAAACTCTGGTGTTGCAACTTTAAAAAAATACTTTGATGGACGAGAAACACCTAAAAAGCCTAGAATAGTGAACTCTCAAAAAGCAATCAGAACAAATGATATTGAAAACGTAGGTTTTACTGCGCGTCATCATACTTTCTTTGAAATGCTTGGAAACTTCTCAATTGGTGATTATTTTAAAAAAGAAGCAATTGAATTTGCTTGGGAATTTTTAACTAGTGACAAATGGATGGGGATGGAACCAGAGAAGCTATATGTAACGATTCATCCAGAAGATGTTGAAGCCTATCGTTTATGGCATGAAGATATTGGCTTAGAAGAAAGTCATATTATTAGAATTGAAGGGAATTTCTGGGATATTGGAGAAGGACCATCAGGACCTAATACCGAAATTTTCTATGATCGTGGTGAAGCATATGGTCAAAATGATCCAGCAGAAGAAATGTATCCTGGCGGTGAAAATGAGAGATATTTAGAAGTATGGAACTTAGTATTTAGTGAATATAACCATAATAAGGATCATACTTATACACCACTTCCAAATAAAAATATTGATACCGGCATGGGATTAGAACGTATGACGTCTATTTCCCAAAATGTTCGTACCAATTATGAAACAGATTTATTTATGCCAATTATTGAAGAAGTAGAGCATATATCAGGAAAAAAATATCTTGAAAATAACGAACAAGATGTAGCATTTAAAGTCATCGCCGATCATATCAGAACAATCTCATTCGCAATCTCTGATGGTGCTTTACCTGCAAATGAAGGGCGCGGTTATGTTTTACGTCGTCTCTTACGTCGTGCCGTACGTTTTAGTCAAACGCTTGGCATTAATGAGCCATTTATGTATAAATTGGTTGATATCGTTGCTGACATTATGGAGCCATATTATCCAAATGTAAAAGAAAAATCGGATTTTATTAAACGTGTTATTAAATCTGAAGAAGAACGTTTCCATGAAACACTTCAAGAGGGTGTATCTATATTAAATCAACTCATTACGCAAGCAAAAGAATCTACACATCAGATTAATGGTTCAGATGCGTTTAAATTATATGATACGTATGGATTCCCAATTGAGTTAACTGAAGAACTAGCAAGTCAAGAAGGTATTACAGTCGACATGGCAACATTTGAAACTGAAATGGAACAACAACGTACTAGAGCGAGAGAAGCTAGACAAAGTTCACAATCTATGCAAGTTCAAAGTGATGTTTTAAAAAATATTAATACTGAAAGTCAATTTGTTGGATATGAAACAACAGAATATCAAACAATTTTAACAGATTTAATTTATAATGGTAAAACTGTTACATCTGCTGAGGCTGGAGAAACAGTTTACTTTATCTTAAAAGAAACACCATTTTATGCAGTAAGTGGTGGACAAGTTGCAGATAAAGGAACAGTAGGAAATGATCATTTCGAAATAGCCGTTCAAGAAGTTACAAAGGCACCAAATGGACAAAATTTACATCAAGGTACAGTTCAATTTGGACAAGTAAGTGTAAATAGTCATGTAGATGCAACTGTAAATAAAGAAGAACGTAAAGATATACAAAAAAATCATAGTGCCACTCACTTACTACATGCTGCATTAAAAGAGATTTTAGGTGAACATGTTAACCAAGCAGGTTCACTCGTTGAAAGTGAACGATTAAGATTTGACTTTTCTCACTTTGGTCCAATGACAGAAGAAGAGATTGATCAAGTTGAAAGAAGAGTAAATGAAGAAATTTGGAAAGGAATTTCAGTTCATATTCAAGAAATGCCTATTCAAGAAGCTAAAGAAATGGGTGCTATGGCTCTATTTGGTGAAAAATATGGTGATATTGTAAGAGTAGTCAATATGGCTCCATTTTCAATTGAATTATGTGGTGGTATTCATGTAGATAATACTGCTGAAATAGGGTTGTTTAAAATTGTAAGCGAATCAGGTACAGGCGCAGGTGTTAGACGTATTGAGGCACTTACCGGTAAAGCTGCATTCTTATATTTTGAAGATATTCAGAATAAATTTAATTCTGTCAAAGAACAACTTAAAGTAAAATCAGATAAACAAGTTTATGATAAAGTTGTTCAAATTCAAGAAAATGAAAAACAATTGAATAAGCAATTAGAGCAACGTAATAAGGAAATTACTTCACTTAAAATGGGTAATATAGAGGATCAAGTAGAAATGATTAATGGATTTAAAGTATTAGCTACAGAGGTAGAAGTATCTAATCCAAAAGAAATCCGTCAAACAATGGATGATTTTAAATCAAAACAACAAGATACAATTATTATTTTAGCAAGTCATGTTGGTGAAAAAGTTTCGTTAATTGCCGCTGTACCTAAAGAGCTTACAAGTCAGGTTAAAGCCGGAGATATCATTAAAAACATGGCTCCAATTGTAGGAGGAAAAGGTGGCGGTCGTCCAGATATGGCACAAGGTGGCGGCACACAACCTGAAAACATCTCAGAATCATTACGCTTTATTAAAGATTATATTAAAAACCTATAACTTTTTAATCAACTGGTGTAAAATTAATATGTAAGTTAATACATGTCAGAGGAGTGTCGCATCTATGGAAAATATTGATAAAACTATGAAATTCGATTATGATGAAATTCCAAAAGAAAATGTCCAAACAGTTTTAAAAAACGTACATCAAACTCTAGAAGAACGAGGCTACAATGCTGTAAATCAAATTGTTGGTTATTTACTTTCAGGAGACCCTGCATACATTCCACGTCAAAATGATGCACGTAATCAAATACGACATATTGATAGAGATGTAATTATGGAAGAACTCGTTTCAAACTACTTAAAAGAGAATAATAAATAAATGTTAAGTCATAAAATTTTAGGATTAGATGTAGGTAGTAGAACTGTAGGTATCGCAATTAGTGATTTGATGGGCTGGACTGCTCAAGGACTAGACACTCTAAGAATAAATGAAGAAAATGAAGAATTTGGTATTGATAGACTGGTTTCAATCATAAAAGACAATAATGTTGGTTCAGTAGTCATAGGATTACCGAAAAACATGAATAATTCTATTGGTTTTCGTGGAGAAGCATCTCTTAAATACAAAGAATTGCTTCAAGAGGCTTTACCAAATATTGAAATTATTATGTGGGATGAACGTTTAAGTACCATGGCTGCTGAGCGCTCATTATTAGAAGCTGATGTCTCAAGACAAAAAAGAAAAAAAGTAATTGATAAAATGGCAGCAGTTTTCATACTGCAAGGCTATTTAGATTCAATTCAATAAAGGAGAATATCATTATGACTGAACATAATCACAATCATAATACAGAATTAAATATTAGTAATGAAGAAGAATTATTAACTTTATTCGATGAAAATGGAAATGAAGTTTTATATCGAAAAATGCTAGAATTTTATCATCCAGAATTTAAAAAAGAGTATGTTATTTTAGCTGAAGAAGGTGCTCAATCTGATGATGATGACATGATTGAGCTCATTCCAATGATTAATGAACCAGATGAATCTGGTGATGGTGGTAAACTTGTTCCTATCGAAACAGATGAAGAATGGGATATGATTGAAGAAGTTGTAAATACAAATATGGAAGAATAAACAGTCTTTTGTTAATAATAAATCTCTAATCAATGTACTTTGGTTAGAGATTTTTAATATTTCAGACTTAAATTTAATTTAGAATTATGATAAAATATTTAAAGTTAAATTACTATAAGCATAAATTTTTAAATATACAGTCAGTTACTATATTTATACATTAAAATATAAAGTAGGTTTATTATTTTATTTTAAATAATGTAATATTAGTTGACTGATTTATTTTTATGCCTATTGATATTAAAAGGGAAGTTATAGAAGTGGAATCAAATCAATCCTATTTATTAAATCTTCATGAACAGTTAGATAATAATATTGAAGAGCTAAGATTTTATGCAGAAGAACATGCTGTTCCTATAGTAGATAAATTAACTTTAGACATGATAAAACAATTAATTAGAATTCATCATTCGAAAAATATTTTGGAAATTGGAACTGCTATTGGATATAGTTCGATGCAATTTGCTTCTGTTTCACCAGATATTTCTATTACTACTATTGAACGTAATGAGAATATGATAAAACAAGCAAAACTTAATTTTAAAAAATTTGAATACGAAAATCAAATTCGCCTTATAGAGGGCGATGCGCTATCACAGTACGATAAAGTGAGCAATCATTTATATGATATGATATTTATCGATGCAGCTAAAGCGCAATCTCAAAAATTTTTTGAATACTATACACCGTTATTAAAAAAAGGTGGCTTAGTTATTACTGATAACGTTTTGTATCATGGATTTGTATCTGATATAGATATTGTACGATCAAGAAACGTTAAGCAAATGGTAAAAAAGGTACAAAAATATAATACTTGGCTTATGAAACAAAAGAACTATAAAACAAATTTTTTAAATATGGATGATGGTTTAGCCATATCTATTAAAGGAGAATGAATATGACTGAATTACTTGTCACTCCAAAATCTTTAAATCATATGAAAACATTGATAGAACTCGGTGCTGATGCATTTGTGATTGGAGAACAAAAATTTGGATTGCGATTACCTGGAGAATTTAATCGTGAAGATGTTAGAAAAGCAGTTAATTTAGCACACGAACATGATAAAAAAGTATATGTGGCAGTTAATGGTATTTTTCATAATTATCATTTAAATGCCTTAGAAAACTATATTGAATTTTTACATGAAATAAGAGTGGATAGAATAATTTTTGGTGATCCTGCTGTCGTGATGTATGTTAAAAAACAAGATAATCCGATACCATTAAATTGGGATGCAGAAACAATTGTTACGAATTATTTCCAATGTAATTATTGGGGTGGAAAAGGCGCTAAAAGAGCTGTATTAGCACGTGAATTAAATCTAGATGAAATTTTAAATATCAAAAAACATGCAAATGTTGAAATTGAAGTTCAGGTTCACGGTATGACTTGTATGTTCCAATCTAAACGTATGTTATTGGGTAATTATTACACTTTTCAAGATAGACAAATGAAAATCCAACGTAGTGAAAATGATCAAGATTTATTATTGTACGATGAAGAAAGAGAAAATAAATATCCTGTTTTTGAAGATTACAATGGTACTCATATTATGTCTCCTAATGATATCTGTTTAATTGAAGAATTAGAGCCATTCTTTGAAGCAAATATCGATTCATTTAAAATTGATGGTATCTTACAAAGTGAAGCATACATTAATACTGTTACAGCACAATATAGAGAAGCCATTGACTTATATCATGAAGATCCAGAAGCTTATGAAGATGAAAAATTTATGTTAATTGATCCAATAGAAGAAATTCAACCTGAACATCGTCCGTTTGATGAAGGGTTCTTATATAAACAAACAGTATATTAAGGGAGGCGCCAGTATGAAGACGTTAAATGAAATTGAAGTAAATGCTAAAAGAAAAATAAAAAAACCTGAATTATTAGCGCCTGCTGGAAACTTAGAGAAGTTAAAGATTGCGGTTCACTATGGTGCTGATGCAGTATTTTTAGGTGGACAAGAATACGGGTTACGTTCTAACGCTGATAACTTTACAATGGAAGAAATTAAAGAAGGCGTTGAATTTGCAAACCGTTATGGTGCAAAAATTTATGTTACGACTAATATTATCGCTCATGATGAAAATATAGACGGTTTAGAAGATTATTTACGTCAATTAGAAGCTACAGGTGCAACAGGAATTATTGTAGCTGATCCACTTATTATTGAAACATGTAAGAAAGTAGCTCCTAAATTAGAAATTCATCTTTCAACACAACAATCTCTTTCTAATTACAAAGCTGTGGAATACTGGAAAGAAGAAGGACTTGATCGAGTAGTATTAGCTCGTGAAACAGGCGCTATGGAAATGAAAGAGATGAAAGACAATGTTGATATCGAAATAGAAGCCTTTATTCACGGTGCAATGTGCATTGCTTATTCAGGTAGATGTACTTTAAGTAATCACATGACAGCACGAGACTCTAACAGAGGTGGTTGTTGCCAAAGTTGTCGTTGGGATTATGATTTACTAGCTGTTGATGAAGAGGGAGAATTAGATTTATTTTATCAAGATGGCGACGTTGTGCCTTTTGCTATGAGTCCAAAAGATTTAAAATTAATTGAGTCTATTCCTCAAATGATGGATATTGGTATAGATTCTTTAAAAATTGAAGGACGAATGAAATCTATTCATTATATTGCTACGGTAGTATCAGTTTATCGTAAGGTTATTGATGCATATGCGGAAGATCCAGATAATTTTAAAATTAAACCAGAGTGGTTAATTGAATTAGACAAATGTGCTAATCGAGATACAGCACCTGCTTTCTTTGAAGGAACGCCTGGGTATGAAGAGCAAATGTTTGGTGTTCAACAAAATAAAAAGTCACCATATGATTTTTGTGGATTAGTTTTAGATTATGACGAAGCAACTCATATTGCTACAATACAACAAAGAAATCACTTTAAACCAGGCCAAGAAATTGAATTTTTTGGACCTGAAATTGAATCATTTAAACAGGTTATTGATGTCATTTATGATGAAGAAGGAAACCACCTTGATGCAGCACGTCATCCTCTTCAAATTGTTCAAATTAAAGTGGATCATCCTATTTATCCTAATAATATGATGAGAAAGGAAATTGGCTAATGACACAGACAACAATCATCGGAATCGCTGGCGGTTCAGGATCAGGAAAGACAACTGTTACAAATGAAATAATGAAAAATTTAGAAGGCCATAGTGTTGCTTTACTTGCTCAAGATTATTATTATAAAGATCAATCGCACTTAACATTTGAAGAACGTCTTGAAACTAACTATGATCATCCTTTTGCATTTGATAATGATTTACTGATTAGTAATTTAAAGGATTTACGTAACGGTCAAGCGGTGGAAGTTCCAACATATGATTATAAAAATCATACTAGAAGTGATGAAACAATTGCATTTGAACCTAAAGATGTTATTATCGTAGAGGGTATATTTGCTTTGGAAAATAAAACATTACGTGATATGATGGATGTTAAAATATACGTTGATACTGATGCTGATTTACGTATTTTAAGAAGACTTGTACGTGATACAAAAGAGCGAGGGCGCTCAATGGAATCAGTTATTAACCAATATTTAAATGTTGTCAGACCTATGCATAATCAATTTATAGAACCAACAAAAAAATATGCTGATATTATTATTCCAGAAGGTGGAAGTAATAAGGTAGCAATTGATATAATGACAACAAAAATACAAACGCTTGTTGGTAAGCATTAACGAATAGTATGTATTTTTTCAGAATTAAATTAACTTGTTGAAAAGGAAGATGAACTTATGGAAAATCAAAAACAATATCCAATGACACAGGAAGGTTATGAAAAATTAGAACAAGAATTAGAAGAACTTAAAACAGTTAAACGTCCTGAAGTAGTAGAAAAAATCAAAGTTGCTAGATCTTTTGGTGACTTATCTGAGAACTCAGAATACGATGCTGCTAAAGATGAACAAGGTTTTATTGAGCAAGATATTCAACGTATTGAACACATGCTTAGATATGCTTTGATTATTGAAGACAACGGTGATAACAATGTTATTCAAATTGGTAAAACTGTTACGTTTGTCGAATTACCTGGCGATGAAGAAGAAAGCTATCAAATTGTTGGATCTGCAGAAGCAGATGCGTTTAAAGGAAAAATTTCGAATGAATCTCCAATGGCGAAAGCACTTATTGGTAAAAGTTTAAATGATGAAGTTCGTGTTCCACTTCCAAATGGTGGAGAAATGAAAGTTAAAATCGTTGATATTAAGTAACAAAAAATCCAAAAATCATTTTGATTTTTGGATTTTTTTATAGTTAAATATTTATAATTATTTAACTAGTAATTAGATATAAGCAAGTACATTCATTTAATTTTTAGAACTTTTACATGACAAAAATATAAATATATGCTTAAATAACAATGTAGATAAATTATATAGTTATCTTGTACTGAAAGGGAGTAAGCGATTACATTAATGCATTACTTACCTTCTTTTATTATTGTCTATTTGAAAGACATATTAAACTACTATGAATACGTGGATATTTTATATTACTAATATATAAAATGAAATACGTTATTTATAATCGAAGGAGGACCATCATCTTTGGAAATAAAGATTATTAATGAACAATCAATTGCGCTTTATTTTAAAGAAGAAATATCTGAAAGTAATTACAGAGATGTTGAATCCGTTACTAAACATATACACGCTAAAAGAATAGATGGTATCAAAGATGTGATACCGTCATATAGAGCAATTATGATAAATTTTGATAATATAAAGCTTAATTTTAAGCAATTAATAGATATATTAGATTTAAAACAGTTAAATGGTGAACATGCTAAAGATATTTCAGATAAAACGATCATACATATTCCAGTATTATATAATTCAGAAGTCGGACCTGATTTACCATATGTAGCTAAACATAACAAACTAACTACTGATGAAGTCATTCAAATCCATACTCAAAATGAATATCTCGTTTACATGTTAGGTTTTATGCCTGGTTTTCCATTTTTAGGTGGATTGGATTCTCGTTTACATACTCCACGTCGAGATGAACCTAGAGTCAAAATTGACGCAGGTTCAGTAGGAATAGCAAATAATCAAACGGGTTTATATCCTTCTGATTCACCAGGTGGTTGGCAAATTATTGGAAGAACACCATTAAAAGTATTTGATATCAACGACGATGAAATGTCTTTATATCAAGCGGGGGATTATATTAAGTTTTATTCTATTGATGAAAATACATTTAACGACATCCAAAGTGAAATAGCAGAAAATCGATTTAATAAAGAAAAGTGGGTGTTAAATCATGTCGATTAGTATTATTCAACCTGGTATGTTTACAACTGTTCAAGATGAAGGAAGATTTGGTTTTCAACACCTAGGTTTTTCAAGTGCTGGTGCTATGGATTTATATAGTTATTTAATTGGTAAGACTTTAATTGGTAATAATGGACCGAGCCTTGAATATACTATTATCGGTCCAACACTTCAATTTAATAAAGATAATACATTTATTTTGACAGGAGCACATGTAAACGCAAAATTAAATGAAGAGACAGTTGATATTAATACTGTAATTTATGCATGCAAAGGCGATATTTTGAAAGTTGGAGCAGTGACTGCAGGCGCTCGTGGTTATATTTTCTTTGGACATCCTTTAGATATTCAACCAATAGCAGAAAGTTATTCGACACATACTAGAAGTAAAATTGGTGGTTACAAAGGGAGACCATTATCAAAAGGAGATTTGATATACTTAAAAGAAAATCCATCTTTCAAACAAAATTTGGGTAAAACAACAGTTTATAATGCTATTCCCGAAGATAATATAATACATATTATTACCGGTCCACAAATTGAAGCATTTTCAAAGGAAAGTATAAATAAGCTCGTTAATATGGAATATAAAGTTTCTGAAAAATCTGATAGAATGGGGTATCGTCTTAATGGTGAGCATATCCCTCCTAAAACTGGGGCAGATATTATTTCAGAACCTGTTGCTTTAGGAAGTATTCAAGTCCCAAATGATGGTAATCCTATTATCTTATTAAATGATAAACAAACTATAGGTGGCTATACGAAAATCGCTACAGTCACTCAACTGGATTTAAATAAAATTGCTCAATTTAAGCCAGGGGATTTAATTCGATTTAAGTGGTCAACGATTGAAGAAGCTACAAAGGTTCAGGAACAATATCTAAATCACTTTAATCATTTAAATGCTGAAATTAACACGTCACCAACCTTTAATATGGGTGAAATGAGACCGACAGCAAAGAAATTGACTAAAATCATTACAGAGGAGAGATAGTTATGGATATAAAAAAAATAGAAGAAGTCATTAAACTTGTAAAATCAAATGATGTAAAAAAATTTAAATATAAAGATAATAAAAACGAAATCGAATTAGATTTTACTGAACAAAGTAACAATCAAAATAATAGTACTCCAGTAATACAATCTGAAGGGAATTCTCAAGACAAAAGTATTTCAGAAAATAACCCTTTAAATGATTCAGCAAAAACAATTACTTCTCCTATGGTAGGAACATTCTTCTTACAAGATAGTAAGGAATTAACGGATCCTATAATTCAAGTAGGTGACAACATTAAATCTGGTGATGTTATCGGATATGTTGAAGCAATGAAAGTAATGAATGAAGTGACTAGTGATATAGATGGTGAGATTACCGACATTGTGGTTGAACATGGTACAAACGTTGAATACGATCAAGTTCTAGTTAAAGTAAAATAAAGGGGGGCAGAAATATGTATCGTTGTTTAGTAGCAAATAGAGGAGAAATTGCGGTACGTATCATTCGAGCGTGTCGAGAAATGGGAATAGAAACTGTCGCAGTATACGCTAAAGGTGATGAAAAAAGTCTTCATGTAAGTTTAGCTGATCAAGCAGTTTGCATTGGAGAAGCAAATCCTTTAGATAGTTATTTAAATATAGAGCGTATTATTGGTGCAGCTGAAATCACAGGTTCTAATGCTATTCATCCTGGATACGGCTTTCTATCGGAGAGTACAACATTTGCCCAAAAAGTTGAAGAAAATGATATTCATTTTATTGGCCCTAACAAAAAAACAATGGAAATGATGGGTGATAAAATAACTGCTCGTCAAACTGTTCATTCAGCAGGAGTGCCAGTTATTCCTGGCTCAACAGATGCAGTAAATTCTGTAGAAGAAATTAAAGAATTAGCAAAAGACATAGGATATCCTTTAGTATTAAAAGCCGCAAGCGGTGGTGGCGGTAAAGGTATTCGAATTGTTAAAGAAGAAAATCAACTTGAAAAATCATTAAAAGAAGCTAAAAGTGAAGGTCAAAAATATTTTAATGATGATCGTGTGTATGTGGAAGCATTTATTCCTGTTGCAAAACACGTAGAGGTTCAAGTGATTGGTGACGGAAAAGAAAATTATGTTCATTTAGGTGAACGAGATTGTTCAGTCCAAAGAAAAAATCAAAAATTAATAGAAGAAGCACCATGTGCAGCATTATCTGAAGAACGACGTGAAAAAATATGTAATGATGCTGTCAAAGTTGCAAAAGCCTCTAATTATCGTAGTGCTGGTACTATTGAATTTTTAGTTACTGAAGATGCACATTACTTTATTGAAATGAACGCAAGAATACAAGTAGAACATACTGTTACTGAAATGCGTGCAGATAGAGATTTATTACAAGCACAATTATATTTGTTATTACATAATAAATTACCGTTTAGTCAAGAAGATATTGTATTCAATGGTCATGTAATAGAGGCACGTATCAACGCTGAAAATCCAGAAAAGAAATTCCAACCTACTCCAGGTAAAGTTAAACGTCTACACTTACCTCAAGGTTTTAATATTAGAGTAGATTCGTTATTATATGCTGGTTATCAAGTATCTCCTTACTATGATTCACTAGTTGCAAAAGTTATCGTAAAAGACTCTAATAGAACTTCTGCGATTAACAAATTAAAAGTGGCACTTGATGAAATGGTAATTGATGGTTTCACTACTACGGCTGATTTTCTATATGCAGTATTAAGTTACCCACCATATGCAAAAGGAAATGCAGAAGAAGTTGATATTAAATTCCTTGAAAAACATCAAATAGTTAAAGGAGTGAAATTATGATGAAAGTTGATTTAAACTGTGATCTAGGTGAAGCATTTGGTAACTATTCATTTGGAGGTGATAAAGATATCATTCCTTTAATTACATCTGCTAATATAGCCTGTGGTTTTCATGCGGGTGATGAAAATGTAATGAATCAAACAGTAAACTTAGCTAAAGAAAATCATGTGAGTATTGGCGCTCATCCCGGATTTCCAGATTTAAAAGGGTTTGGTCGTCGAAAGATGGATATTAGTCCTACCGAAGTATATAACCTAATAGTTTATCAGTTAGGTGCTTTAGAAGGATTTTGTAAAGTACACCAAACACGAATAAATCATGTTAAACCACACGGTGCACTGTATAATATGGGTGCTAAAAATAAAGCAATTGCAAAAGCAATTGCAAAAGCAGTATACGATTTTGATTCTACTATAGTGCTTGTAGGTTTATCTAATTCATTATTAATATCTGAAGCTCAAGCAATCGGATTGAAAACAGCTTCTGAAGTATTTGCTGATAGACGTTACGAAGATAATGGTCAATTAGTTAGTCGTAAAGAACCAGACGCAGTCATTACTGATTCTGACGAAGCATTAAAACAAGTTTTGAAAATGGTAACTGAAAACAAAGTGATAAGTCGCAATGGAAAAGAAATTGATTTGGAAACAGATACAATATGTGTTCACGGTGATGGTAAACATGCACTAGAATTTGTTGAACAAATAAGAAAAAAATTAACGAAAGAAGGCATTGATATTCAATCCTTATAAGGGGGTTTTCTAATGAAAGAAAATTTAAATCAAAAACAAGATAAAGACAATTTTAAATTTACAAAAAGTCATAGACGCTTACTTTATGGATCTGTATTTTTAATGGCTACATCAGCGATCGGTCCTGCATTTCTAACTCAAACTGCTGTGTTTACGGCAGAATTTTATGCAAGTTTCGCTTTTGCAATCTTAATATCTATATTAATTGATATTGGAGCTCAAATTAATATTTGGCGCGTATTAGTTGTAACAGGTTTACGTGGTCAAGAAGTATCAAATAAAGTGTTACCTGGATTAGGAACTTTAATTTCAATATTGATTGCTTTTGGAGGACTTGCTTTTAATATCGGGAACATAGCTGGTGCAGGTTTAGGATTGAATGCAATGTTTGGACTTGATGTTAAATGGGGAGCAGCTATTACAGCCATTTTTGCAATTTTAATATTTGTAAGTAAAAGTGGTCAAAAAATTATGGATATTGTTTCAATGATTTTAGGAGTAATAATGATATTAGTAGTAGCTTATGTCATGGTTGTATCTAACCCACCCTATGGTGATGCACTTGTTCATACAGTTGCACCAGAACATCCTATTAAATTAATTTTACCAATCATTACTTTAGTTGGAGGAACAGTAGGTGGATACATCACATTTGCTGGTGCACATAGAATACTTGATTCTGGAATGAAAGGTAAAGAGTTTTTACCATTTGTGAATCGTTCAGCTATTGCAGGTATCTTAACTACAGGTATTATGAGAACATTATTATTCTTAGCAGTACTTGGAGTTGTAGTGACAGGTGTCACTTTAAATGCAGATAATCCGCCAGCATCAGTATTTGAACATGCTATTGGACCAATAGGAAAAAATATTTTTGGAGTTGTTATTTTCGCAGCCGCAATGTCATCAGTGATTGGTTCAGCATATACAAGTGCAACTTTCTTAAAAACATTACACAAATCATTATTTAATAAAAATAATTTGATTGTCATTGTCTTCATCGTGATTTCAACAATAATTTTCTTATTAATTGGAAAACCAATTAGTTTATTGATTATTGCAGGAGCAATAAATGGATGGATTTTACCGATTACTTTGGGTGCAATATTGATAGCGAGTAGAAAAAAATCAATTGTTGGAGATTATAAACATCCAATATGGATGTTAGTATTTGGCATTGTAGCAGTTATTGTTACAATTATAACAGGTGTATTGTCTCTACAAGATTTAGCTACTTTATGGAAAGGTTAACCATAAATAAATATGTAATTTAAAATTTAACTGTCGACAGTGTTTAACTGTATCGACAGTTTTTTTATTAAATATTTTTCAAGATGATTTAATAAAAAAAGTTAGTCGTGATGAACTAGAAATTATGTTAGAATAACATGTGCTAAGATTAAAGTTGAGGTGTAAATATGATTGGAATTATTGGAGCTATGGAAGAAGAAGTAGCGATTTTAAAACATAAATTAGTGAATTTAAATGAGATTGAAGTAGCACATGTAAAATTTTATCGTGGGCAACTAAATAATAAAGATGTTGTCTTAACACAAAGTGGAATTGGAAAAGTAAATGCTGCAATTTCGACAACACTATTAATTGAAAAATTTAAACCTACATTGATTATAAATACAGGTTCTGCTGGTGCTTTAGATGATAGTTTATCAGTTGGAGATATTTTAATTAGTAATAATGTGATGTACCATGATGCAGATGCAACTGCCTTTGGATACGACATCGGTCAAATACCTCAAATGCCAGCTCAATTTGAAGCTAACCAACAATTACTCCAATTAACTGAAAAAGTTGTAAAACAACAAAATTTAACCGCTAAAATTGGTCAAATTGTAAGTGGCGATAGTTTTATTGGTAGTAGTGAACAGCGATTAAAAATTAAACGTCAGTTTTCAAAAGCTATGGCAGTTGAAATGGAAGCAACGGCTATTGCTCAAACTTGTTATCAATTTAATTTACCTTTTATCGTTACTCGTGCTGTTTCTGATTTAGCAAATGGGGAAGCAGAGATGTCGTTTGAAGAGTTTCTTGGTAAAGCAGCTCAATCATCAAGTAAAATTGTTGAACAGTTGGTTAATGAAATATAAAAAATAAATAACTTAAAGGTGAAATGAATGGGATTAATTAAAACATATTTTATGCCTAATGATTATGTACAATCTGTATTTCAAATTGATATTGAAAAATTAGCAAATTCTGGTTTTAAAGGTATTATTACAGATTTAGATAATACATTAGTAGGTTGGGACGTTAAAACACCAACGAAAGAAATACAAGAATGGTTTAAAAAGGCAAATGATTTAGGTTTAACGATTACAATAGTATCAAATAATAATGAAAAACGTGTTTCCGGTTTTTCGAAAGACTTAGACGTTGATTTTATCTTTAAAGCTAGAAAACCTATGGGAAGAGCTTTTAAAAAAGCGATACAACACATGAATATTAAACCAGAAGAAACAATCGTTATAGGTGACCAAATGCTTACAGACGTACTTGGTGGCAATAATAACGGTCTATATACTATCATGGTAGTTCCTGTCAAAAAGACAGATGGATTTTTAACTAGACTAAATAGAATAATCGAACGTCGATTATTAAACTATTTTAAAAGAAAAGGTTATATTACATGGGAGGAAAATTGATTGGATGAAACTTTAAAATGTATCGGTTGTGGCGCTCCTTTACAATCTGAAGATAAAAACGCACCTGGGTATGTGCCAGAACATAATTTATTTAGAGATGATGTTATATGCCAACGTTGTTTTAGATTAAAAAATTATAATGAAATACAAGATGTAGGAATGGATAGTGAAGATTTTTTAAATTTATTAAATGGATTATCCGATAGACAAGGTATTATCGTTAACGTAGTTGATGTTTTTGACTTTGAAGGATCGTTTATTAATGCTTTAAAACGAATTGTAGGAAATAAGAAAATCATTTTGGCAGCGAATAAATTAGATCTTTTACCAAGACAAATTAACCAACGTCGTGTAAAAGAATGGTTAAAAAGAACAGCTAGAAAGTATGGATTAGAAGCTGAAGAGGTGGTATTAATATCAGCTCATAAAGGATGGGGTATTGATGCACTTTTAGAATCAATCAACCGTTTTAGAAATCATCAAGATGTTTATATCGTTGGTACTACAAATGTTGGTAAATCAACTTTAATCAATAAATTAATTGAGCAAAGTGTAGGTGAAAAAGATGTCGTTACAACATCAAGATTTCCAGGTACAACATTAGATATGATAGATATTCCTTTAGATGAGAAAACTTTTATGTATGACACACCTGGCATTATACAAGCGCATCAAATGACCCATTATGTTACTGAAAAAGAATTAAAAGTGATTATTCCTAAGAATGAAATTAAACAACGTGTATTTCAATTAAATGAGGGACAAACTTTATTCTTCGGTGGATTAGCTAGGATAGATTATGTTTCTGGTGGGAAACGACCACTTGTATGTTATTTTTCTAATGATTTAAATATTCATAGAACTAAAACTGAAAAGGCAAATGATTTATGGCGAAAGCAAATAGGACATTTATTAAGTCCACCTAGTAATCCAGAAAAATTTAATATAAGTGATATGAAAGCTGTACGTCTAGAAACAGGGAAAGAAAAACGTGACATTATGATTTCTGGATTGGGCTTTATTACAATCGAAGCAGGTGCAAAAGTGATTGTCCGAGTTCCTAAAAGTGTTGATGTTGTTTTAAGACAATCTATTATGTAGGGAGGATTCATAATGAAATTTGCAGTGATAGGAGATCCGATTTCACATTCATTATCACCAGTGATGCATAATACTAATTTTAAAGTTTTAGGTTTAAATGATACTTATGAAGCATTGCATATACCGGTTCAAGATTTCGATAATATTAAAGAAATAATAACTGAAAAAAATTTAAGTGGATTTAATGTTACTATTCCTCATAAAGAACGCATCATTCCATTCTTAGATGATATTGATGAACAAGCTAAAGCTGTAGGTGCAGTGAATACTGTGAAAATAGAAGGGAATAAATGGATTGGTTATAATACTGATGGTCTTGGATACGTAAAAGGATTAAAACAAGTATATCCTGACTTATCTAATGCATATATTTTAATTCTTGGAGCTGGGGGCGCAAGCAAAGGTATTGCAACTGCACTTTCACAATGTGTACAGCCTAAATTAACTATAGCGAATAGAACAATGAGTCGCTTTGATAATTGGAAATTAGATATTAATGCGATTACCCTACAACAAGCTGAACAATATCTTGATGAGTTTGATATTATTATTAATACAACATCAGCAGGATTAGATAATAATAAAGAGAGTGTAATTCGTCTCGATCAATTATCACCGAATACATTGGTAAGTGATATCATTTATATTCCCTATAAAACATCATTTTTACAACAAGCTGAAGAGAAGGGTAACCCTATTTATAATGGTCTAGATATGTTTGTATATCAAGGTGCTGAGAGCTTTAAAATATGGACTGGCAAAGATGCTGAAATTAAAGAAATGAAATTAGCAGTTTTAAATCAATTAAAAGGAGAATAATATGCTATGCTAACAGGTAAACAAAAAAGATATTTAAGAAGTTTGGCGCATAACATTGATCCAATTTTTCAAATAGGTAAAGCTGGAATTAATGATAATATGATTAGTCAAATAGATGAAACACTAGAAAATAGAGAATTAATTAAAATTCATATACTTCAAAATAATTTTGATGATAAAAACGATTTAGCCCAAACGCTAAGTCAAGCTACTAATAGTGAAGTGGTCCAAGTCATTGGATCAATGATAATCATTTATAGAGAATCTCAAGAAAATAAGGAAATTTCATTACCATAATTCTATGAAAAAAATTGTTTTATACGGCGGACAATTCAATCCTATTCATACTGCACATATGTTAGTAGCTAATGAAGTATTTCATAAAATTAAACCGGATGTTTTCTATTTTTTACCAAGTTATATGGCTCCACTTAAAGAACATAACGATTACTTAGATGCTCATTATCGCATCAAAATGATTAATATGGTAATCGAGCAGTTAGGTTTCGGAAATATTTGTTATGCAGAATTAGAAAGAAAAGGTCAAAGTTATACGTATGATACATTAAAAGCTTTAATTGACCAAAATCCTTACGATAAGTTTTATTTTGTAATAGGATCAGACCAATATGATCAACTTGATAAATGGTATAAAATAGATGAATTAAAGCAAATGATTATCTTTATAGTAGTAAATAGAGAAAAAAATATTCAAAAGGTTGATGAAAATATGATTTCCATATCTATTCCAAGAATGGATATTAGTTCATCAATGATTAGACAACGTGTAAAAGATAAAAAAACAATTGATATTTTAGTCCCTCGAAATGTTAGTAAATATATTAGAGAGGAAGGATTCTATGAACACTAAAGAAGCAAAAAAACTTATCGAAAATAAATTGCCCGAAAAGCGTTTTAAACATTCTCTTAGAGTAGCTGACACAGCAGTTAAGCTTGCTGAAATCTATGATGGAGATAAAAGTAAAGCAGAGTTAGCAGGCATTTTACATGATTATTGTAAATATGATGATTTAGGAAAAATGTATCAAGTCGTTCGCCAACATGATTTAGATAGCAATTTGTTAAGTTATGGAAGTGAAATTCTTCATGGACCTGTATGTGCAGCATTAATGAAGGCTGATTATGGCATCGAAGATGAAGAAACATTATTAGCCATTAAATATCACACTACTGGTCGTAAAGAAATGACAAAAACTGAAAAATTGGTATTTATTGCTGACTATATAGAACCTGGTAGAAAAACTCCAGGAGTTGAAGAAATTAGAGATATGGCATACAATCAAGGTAGCTTAGATAAAACAATTTATGAAATATCAAAGCGAACAGTGCTATTTTTAATTAGTAAAGATATTACTGTTTATGGTTCTACAATTGAATGTTTAAATTATTATAATTATAGTGATCAAAAGATAAAGGATGATTAAATGAATTCAGAAGAATTATTAAATATTGCTGTCACAGCGACAGAAGATAAAAAAGCAGAAGATATTGTTTCTCTTAATATGCAAGGTATTAGTGATATGACTGATTATTTTGTAGTGTGTCACGGTAACAATGAACGTCAAGTTCAATCAATTGCTAGAGCAGTAAAAGAAAAAGTACATGAAAATAATATTGAAGTAAAGCGTATGGAAGGTTATCAAAGTGCAAGATGGGTCTTAATTGATTTAGCAGACGTAGTAGTTCATATTTTCCATAAAGATGAACGCAATTACTATAATATAGAGAAACTTTATCAAGATGCTCCAATAGAATCATATAATCAGGTAGCATATTAAAATGATGCAATACACCGAAATGAGTAAAGTTTATGATCAGCTTACTCAAGATCAACCTTATGAAGAATGGTTTAATATTGTAAAATATTATACAAGAACAATGTCTTCTAATGATTCAATAAATATTCTTGATATTGGTTGTGGCACTGGAAGTTTAACGCAATTACTTCCTTCTATTGGCACGGTTACGGGCATGGATTTAAGTACAGACATGTTATCTATTGCTGCAAATAAATCTAATCAAGTTACTTGGTTAGAAGGTGACATGACCGATTTTTCATTAAATACAACATATGATGTTGTAACAATATTTTGTGATTCCCTGAATTATTTACCTGATATTGATGATATCGTAAATACGTTTAATTGTGTATTTAATCATTTATCTGATTTAGGAATGTTTATATTCGATATTCATACGATATATAAAATGAACACAGCATTTAATAATCAATGTTATATTGATGATAATGATGACATATTTTTAGCGTGGGAAGCTATAAAAGGTGAAGAACCTTATAGTGTTTATCATGATATGAGCTTCTTTTTAAAACAGCATAATGGTAATTATCACCGTTTTAATGAATCACACTATCAAAGAACATTTGAAAAGGATTTCTATATTCGATTGTTAAAACAAACTGGATTTAATCGTATTGAAACTTTTGTAGACTTTGACATCAATAATCATAATGAAAAAGGTGACAGATTGTTTTTTGTTGCTTATAAATAAAATAAAGTAAACTCATCTTCTTATACGTTTATACATATAAGGAGATGAGTTTTTGTTTAAGTATAGAAATGAAATAATTCAATTATTAACTAAGTGGAAGACTCATATCATCATTTTAATTGCAGTAGTGTTACTTTTTATAGTGATTCTCATGCTTATGAAAAATAATGAGCCTTCAGAATATATGACAACATCTAATGCTAACAATAGCCAATTTAATAATAATGAAAAATATAATAAAAATAAAAATGATAATAATTTATCCACTTCTTCTAAAGAAAATTCAACTATTTATGTAGATGTCAAAGGAGCGGTTAAATTACCAGATGTTTATGAAATGAAAAAGAACGATAGAGTTAAAGATGTACTAAAAAAAGCTAAAGTTTCTGAAAATGCTGATATTACAAAAATCAATTTATCTGAAAAACTTACTGATCAAAAAATGATTTATATACCTAATAAAAATGAAACGAAAATAAATGCTACACCCACTAATCAAAGTGATTTAAATACTTCTGAAAGTATTAAAGTCAATCTTAACACAGCAAATGAAAGAGAATTGCTTAATGTTCCAGGTATAGGTCCAACTAAAGTGAAAGAGATTATTAAATACAGAGAGGAAAAGGGACAATTTAATAAGGTTGAAGACTTAAAACAAGTAAGAGGAATTGGAGGGAAAACTTTCGAGAAACTTAAAGATTACTTTACTACATAAATTAAATTGGAAGAATTTTTAATATAAATTATAATAGATATATATTTTTTTAAGGAGTTGAACTTTATGGATAGAATAAAATGGGACGAATATTTTATGGCACAAAGCCATTTGCTTGCATTACGTTCTACATGTCAACGACTATCAGTAGGCGCAACAATTGTAAAAGACAATAGAATAATTGCAGGAGGTTATAACGGCTCAGTAGCAGGAGAAGTTCACTGTATTGATGTAGGATGTTTAATAGAAGATGGTCATTGTATTAGAACCATTCACGCAGAAATGAATGCATTATTACAATGCGCAAAACAAGGTGTATCATCAGATAATGCAACGATATATGTCACACATTTTCCTTGTTTAAACTGTACTAAGTCTATTATTCAAGCAGGTATTAAGAAAATATACTATGCAAAAGATTATCATAATCATAAATATGCTATTAAATTATTAAATCAAGCAGGTATTGAGTATGAAAAAATACCATTTTCTGCTAATAAAATAGCTGAATTTTTAACTAAAGAATGTTAGTTGTTTTATATGCACTTTCTTTTTTAAGTGGTATATTATGGGTTCATCTTAAATTATTTTCAATTTTAATATTTGCTATTATATTAATTATTGTGTATCGAAAGAGTATTCCTTTATACCACTATTTATTAATTTTATCCTTTTTCTTTCTAGCTTTATTTCAAGTACACCATACTTTGAAAACAAATCATTTTATACTCCAAAATTTAAAAGTCCACAGTAATATAAATTCAAAAGTAACGTTTCAAAATGATATAAAACAATTCAATCAAATTATTAAAGGACAATTTCAATATAAACATAATAATTATCACTTTACTTTTAAAAGTCCACAATTGAAAGCTAAAGATTTAAAAAATCGAGAATGTAAAATTAATGGAAATATCACAAATAGTATTCATAATGAAGTCTATGTTTATATCGATCAAATAGATAATAAACATTGTACTAAAGTTAATCATATAAGTTTTATAGATAAACACCTAAATTATATTCAAAACAAGTTATACCATTCTTCGTTAAAATATCCAGAGAGAGTCTTAGCTTTAATTACTGGAGATACTAGTGCAATTGATACAGATTACTTAGATAAGGTTAAAGCGATAGGTATTTATCATTTACTTGCTGTCAGTGGATCACACGTTGCTACCATTATTTTTATCATTCAATATAGTTTGGTCAGGTTTAATATTCCAAAATTATTCATACGAATTTTTATTATTATGATACTAATACTATTTATTTTTTATACAAATTTTGCACCGAGTGCTATAAGAGCAGTTTTAACCGCTATTACTTTTTTTATTATCCCTAAGACTTTTAAAATTTCGTCTATAAGTGTATTATCGTTGGTCTTTTTATTTATGACAATTTGGAATATGAATTTTGCTTATGACATTGGATTTCAATTTTCTTTCATTATTTCTTTTTTTATACTATTTTCTAAGCCATTATTTAATAATCAATCAATTTTAAAGAATTATATTTATATAACAATTATCGCTCAATTTTCATCCATGATTATTAGTATTTATCATTTTAATCAGTTTCAATGGATTGGTTTTATTTCTAATGTAATATTTGTCCCATTATATTCTTTCATTATTTTTCCACTTTCTATTGTTCTATTTACTTTCTATCATTTCTTTAGTGACTTGCGATGTATAAATATGGTTGCAAATCAATTATTTGAACTGCACGATAGAATAATGCACCCGTTCATTTTATTTAGAAATTACCAAATAAATATCGCTGATCAATCAAATTTAAGTCTACTCTACTGTTTTATTTTATTAACTCTACTAACTATATTTATATGTTATAAAAATTATAGAGCATTCTTAATTATAATTATCTTATTTATAATATTTATAAGATTAACTAATCAATCATTAGCGACGACGTTTACTGCTTTAAATGTTGGTCAAGGTGATAGTTTTCTTTTTCAAACAAAAAATAATGAAACTGTGATGGTAGATACTGGTGGTAAAGTAGTTCAAACGAAGATTAAAGATAATCATAATATTGCGAAATATCATATTATGCCTACTTTAAAATCTAGAGGAATATCAAAAATTGATCACTTAATTCTTACTCATCCACATAATGATCATATAGGCGAATTTCCTTATTTAGCACAAAATATAAGAATTAAAAATTTATATTTATATATAAAAAGTTATTCAGTAGATCAAATTAAAACTATACATACATTTTGTAGTATATATCATATAAAAGTTATTGATGTTTTAGAGACTAATAATATTCAGTTGAAAGAAGCTAAAATATCATTTTTAAATGCTTTTATTGATTCCAATGAAGACAAAAATGCACAAAGTATAATTTCATTAATAGAGTACAAAAATTACAAATTATTATTGATGGGCGACGCAATTGAAGAAAATGAAAATTTATTATTAAAGAAATATCATTTACCGTTAATTGATGTTCTAAAAGTTGGACACCATGGCAGTAAAACAAGTAGTTCAAAACATTTTTTAGAAATCATACAACCTAAAATTAGTATGATTTCAAGTGGAAAAAATAATACTTTTCATTTGCCTAATAACGAAACGATAGATAAATTAGAGAAAATTAATTCTCATATCTACAATACTCAAACTGATGGAGAAATTACTTTAAATCTCGATAATCAACTTATATCATCCTTTAATAGAAGTTAATGATAGAGAATAATAATTACACAATGCTATAATAACTTAATGGTATAATTTTGAAAGGGTGCAAGTTTACATGGCTAATAATATAATGGCTATATACGGAGAAGTGCCAGAACTAGTGGAGAAAAAAAGTAATGAAATCGTAGAAAGTTACTTAAATGAAAAAAAAGACGATTTTAACTATGTTAAATATAATCTTTATGATACAAGTTTTAATCAGATTATAGAAGAAGCATTAACAATGCCTTTTATTTCAGAGAAAAAAGCTATTGTTGTTAAAAATGCTTTTATTTTTACAGGTGAGAAAGTTTCAAAAGATATCCAACCGAACAACGAACAAGTAAATGAATTTTTAGAAAAATATGATGGAGAAAACTTTATCATTTTTGAAGTGTATCAAAATAAATTAGATGAAAGAAAGAAAATTACTAAGACTTTAAAAAAGACAAGCAAGCTAGCTAAAGTTGAACAGATGTCTGAACAAGAGATTAAAAATTGGATAAAAAATAAACTTCATGAAAATTTTAAAGATATTAAACAGGATGCATTAGATTTATTTATAGAATTAACTGGTATTAACTTTAATATAGTTTCGCAAGAATTAGAAAAAATTATTTTATTTTTAGGAGAGCGAACAACTATAAATAAAAAAGATGTTGAAGAGATTATTAATAGAAGTTTAGAACAAAATGTTTTTCTTTTAACTGAATATATACAAAAAGGGGAAAAATATAAAGCCATTCAACTTATTAAAGATTTAATAGTAATGAAAGAAGAACCTATTAAACTATTAGCATTAATAACAAGTAATTATCGATTATATTATCAATGTAAAATTTTAAGTCGAAAAGGATATAGCGGACAACAAATTGCTAAAACAATTAATGTGCACCCATACCGAGTTAAATTGGCTTTAAATCAAGTAAAACATTATCAATTAACTCATTTGCTAAATATTATTGATCAATGTGCAGAAACTGATTATAAGTTAAAATCCTCATATATGGATAAACAACTGATTTTAGAATTATTTATTCTTTCTTTATAAATAAAAAAAGTTCAAGCTAATCGCTTGAACTTTTTAAATGATTATTTGCTTGAAGACATTAATTGAGATTTAATGCGGTCAGCTTTATTTGAATGAATTAAGTTACTGTGTGCAGCTTTATCAACTGATTTAATTGCGAAGTTAACTAATTCAGCTTTATTATCAGCATTATTTTCAATTGCTGATTTAGCATTTTTCACTGCAGTACGCATAGCGTTTTTTTGTGAAATATTACGTGCTTCAGCAGTTTCAGTTGTTCTTACACGTTTAATAGCAGATTTAATATTTGGCATTACTGTCACCTCCTAAAAGTGATCTAAGCATATCAAATTTTATTTTGATTACAACAAGAAATATTTTATCAAAACATGAATATTTGTGCAATCATTTATTAACATTAAACCTATTTATTTACAAAAAGAACGATATTAACTATTGGAAACCTTTATACAACACTTTATAATTGTTATGTAGTTTAAGAAAAATCTTAAAATTAAAAGTAAATAAAGAATCTTCACATGATGATTCTTTTCTCTTAAATTTGCAAATAATGATTAAAAACGATATTATGTCAAAGATGTATACATATACGGGTAAATTTACGAAAGCGAGAATGATAAGTTATGGATATGCAAGAACGCTATAACCGAAGAGATAATATAAGAAACTTTTCTATAATTGCTCATATTGATCATGGTAAATCAACGTTAGCAGATAGAATTTTAGAAAATACTAAATCTGTAGAAACTAGAGAAATGCAAAATCAATTGCTTGATTCAATGGATCTTGAAAGAGAGCGCGGTATTACAATTAAATTAAATGCTGTTAGATTAAAATATGAATCTAAAGATGGACAGACTTATACGTTTCATTTAATCGATACTCCAGGGCACGTCGATTTCTCATATGAAGTTTCTCGTTCATTAGCTGCATGTGAAGGCGCTATTTTAGTAGTTGACGCTGCACAAGGCATCGAGGCTCAAACTCTTGCTAATGTTTACTTAGCACTAGATAATGATTTAGAACTCTTACCGGTAGTAAATAAAATAGATCTACCCGCTGCTGAACCAGAAAGAGTAAAACAAGAATTAGAAGATGTTATTGGCTTAGATAAAGATGAAGTTGTGTTAGCAAGTGCCAAATCAAATATTGGTATCGATGAAATCTTAGAAAAAATTGTTGAAGTTGTTCCTCCACCAGAAGGAGATCCTAGTGCACCGCTTAAAGCTCTTATTTTTGATTCAGAGTACGATCCTTATCGAGGCGTTATTTCTTCTATTCGAGTAATGGAAGGTGTTGTAAAAGCTGGAGATCGTATCAAAATGATGGCAACAGGAAAAGAGTTTGAAGTTACTGAGGTTGGGATTAATACTCCTAAACAACTACCAATTGAAGAACTTACAGTAGGCGATGTTGGATATATTATTGCAAGTATTAAAAATGTCGACGATTCACGTGTTGGGGATACTATCACTCATGTAGATAGACCAGCAGATGCTCCGTTAAAAGGGTATAAAAAGATGAATCCAATGGTTTATTGTGGATTGTTCCCAATTGATAATAAAGATTATAACGATTTAAGAGAAGCTCTTGAAAAACTTCAATTAAATGATGCATCATTAGAATTTGAACCAGAATCATCACAAGCACTGGGATTTGGATTTAGAACAGGATTCTTAGGTATGCTACATATGGAAATTATTCAAGAGAGAATTGAACGAGAATTTGGAATAGAATTAATTGCGACTGCACCTTCAGTTATATATAAATGTGAAATGAATGATGGTTCAGAAGTTACAGTTGATAATCCATCTCAAATGCCTGAACGTGATAGAATTAAAGCGATTTATGAACCATATGTAAAAGCGACAATGATGGTGCCAAATGACTATGTTGGAGCAGTTATGGAACTGTGTCAACGTAAACGTGGCCAATTTATAAATATGGATTACTTAGATGATATCCGTGTGAATATCGTTTATGAAATTCCATTATCAGAAGTTGTATTTGATTTCTTTGACCAATTAAAATCTAATACGAAAGGCTATGCTTCATTTGATTATGAATTTATTGAAAATAAAGAAAGTAATTTAGTTAAAATGGATATTTTATTAAATGGTGACAAAGTAGATGCACTTAGTTTTATCGTTCACAGAGATTTTGCATATGAACGAGGTAAAGCTCTTGTTGAAAAATTAAAAACACTTATTCCTAGACAACAATTCGAAGTTCCAGTTCAAGCTGCAATAGGTCAAAAAATTGTGGCCCGAACTAATATTAAATCTATGGGTAAAAACGTGTTATCTAAGTGTTATGGTGGAGATATCAGCCGTAAACGTAAATTACTTGAAAAACAAAAAGCTGGTAAAGCAAAAATGAAAGCTGTTGGTAACGTAGACATACCACAAGATGCTTTCTTAGCTGTTCTTAAAATGGATGATGAATAGGTTATTAATGCGAGGCTGGAACCCAGAATCATGTGTTCCAACCTCGTTTGTGTTTTAAAAACTTAAAAATGAGGGTGTAACGATGTCAATAAAAAGTGCATATATTCATATACCTTTTTGCGTTAGGATTTGTACATATTGTGATTTTAATAAGTACTTTATTAACAAACAACCAGTAGATGAGTATATTTCTGCATTAATTAAAGAAATGAAAACAAGTGAAATTAGAAATCTTGAAACAATGTACGTTGGAGGAGGTACGCCTACAGCTTTAAATCTCAAGCAACTTGAAAGACTTTTAAAAGCAATACAGTCAACTTTTTCAATTAAAGGTGAATATACATTTGAAGCAAATCCCGATGAATTAACCTTAGATAAAGTGAAATTACTACACTCATATGGTGTAAATAGAATTTCTATGGGCGTACAAACATTTAAACCAGAATTACTAAAAATTCTAGGTAGAACACATAAAACTCAAGATATATATAATGCTGTAGAGTATGCTAAAAAAGCAAATATTGAATCGATTAGTTTAGACCTAATGTATCATTTACCAACTCAAACATTAGAAGATTTTTCAGATAGTCTTAATAGAGCAATACAAATGGATATAGATCATATTTCAAGTTATGGATTAATTTTAGAACCTAAAACTCAATTTTATAATATGTATCGAAAAGGCAAATTAAAATTGCCAAACGAAGATATAGGAGCTGAAATGTACCAATATTTAATGAATGTTTTAGGAGAAACCTCATTTAAACAATATGAAATCTCAAATTTCGCTAAGTCTCATCATGAATCAAGGCATAATAAGACTTACTGGCTAAATGAAGAATATTATGGTTTTGGAGCAGGCGCAAGTGGATATGTAAATGGGGAACGCTATTCGAATCTCAATCCTGTTAATCATTACATCAATGCTATTAATAATCATCAACGTCCTATTTTAACTTCCAATTTTCCTACTCATTCAGAAAGAATGGAAGAAGAAATGTTTTTAGGATTAAGAATGAATAAAGGTGTCGATAAAGTTAAATTTCTTTCAAAATTTGGTACCTCAATGGATAAAGTATTTGGTGAGACAATAAATAATCTGAAAAAGAAAAATTTACTTTATGAAAGAGATAACCATATTTCATTGACCAATAAGGGAAAAATCATTGGAAATGAAGTTTTTGAAGCATTTCTATTAAATTAATAAATTTTTTTGAAAAATAAGAGCTTTAACGTTGACTTACTTTGACCAATTTGTTAAATTATAATTAGCACTTGAGACAAAGGAGTGCTAATGAGGTGAAGACATGATTACAAATAGGCAATTAAGCATTTTAAATGCAATTGTTGAAGATTATGTTGATTTAGGACAACCGATAGGTTCTAAAACCTTAATTGATAGACATAACTTAAATGTAAGCCCAGCTACTATTAGAAATGAAATGAAGTATTTGGAAGAGTTGAATTTTTTAGAAAAAATACATTCATCTTCAGGGCGTGCACCTTCTGAACAAGGTTTTAGATTATACGTCAATCAATTGTTAAAACAAACATCTCATCAAAAACAAAATAAAGTTCAACGTTTAAATCAACTTTTGATTGAGAATCATTATGATATTTCTTCAGCCCTTAGTTATTTTGCTGATGAATTATCAATAAAATCTCAATATGCAACGTTGGTTGTTCGACCTAATCACAAAACAGATATTATAAATAATGTTCATTTGATTCGTGCAAATTCGTCTATAATTATAATGGTCATCATCTATAATTCTGGACATGTAGAACATTTACATTTAAGTGAATCAATGGAGTTTGGCGATGAAAGGTTAACAAGGATTTCAAATTTTCTGACTGATAATTATTATAAAAGTCAATTTGATTTTAATAAGAAATTAAAACAATTTACAAATTCTATGGCGGAACAATCCTTTATAAATGAATTAACTATCATGCTAACTTCTCATCTCCATAAACAAAGTAATAGCATTTTTATGGGTGGAAAGGTTAAACTTATTGATGCACTGAACGAAACCAATGTTTCTTCTATTCAGCCAATTTTACAATATCTAGAATCAGAAAAAATTATCGAGTTACTAGAAGATATTTCCACTTCTGAAATTAATGTTAAAATTGGCCACGAAATAGATGAAGGGTTAAGTGATATTTCAATTATAACGAGCCAGTACCATTTTGATGATGCACTAAAAGGACAAATTGCGGTTATCGGACCAACTGCGATGCATTATCAAAATGTGATTCAATTACTTAATCAAATATGGTGAATCTAATTGTAATTATATTGGAGGGCATAAAATGACAGAAAAAGACGAATCAGTGAAAAATAACACTGAACATACTGAAGAAAATGAAAACGTTAAAAACGAAGCGTCGTCTTCAAATGATGTAGAAAATAATCCTTCTGAAGAAGAATTAAATAATGAATCTACATCTGAACATGATAATGATGATAAAAATGATCAATCTAAAGACGAAGAAATTCAACAATTACAATTAAAAGCAAATGAAAATGAAGAAAAATATTTAAGATTATATGCTGAATTCGAAAATTATAAGCGTCGAATTCGAAATGAAAATGAAACAAATAAAAAATATCAAGCTCAACCCGTGCTTACTGATATTTTACCTACTATCGATAACATTGAACGTGCACTTCAAATTGAGGGTAATGACGAATCATTTAAATCTCTCAAAAAAGGCGTTCAAATGATTCATGAAAGCTTATTAAGAGCATTAAAAGACAATGGCTTAGAAGAAATTGAGTCTGAAGGTCAAGAATTCGATCCAAACTTCCATCAAGCTGTTGTTCAAGATGACAATCCTGATTTCAATTCTGGTGAAATCACTCAAGAATTACAAAAAGGGTATAAATTAAAAGATAGAGTTTTAAGACCATCTATGGTCAAAGTTAATCAATAAGATTTAAATTTGAAAAATTTTTAAAATTGGAGGAATTTTATTATGAGTAAAGTAATAGGTATTGACTTAGGTACTACAAATTCTTGCGTATCTGTATTAGAAGGAGACGAACCTAAAGTAATTCAAAATCCTGAAGGTGCTAGAACAACTCCATCAGTTGTGGCATTTAAAAATGGAGAAACTCAAGTAGGTGAAGTTGCTAAACGTCAAGCAATTACAAACCCAAATACTGTACAATCAATTAAACGTCATATGGGTACAGATTATAAAGTAGATATTGACGGCAAATCATATACACCACAAGAACTTTCAGCAATGATTTTACAAAATTTAAAAAACACTGCTGAAAGTTATTTAGGAGATAAAGTGGATAAAGCAGTAATTACTGTGCCTGCTTATTTCAATGATGCTGAACGTCAAGCTACTAAAGATGCTGGTAAAATTGCTGGTTTAGAAGTAGAACGTATTATTAACGAACCAACAGCTGCAGCATTAGCTTATGGTTTAGATAAAACTGAACAAGATCAAAAAGTTTTAGTATTTGACTTAGGTGGCGGTACTTTCGACGTTTCTATTCTTGAATTAGGCGATGGCGTATTCGAAGTATTATCAACTGCAGGGGATAACAAACTTGGAGGGGACGACTTTGACCAAGTAATCATCGACTATTTAGTATCAGAATTCAAAAAAGAAAATGGTGTTGACTTATCACAAGATAAAATGGCGTTACAACGTCTTAAAGACGCTGCAGAAAAAGCTAAAAAAGATTTATCTGGTGTATCTCAAACACAAATCTCATTACCATTCATTTCAGCTGGAGAAAATGGTCCATTACACTTAGAAATCAACTTAACTCGTTCTAAATTTGAAGAATTAGCTGATTCATTAATCAGAAGAACAATGGAACCAACTCGTCAAGCACTTAAAGATGCTGGCTTATCTACTTCTGAAATTGATGAAGTTATCCTAGTTGGTGGTTCAACTCGTATTCCTGCAGTACAAGAAGCAGTTAAAAAAGAAATTGGTAAAGAACCTCATAAAGGTGTAAACCCAGATGAAGTTGTTGCAATGGGTGCTGCTATCCAAGGTGGCGTAATTACTGGTGATGTTAAAGACGTTGTATTATTAGACGTAACTCCATTATCATTAGGTATCGAAATTATGGGTGGTCGTATGAATACGTTAATTGAACGTAATACAACAATTCCAACATCAAAATCTCAAGTATATTCAACAGCAGCTGACAATCAACCAGCAGTAGACATTCACGTATTACAAGGTGAACGTCCAATGGCTTCAGATAATAAAACATTAGGTAGATTCCAATTAACTGATATTCCACCAGCTCCACGTGGTGTACCTCAAATTGAAGTAACATTTGATATTGATAAAAACGGTATCGTAAACGTTACTGCAAAAGACTTAGGTACAAATAAAGAACAAAATATCACTATTCAATCAAGTTCTGCATTATCTGATGAAGAAATTGATCGTATGGTTAAAGATGCTGAAGAAAATGCTGAAGCAGATAAACAACGTCGTGAAGAAGTAGACTTAAGAAACGAAGCAGACAGCTTAGTATTCCAAGTTGAAAAAACAATTAAAGACTTAGGTGAAAATATCAGTGAAGAAGACAAATCAAATGCTGAAAGCAAAAAAGATGCGCTTAAATCAGCATTAGAAGGTCAAGATTTAGATGATATTAAAGCTAAAAAAGAAGAATTAGAACAAGTAATTCAAGAATTATCTGCTAAAGTATATCAACAAGCTCAACAAGCTCAACAACAAGCACAAGGTAGTTCACAACAATCAAATGATAGCAATGTTGAAGACGCTGAGTTCAAAGAAGTTAAAGACGACGAAGATAAAAAATAAAGCTAATCGTTTATAACGTTTACTATGTAAACATTTATAAATGTAAGCCAAAAAGTCAAAGTCAATTGAACATTGGCTTTGACTTTTTCTTTTATAGTTAAGATACTTGAGTATGTGTTTAAATTATAAAATTTAGAAAGGGAGAGATACTTGTGGCTAAAAGAGATTATTATGAAGTTCTTGGCGTAAGTAAAGATGCTTCAAAAGATGAAATAAAAAAAGCATATCGTAAATTATCAAAAAAATATCATCCGGACATCAATAAAGAAGAAGGCGCCGATGAAAAGTTTAAAGAAATTTCTGAAGCATACGAAGTTCTAAGTGATGACAATAAACGTGCAAATTATGATCAATTTGGACATAGCGGTGCCCAAGGTGGATTTGGTAGTCAAGGATTTGGTGGACAAGACTTCAGTGGCTTCGGTGGAGGCTTTGAAGATATATTTAGCTCATTCTTTGGTGGTTCACGTCAAAGAGATCCAAATGCACCTAGAAAAGGTGACGACTTACAATACACTATGACTTTAGAATTCGATGAAGCTGTTTTTGGTACTAAAAAAGAAATTTCTATTCGAAAAGATGTTACCTGTCATACATGTCATGGTGATGGTGCTAAACCAGGCACAAGTAAAAAAACATGTAGCTATTGTCATGGTTCAGGACATGTATCTGTTGAACAAAATACAATTTTAGGACGCGTAAGAACTGAGCAAACTTGTCCTAAGTGTGAGGGTAGTGGTCAAGAATTTGAAGAACCATGTCCAACTTGTCATGGTAAAGGGACTGAAAATAAAACAGTAAAATTAGAAGTAACTGTACCTGAAGGTGTAGACAATGAACAACAAATCCGTCTTGCTGGTGAAGGTGCACCTGGTGAAAATGGCGGTCCTCATGGTGATCTTTATGTAGTATTCCGTGTTAAACCTTCTGATAAATTTAGAAGAGATGGCGATGATTTATTCTATGAACTTAACATTAGCTTCCCACAAGCATCACTTGGCGATGAAATCAAAGTACCAACTCTAAACAGTAATGTTATGCTTACAATTCCTGCTGGTACTCAAACTGGTAAACAATTCCGTCTTAAAGAGAAAGGCGTTAAAAATGTTCATGGATATGGACATGGTGATTTATTTGTTAATATAAAAGTTGTCACACCAAATAAACTAACTGATAGACAAAAAGAATTAATGAGAGAATTTGCGGAAATCAGTGGTGAAAATCCGGAAGAACAACCTTCTAATTTTAAAGACAAAGCTCGTAAATTCTTTAGAGGTGAATAATCATGAACTGGACAGAATTTGCAGTCACTGTAAATCATGAAGTTGAACCTTTAGTCACTAACATATTAGAAAACTATGGTTCAAATGGAGTAGTTATAGAAGATTCAAATGATTTAATTAATCAACCTACTGATAAATTTGGTGAAATCTACGAATTAAAAAAAGAAGATTATCCTGAACAAGGTGTGAGATTAAAAGCATACTTTAACGAATTGAAATATAACACTCAATTTAAAAATAAATTAAAAAATGAAATATTAAATTTGGACCTTATAGATGATTCAGTAGTTGAGTTTTCAGCAAAGACTATTGCTGAAGTAGATTGGGCTAATGAATGGAAAAACTATTTTCATCCTTTTAGAGCTTCTGAGAGATTTACGATTGTTCCAAGTTGGGAAGATTATTCAAAAGAATCAGAAGATGAATTGTGTATAGAATTAGATCCCGGAATGGCTTTTGGTACTGGAGATCATCCAACAACAAGTATGTGTCTAAAAGCGATTGAAACTTATGTAACACCAGATTCTTCAGTTATTGATGTAGGTACAGGTTCTGGTATATTAAGTATCGCTAGTCACTTATTAGGTGTTAAAAGAATTAAAGCCTTAGATATAGACGAAATGGCTGTTGGTGTGGCTAAGGAGAATTTTAGAAAAAATCATTGCGAAAATGCTATTGAAGCAATTCCCGGTAATTTATTAAAAGAAGAAAATGAAAAATTTGATGTAGTTATCGCAAATATTTTAGCTCATATTATTGATGAAATGATTGAAGATGCTTATAATACACTAAATGAAGATGGTTATTTTATAACTTCAGGTATTATAGAAGAAAAACATGAAGATATACTGTCACATATGAAGCGTGTTGGATTTAATATTGTATCAATCAATCATGACAATGGATGGGTTTGCATTGTTGGTCAGAAAGTGAGTGAATAATTTGCAACGATACTTTATCAATCAAAACGCTGATTCTCATCAGCGTTTTTTTATTACCAATGAAGAAGATATACATCATATCAAAAATGTAATGAGAAATACGATTGGTAACAAAATTATAATTAATTTTAATGATAAAAAAGTATTTATTACTGAAATTACACATATAAGTTCTAATCAAATTGAAGTTTTACCAATAAACCAATTAGATATTGACACTGAATTACCAGTTGATGTAACGATTTGTAGTGGTTTAATAAAAGCTGATAAATATGAATGGTTGCTTCAAAAAAGTACAGAATTGGGTGCCAATCATTTTATTTCAGTGGGTATGGATCGATCTGTAGTTAAATTACAAGAGAACAAGGTACAAAAGAAAATAGATAGATGGCAAAAGATTGTAAAAGAAGCTGCTGAACAAAGTTATAGACTTGTTATTCCAGATGTTAAATTTCAGTCGAATTTAAAAGTAATTTATGATACCATAAATAATTATGACTATGTGTTAATAGCATATGAAGACGAAGCCAAGCATGGTGAAAAAAGTCGATTTAAAAATATTTTAAACAACTTTCAAACGAATGATCGTGTGTTAATCATATTTGGACCTGAAGGTGGTTTTTCCGATAAGGAAATTGATCTCTTTAGGGAGGTAAGCTTAAACATTGGTTTAGGCCCTAGAATATTAAGAGCAGAAACTGCGCCACTATATGCACTTAGTGCTATAAGTTTTGAGAAAGAATTGATGGGGTGAATTAAATGGCAACAGTAGCGTTTCATACTTTAGGTTGTAAAGTAAACCATTATGAAACTGAAGCAATATGGCAATTATTTAAAGATGCTAATTATGAAAGAGTAGATTTTGAAACTAATGCAGATGTATATGTCATTAATACTTGCACCGTGACTAATACAGGTGATAAAAAAAGTAGACAAGTCATTAGAAGAGCAATACGTCGTAATCCTGATGCAGTAGTATGTGTTACAGGTTGTTATGCACAAACATCTTCTGCTGAAATTATGGAGATTCCAGGCGTAGATGTCGTTGTTGGTACTCAAGACAGACATAAATTACTTAGTTATATTGATCAATTTAGAGAAGAACGTCAACCAATTAATGGTGTTGGAAATATTATGAAAAATCGTACATATGAAGAATTAGATGTACCTTATTTTACGGATAGAACTCGTGCATCTCTAAAAATCCAAGAAGGTTGTAATAACTTTTGTACGTTTTGTATTATTCCATGGGCACGTGGTTTAATGCGCTCTAGAGATCCTGAAAAAGTAGTTGAACAAGCAACACAGTTAGTTCAATCTGGATATAAAGAAATTGTATTAACTGGTATTCATACCGGTGGATACGGTCAAGATTTAAAAAATTATAATTTAGCTCAATTACTCAGAGATCTTGAGGAAATTGATGGTTTAGAAAGAATTAGAATTTCTTCAATTGAAGCCAGTCAACTTACTGATGAAGTCATTGATGTTCTAAAAAATTCTAATAAAGTGGTTAGACATTTACATGTACCATTACAATCAGGTTCAGATACAGTATTAAAACGTATGCGCCGTAAATATACTATGGAACATTTTTCTGAAAGACTAACAAAGTTACATGATGCATTACCTGATTTAGCGGTTACAAGTGATGTTATAGTAGGTTTCCCAGGAGAAACTGCAGAAGAATTCCAAGAAACATATGATTTTATAGTTAAACATAAATTCTCAGAGTTACATGTTTTCCCGTATTCACAACGTATTGGTACACCTGCTGCACGTATGGATGATCAAATTGATGAGTCAATTAAAAATGAACGTGTACATAAACTTATTGCTTTAAGTGACCAACTTGCTAAAGAATACGCATCAAAATTTGAAAATGAAGTTTTAGAAGTGATTCCAGAAGAAGTAGGAGAAACAAAAGATACATTAGTAGGTTACGCAGATAATTATATGAAAGTTGAATTTGAGGGTAGTGAGGATTTAATCGGTGAGATTGTTAAAGTTAAAATTAATAAAGCTGATTATCCAATTAACATTGGTAGTGCAGTTAGAATCGTTAATCATGCTACTAATAAAACTGAAGAAGGCGTATTATTATAAATTTTTGAAATTATAAAGATTTATAATTGACCATAATTATTTCATATATTATACTAAATAAAGCATAGTTAATTATTTCTATGCAATTATTGACTTTAAGTTTCGTTGATATTTGGAGGGAGGGAAATACAGATGTCTAAAACAGTAGTACGTAAAAACGAATCACTAGAAGATGCATTACGTAGATTTAAACGTTCAGTATCTAAAAGTGGTACTATCCAAGAAGTACGTAAACGTGAATTTTACGAAAAACCAAGTGTAAGACGTAAGAAAAAATCAGAAGCTGCACGTAAACGTAAATTCAAATAATTAATAGCTCTGTTGACTCCCTCAACATGAATGTTAATTATATATATATTCTCTCAATTAGTTAAACTAATTGAGAGTTTTTTTATACAATTGTAATACTATAATATAGTATTTATTTCATGTATAATTTAATTGAGAGCGAGGTGAGATAATGATAAGTATAAATTTGATACATATCGAGAATACTTTTGCTTCATTGAATCATTCATGGTTGGGTGATATGTCAAATATCATTGTTAATCCTATTGTTTTATTAATTCTTACATGTATTATCTTTTTAGGTTTTTTATATCAACTTTATTCTAAAAGGATAAATATTTTAGGTATTTTAGCTTCTCTAGCGTTACTTATTCTATTTCTAGGGTTTTTAATTAATGGCGATGTCAATTTGATTTCAATTTTATTGTTTTTCATAGGTATCATCTTAGTAATAATAGAACTATTCATTGTTGGAGCAGTAATTGGAATTATAGGAATAGTGCTTATTATTGTTAGTATGATTATGTTAGGAGATAATATTTTAGTTATGCTCTTTAATGTTATTGTCGCTTTAATACTTTCTATTATAGAATGGGTGATTTTGGTGAAAGTGTTTAATCGTAAAATACCATTTTTTGATAAAGTGATATTGAATGATTCAACGAGTACAGAAGCTGGTTATAGATCTCATGATGATCGTTCTTACTTAGTGGGAAAAACTGCGTATACTACTACTGATTTAAGACCTGCTGGAATCATAACTTTAGATGACAAAAGAATTGATGCTGTTTCTGACGGTACATTTATCTTGAGAAATAAAAAAGTAAAAATTTTAGAGGTAGAAGGTAGTAGAGTAGTTGTAAGAGAAATAAAAATATAAAAGGAGTAAAGTCAATGTTAAATATTGGAATTATAATTATTGCGATTATTATAATAGTTGCTTTATTATTATTATTTTCATTTGTACCAGTCGGATTATGGATTTCCGCTATTGCTGCAGGTGTAAAAGTTAGTATTGCTACACTTGTAGGAATGCGACTTCGTAGAGTATCTCCTCGTAAAGTGATAGGTCCTCTTATTAAAGCTCATAAAGCAGGACTAAATTTAACAACAAATCAATTGGAATCTCATTATCTAGCTGGTGGTAATGTAGATAGAGTAGTGGATGCCAACATAGCAGCTCAACGTGCAGATATCAATTTACCTTTTGAAAGAGGTGCCGCAATAGACTTAGCAGGACGCGATGTCTTAGAAGCTGTTCAAATGTCTGTTAATCCCAAAGTAATCGAAACTCCCTTTATTGCCGGTGTTGCGATGAACGGTATCGAAGTTAAAGCTAAAGCTAGAATTACAGTAAGAGCTAATATTTCTAGACTTGTAGGTGGTTCTGGAGAAGAAACAATTATTGCACGAGTTGGTGAAGGTATTGTTTCCACAATTGGTTCTAGTGAACATCATACACAAGTACTAGAAAATCCTGATAATATTTCTAAAACAGTATTAAGTAAAGGATTGGATTCAGGAACAGCATTCGAAATTTTATCAATTGATATTGCAGATGTAGATATCGGTAAAAATATCGGCGCTGATTTACAAACGGAACAAGCACTCGCAGATAAAAATATTGCTCAAGCTAAAGCTGAGGAACGACGTGCTATGGCTGTTGCCTCTGAACAAGAAATGAAAGCACGTGTTCAAGAAATGCGTGCTAAGGTAGTAGAAGCTGAATCAGAAGTACCACTAGCGATGGCTGAAGCTTTACGTAAAGGTAATATTGGAGTAAAAGATTACTATAATTTAAAAAATGTAGAAGCAGATACAGGTATGAGAAACGCTATTAATAAACGTACCGAACAAAATGACGATGAATCACCAAATTAAATAGAGGGGTGATTAAATGAATATTGGAATTCTTATATTCGTTATTTCTGTGATTGTTACTGGTATTAGTGCAATGAGAGATAAAAGTCATGAACAACGAAAAAATCAAACGCCTCCACACAAAAATACACAAAGACCTACGCAAAACACACCAAGAAAAAAAGGTATTTTTGAACAGATAGAAGAAGCTTTTAATGAGATGGCATCAGAATTTGATGAAGAAGAACAAAATAAAAAAACATCATCACCAAAACCATCTTCTAAAAAAGAAACGGTTCACAGTGATAAAAATCTTAAAAAAGAAGTTAAGACTGAACATCCTCGTGGAGAATTAAAACGGTTTGAAACTAAACAATCTCATACCGAAAAAATGCCTTCTAAAGATAGTGATTCAACTTCACGAGAGAGATCTCAAAGTGAAAAAGATATTAAAAAACAGTTAGAAGACTCGCTATCAAAAGAATTATTTAATGTGAGATCTGAAATTGACAAAGAAAAAGAAAAACAACTTTCTTTAATTGAAAAGAAAGCTAAAGAAATTATTAATGATAAGTACTTATCTGAAAAAACGAAACGTTATAAACTGAATCAATTACTCAATAGTAAATCTATTGAAAAAAATATGACACATCAAACGTTTCAATTTGACAATGACCCGATAGTTGATGGGATTATTTGGCAAGAAATACTAAATAAACCTAAAAAATTATAAGGGTTATAAATAAAAGAATAAGACAACATTTATTGTTTCATTCTGACCTTTACAAGAGACTTTCTACGTGGAAGTCTCTTTATTTATGCTCCTAATATGTTAAGATGCGCCTAAAACACATATTGTTCTTGGTACTTTTTATTATGTTATATTATCTTAGGTTAATTATTCATTCAAAACATTTAAATTTGTATACTTTATCATTGTTTAGTAAAATTTATATGAAAGATTAATTATTAATGAATATGTTTTATGTGAAAAGGAGCGCTTTTATGCCAGGAATAATTCAAATAGATAACATCAACCATTCTCAAGCTTTAATTGGTAATAATGATGAACATTTAAAATCGATTGAAGAAGCATTTGATGTTATCATACATGCTCGTGGGCAAGAAATTGCAGTAAAAGGTCAAGTATTAGAGCATGTTGAAAAAGCAGAATTAGTTCTTAAAAATTTATTAAAGGTAATTGAGTTAGGACATTCAATTACATTAAAAGATGTTGAGGCTGCCATAAAGATGGCTAAAAATGACACTATTCAATATCTATTGGATTTATATGATGAAGAGATTACTAAAGATGCCTTTGGTAAAACAATTCGTGCAAAAACAATGGGGCAACGTCTTTATATTAATGCTATGAAACGTAATGATTTAGTGTTTGGTATAGGTCCTGCTGGAACAGGTAAAACTTTCCTTGCAGTTGTTTATGCTGCAAAACAATTAAGAAAAGGAACAGTAAAAAGAATTGTTTTAACAAGACCAGCTGTAGAAGCTGGTGAATCATTAGGTTTCTTACCAGGAGACTTAAAAGAAAAAGTTGATCCATATTTAAGACCTCTTTATGATGGTTTAAATACTGTCCTAGGTAGAGAACAAACAGCACGTTTTATTGAACGAGGTACAATTGAAATTGCTCCCTTAGCGTATATGAGGGGTAGAACTCTAGATGATGCATTTGTCATTTTAGATGAAGCTCAAAATACAACACATGCACAAATGAAAATGTTTTTAACTCGTCTAGGATTTGGTTCAAAAATGGTTGTAACTGGAGACCAAACTCAAATTGACTTACCAAAAGGTGTTAAAAGTGGATTAAAAGAAGCTATTAAGAACCTTCGTGGTGTTAAAGGAATAAATATAATGGAACTAGATCAAAGTGATGTAGTACGACACCCATTAGTAAGTAAAATTATCGAACGTTATGAAGGAGACAATTAAATGTTTACGATTGATTTCAATGATCATACAAACTTAGTTAAAGATGAATGGTATCATCAAATCGAAGACTTAATTAACTTTGCTAAAGAAAAAGAAAACATTCATGAAGATGCTGAATTGTCAGTTACTTTTGTAGATAAAGATGAAATTCAAGAAATAAATAAAAATTATCGAGATAAAGATAGAGTGACTGATGTTATTTCTTTTGCACTTGAAGAAGATGAACCAGATATTATTGGTTTAGATATTCCTAGAGTGTTAGGAGATATTATTATTTGTACTGATGTAGCTAAGGAACAAGCTGAATCTTATAATCATTCATTTGAAAGAGAACTTGGTTTTTTAGCTTTACATGGTTTTTTACACTTATTAGGATATGATCATATGAATGAAGAAGATGAAAAAGAAATGTTTGGACGCCAAAAAGAAATTTTAAACGCATATGGATTGACTAGAGATTAAATTTTTAAAACGATTTAAATACACTTTTGATGGTTTAAAAACACTTCTTCAAAAAGATCACAATTATCTAATACACTTAATATTCGCATTCATAGCTATCATTTTAGGAATTATCGTAAGACTTTCAACTGTAGAATGGTTGTTTATTTTGTTAAGCATCACTTTGGTACTTACGCTTGAGGCTGTGAATACAGCTATAGAATGCGTCGTAGATTTAGTTACTTCTGACTATCACGAATTAGCTAAACAAGCTAAAGATATTGCCGCCTTTAGTGTTATGGTTGTTTCAATCTTTGCACTAATTATGGGTTTAATGATTTTTATACCTCACATCTTTTTTTAAAGGGGACAATAAAATGAGTTATCAATCACATTATTTTCAAGAAGTTAGAAAAGCTCAACAACGTGCTTATGTACCGTATAGTCATTTTAAAGTAGGTGCATATTTAAAAACAAAAGACGGTCGCCATTTTTATGGAGCAAATGTTGAAAATGCAGCTTATCCAGCAACGATTTGTGCAGAACGATCTAGTTTAGTAGCTGCAATTTCAGAAGGCTATCGACCAGGAGATTTTGAATCAATAACAGTTACCGTTGACGCTGAACATCCGTCATCACCTTGTGGAACATGTCGTCAAGTATTAAAAGAACTCTGTGATGACGACATGCCTGTGTATATGACAAATCATAAAGGTGAGATGATTAAGTCAACTGTAGCAGAACTATTACCTCACGGCTTTTCGGGAAAGGATTTAGAATAAATGACAGAACACAAATCAGGATTTGTATCTATTATAGGGAGACCGAATGTGGGAAAATCCACGTTTATGAATAGAGTCATTGGACATAAAATTGCAATTATGTCAGATAAAGCTCAAACAACAAGAAATAAAATTCAGGGAGTAATGACAAGAGAAGATGCTCAAATCATTTTCTTAGATACACCAGGTATTCATAAACCTAAGCATAAATTAGGAGATTATATGATGCGTGTAGCTAAAAATACACTATCAGAAATTGATGCTATTATGTTTATGGTAAATGTAAATGAAGATATTGGTCGTGGTGACGAATATATAATGGAAATGCTAAAAAATGTTAAAACACCAGTATTTCTAGTGTTAAATAAAATTGATTTAGTTCATCCAGATGCACTTATGCCTAAGATTGAAAAATATAAAACCTATATGGATTTTACTGAAATTGTGCCAATTTCGGCACTTGAAGGATTGAATGTGGATCACTTTATCGATGTACTTAAAGATTATTTACCTGAAGGTCCAAAATATTACCCTGATGATCAAATATCGGATCATCCAGAACAATTTGTAGTAGGCGAAATTATTAGAGAAAAAATCTTACATCTAACAAGTGAAGAAATCCCCCATGCAATAGGGGTAAATGTAGATAGAATGATTAAGGAAAGTGAAGAAAGAGTAAGAATTGAAGCAACTATTTTTGTTGAACGTGATTCTCAAAAAGGAATTGTTATAGGTAAGGGTGGGAAAAAACTTAAAGAAGTCGGTAAAAGAGCTCGACGTGATATTGAAATGCTTCTCGGATCAAAAGTTTACCTCGAATTATGGGTAAAAGTTCAGAAAGATTGGAGAAATAAAGTAAACTTTATTCGTCAAATGGGATATGTTGAAGATCAAGATTAACGTTTAAATTAATAGGAAAGCCGGTGAGATGCATTGTTAGAAAAACAAAAAGGAATTATCATAAAATCAGTAGATTATGGTGAATCCGATAAAATTATTACAATATTAAACGAGCATGGTGCTAAAATTCCTATTATGGTAAGACGTGCTAAGAAATCTAAAACCGGCTTGCAAGCTCATACACAACTCTTTGTGTATGGCTTATTTATTTATAATAAATGGAAAGGTATGGGAACGCTCAGTTCTATTGATGTCATAAACCAATATTATCAATTACGATTAGATATTTTTGATAGTAGTTATGCGACTTTATGCGTCGAAGCAATAGATCGATCATTAGAACCAAATGAAGTTTCTTTATATCATTATAAGTTATTAGAATTTGTACTCAATAAAATTTCAGAAGGTAATTCTGCTCAATTAATGTCGATTATCGTATTATTGAAATGTATGAATAAATTTGGTTTTGGCGCATTTTTCGATTATTGTGCAATTACTGGTGATACTGATCAATCTAAGCTTATTGCTTACAGTTTTAAATATGATGGGACCATCTCAGAAACTGTATTAAATAATGATCCTTATGCCTTAAAGCTATCCAATAAAACATTTTATTTATTGGATATTTTACAAAAGTTGCCAATTGATAAAATGAATCATTTTAATATTAACCAAGCTTTATTAGATGAAATGTCAGAATTAATGATAATGCTGTATAGAGAATATGCTGGCATGTACTTTAAAGGTCAAAAATTAATTAATCAACTTAAGCGATTAGAATAATATAAAATGTTTAAATTAATTAAAAGAACCCACTTATTACTTACTATGAGTAATA